>CAYWWV010000073.1:0-2279 GCA_964462185.1 uncultured Candidatus Bathyarchaeia archaeon | reverse complement strand
ATAGCCTCCCAGGTTTACCCCTTGGGGTGGGGGTTCCTGGGGAAGCGGTGGGGTGGGTCTCAGCCTGGGTTCCCCGGGGGCCCTCCCGACTCCCTGTGTGAGTCGCCGGGGTTAGCCGCCGTACTTCATGTTTCTTGTGGGGGAGTGTTGGTTTTTCCGCGGGTGGCTACGCTTCTTGGGTGTCTGGTGGGTGGCTTCCTGGAACCAATCCAGTTATAAATGTGAAGCGCTACAAGGCGGTGTAGTTGGACAGCCTTGAACCAGAAAAAAGAGCCCACCCTAATGAACAAGGGGATCGCCGCCATGGTGGTGACCCACGCCCTGATCCACGCAGCCGGCAATATGCGGTCCACCATCTACCCTGAGATTAAACGGGATTTCGAGTTGACCAATCTCCAGGTGGGGGTAATATCGGCTGTGCCCCCCCTTAGCCAGGCCTTGTTCAGCATTCCCGCTGGCTGGGTGAGCGACAGGCATGGGGCCAAGACGGTGATCGCCTTGAGCCTGGGGATGGCTGTATTAGGGGCGCTCTTGGCGGGGGTCAGCCTCAACGCGTGGATGTTTGTGGCCTCGGCTGTCTTGTTGACCCTCACCAGCACCTTCTACCACCCGCCTGCCCACAGCTACTCTGCCCGGATCGCCTCCCCCAGGGATAGGTCTAGGGCCATGGGGCTTCTCAACGCGGGGGGGACCTTCGGCATCAGCCTGGGACCCCTTAGCGTCTCCCTCCTCCTTTCCCAGGGGTTTGGGTGGAGGCAGGTCTACCTCCTTTGGGTGGTTCCTATTCTGCTTGGGGTGGTCTTCCTACTCCTGGTGAGGACCGACCCCAGGGGAGACTGGAACCACCAGGAACAGGCCTCGGATGAGGAGGGGCCCGAGACACTGATCACCCGGGAGTTCCTCCTGTATATCGCCAGCAGGGGGGTAAGGATGTTCGGGATGAGTATGTTCGCGCCTTTCCTCAGCCTCTACTTGAGTGAGGTGAGGGGGTGGAGTGTGGTGCAGATTGGGTTGATGTTTGGGGTTTCAGGGGTTTTGGGGCTGGTGGGATCGCCTTTGGGGGGCTACTTGGCGGCCCGTTGGGGGGAGAAGAGGTGGGTGGTCTTAAGCATGGCCCTGGCCGCCATATTCTTCATATCCGCCTTCTACATACCAGGGGTCTACCCGTTTATGGCCCTCTACCTCGCCTACAGGCTGTGCGGCATCATGGCTATGCCGGGGCAGGCGGCCATCACGGCGAGGCTTAGCCCTCCCAGCCAGATGGGTATGGGGTTCGCCCTCACCTTTATGCCCAGCAGCATCACTGGTGTGGTGGCCCCCGTGGTGGGGGCTTGGATAGCCGAGAGTTATGGCTACCTCTCCGTATTCACGGTGGCCACGGTTGTGATGTTTGTGGCGGTGGGGGTTTTCAGCTTGGCTGTGGAGGAGTAGGGTGTTTTAGGGGCTGCGTGTCTTAGCCAGATTGGGATTTGGATAGGGTGAAGGTGAATCGGGCTCCTTTGCCCGGGCCCTCCGACTCAGCCCATATGCGGCCCCCGTGGAGCTCCACGATGCCACGGCAGATGCTGAGACCCAGACCCACACTGTCCTTCACCCCAGGCACCCGGATACCGGGGAAGGGCTTGAAAAGCTTGGGCATATCCTCGGGCTTTATCCCCACCCCCTCGTCCTCCACCGAGACCAACACCTCCCCACCCCCATCAGCCACCCTCACCCGTATTCTCCCCCCCTCAGGGCTATACTTGGAAGCATTACTCAGCAAATTCACCAAAACCTGGAGAACCCTCAAGGGGTCTCCCGACACCTCCAAGCCCGCCTCTGCCTCAACCAGCACCTTCTGGCCTCTAGACTCGAACAAAGGCTCCTGCTCCTCCACAACCTGCTTCACCAGCTCCTCCAAGTCGAACACCGTCTTCTCCAGCTCCAATCGGCCTGACTCGATTCTCTGGAGGTCCAAGAGGTCGTTGGTCAGCACCTCAAGCCTCTTGGCGTTCCTGATGACTGTTTCAAGGTATCTCTGGTGCTGCTCCTCTAGGGCCATGCCGACCTCCTCCCAGAACAGCTCCAGGAAGCCCAGGATGCTGGTGAGGGGAGTCCTCAACTCATGGGTGGCTGTGCGTATGAAGTTGGTCTTGGCCTCGCTCAGCCTCTCAGCCTCCTCCGCCTTAATCCTCTCCAACTCGGCGTTGAGCCAGGCCTCCTCGGCCTCCTCCTGGGTCCACAGCCGTTCCAGGTTGCTGGCTGCGTGGGCCGCCAGGGCCTCCATGAGGCTGACGTGG
>CAYWWV010000072.1:0-2352 GCA_964462185.1 uncultured Candidatus Bathyarchaeia archaeon | reverse complement strand
GTGCTCCAGAAGGTTTTGAAGGGGTCGCAGTCCAGGCGGGGCTGGAAGCCCAGGGGGCTGCGGGGGGTGGGGGGCTGGAACCCTGAGAGGGATAAGATGAGGCCCCAGCTGGCCATGCTCCTGGCGTAGTGGTGGCCGCACTCCACCTCGTCCCAGGGGTTCCTCTTGGTTCCGTCGTAGCGGTCCACCACGGCCTTGGCCAGGGCCAGGCCCTCATCCACCATCCCCTCCAATATGAGGTGGGAGGCCACCTGGTACTCCACCCCTGGCCAGACCTCATGGCTGTACACAAAGGGGAGCCTGGGCCTCCCCCCCTGGGGCCAGGTGCATAGGAGTAGGCCCGCCTCCTCGTTGAGGGCGTAGGTCCTCTGGGTGTTGTCGTGGTGGGCTAGGTTGGTCTTGAAGTTGTAGCGGTGGATGCTTTGGAGGGCCTTCTGGATGTGGGGTTGTGGGAGGAGGTGGCCGAGGCCCATGAGGCTGGCGTTGAGCTGTCCCAATAATTGGTCGCTTAGACACCCCGAGCCGTGCTGGTACTTGTATTGGTCCACGTCCTCCAGGGACTGGTGGTAGTACTCGCCATTCCAGAGGAGGCGGTCCAGCTTCTCCCAGCCCGAGCGGTAGAGCCCCAGGAACCTCTCGGCGGCCTGTTTGTCTCCAGCGGCCTCAGCCATCTGGGAGAAGGCTTTGAGGGCCCCCAGAAACATGACTCCGCTGAGGGGGTTGGGCCCGTAGAAGCTTATGTCGTAGGTGTTGTGCTGCCGGGCCTCGGGGACGCCGTCGCCGTCGGGGTCCCAGGTCTTGCAGGCGTACTCCATGGCCCGTTTGGCGTGGGGGTAGAGGCCCAGCATCCACTGGGTGTCGCCGCTGAGAACCCACTCCCTGTAGAGCCTCATGATGGAGCCGCACTGGCCGTCGGCGGCGGCCTCAACCACGTCCCAGCTCCTCTCCCCTGGGAAGGCCTTGAAGGCCCTGAAGCTCATACGCCCCTCCTCATCGGTCTCCACCAGGAACTCGGTCTCCCTCATACTCCTCTCAAGGCTGGGGAATAGGTAGGCCAGGGTTTGCTCGTAGTTCCATACGTGGGTGCAACTCCCAGCGCAGCACCCCGCATCGTCGAAGCAGCCCTCATAGGCTAGGAACCTCCCGTCCTCCAGCCAGAAGCAGGTGTTGCTTCGGAGGCAGGTGATGTTGTTGGCCGCGGCCTCGATGACGTGGGTGGGGAGGGTGCTGTTGTAGAGGGCCTGGGTGAAGGCCCGGCTCATTCCCTCCAGGTGTTCACGGGTCTCAACGTAGTATGTGCAGACCTCCCAGGCGTCCTCGAACCTGGTGGCGTACATGTTCCTCACCGTCTCCGAGGTCTCCAGGCGCTGGTTCCAGTTTCGCCGCCTGTTGGGGAAATACCAGGCCAAGAGAAACTGGTAGTCCCGGCTCTCACCTGGGGCCAGCTCCCGGGTGAGGGAGAGGCTGCCCGGCTGGGTCTCCCCCTCGGCCGTGGGGGTCTCGTAGCCATGGCTCCTCAGCCGTCCATCGTGGCTAAAGTCGTCCCAGAACTCTCTGAACCCGTCCCACCACCCACTCCTCAGCCAATAGGGCTTGGCGGTGGGGTCACCCCCCACAACGGCGAGGGCCATGCTCCCGTAGTGGGGGCTGTCGGGACTGTGTTTCTGGCTTGTGAAGTGGAGGCCCGTCAGGGGCCCCTGGGTCTTCAAGGTGTTCACGTTTTGGCCCAGCTCCTGGGGCTTCAACCATCCAAAGTCTCTGAGCCCTGTGAAGCCCACGGCGTTTAGGAGGCTAGCCGCCACCGAGACTTTTAGGGGGGTCTCCCCCGTGTTCCTCACTGTGTAGGTGAAGGAGGCCAGGGGTAGTCCGGAGTCGTGGGGTTCGTGGGGTATGAATGGGGTGTAGGCCTCCAGCCTCACTTTGACTGGCATCCCAGGGTCCCATAGGTCCACATGGGCGAAGGGGTACCTCACCTGGAGCCTGCTGTTTTCCAGCCGGGGGAGGCCAGCCGCCGTGCCGGGGTGGAACCCGTGGCTACCCGTGTAGGGGGGCGTTAGCCTGGCCTCCAGGACCCGGGCGTCCACATGGTCGCCGTTATCCACGGCTATGGCGAAGAAGGAGTAGGGCAGTTTCTGGCCCTTCCCGGGGCGGTTCCAGACCTCCCAATCCCTCAGGTCTCCCCGAGCCCCCAGGCTGATGTTGCCGGTGCCGATCCCCCCCAGGGGGAAGGCTGCCTCCCTGGCTTGGGGCCCAAAGCATCTGGGGGGCCCCATCCGCCTCAGCTCCCCGCGGGGGGCGGGGGTTGTTTCCTCCATGGGGTTGTTGTAGGGCGTGGGTTGAAAACAGTTGTGA
>CAYWWV010000071.1:0-2496 GCA_964462185.1 uncultured Candidatus Bathyarchaeia archaeon | reverse complement strand
TCCACCATAATTAGATAAAATCAAATTCAGGGAGACAATTACAAGAATAGAAAGACAACCCCTGGATTTAACATAGGGTTTGAATTTGTTGTTTTTGCTTGCCTATTTGATGAACAAGAGAAAAATCCTAAAAACATTGCTAGTTCTATGGGCCTTACAATCTACGTGCACGGTAGCAGGGATGCCTCAGAGACTCGTCGTTCCTTGGATGAACAAACCCGTGTACCTAGACGGCGACACCACCAACTCTGAGGAGTGGATCGATGCCAATAGCGTGGACCTCGTCTTGGGCACCAATTATGGAAGAAGCCCCCCCTTCCTAGAGGCCAGAATCTGGGGAAAACATAACGGGGTAAACCTATACCTGCTCTACCGAATACGATTCCCCTACGAGAAATACGATTTAAGGGACAAGGCCTTCGTCTACTACCTAATCCCGGAGGACTCCGGATACCTGGTCTCAGATATGTCTATAGTCTCACAGCTGGGCTACACCCAAGACCTCTACAACCTCTCAGACACCACATGGGTCAACGATGTTCCAGGAGGAGAGAACAATGTTGAGGGAATGGGCCACTTTGATGGCTTGTTTTACTGGTTCGAGATAATGAAGCCTCTTAACAGCGGGGATGGCCGAGACTGGTTGTTTGAGGTTGGGGGGACCTATGGATATAGCGACTCACCCATAGACGAGTCCGACCACCTGGTGGTTGGACTCATCGATGAAAGCCAGGAATACCAGATCCAGTCCTTCATACAGATAGAGTTGCAGCCTCCACCACCCGGCCAAGTCACACCTGTGGGGGGAGAGATACTGGAAAACACCCCCAATATCATCCCATGGCTGGCAGCCAGGGCCGCCCTAATTATCATAGCAGTCCTCGGCGTGGTGGCTTATTCTCGAAGGGGTGCGTAGGGCCAGAGTAAGTTTTTTAATACTGGGCATATATCATGCAGTTGCATGGGCCCGTGGCCTAGAATGGTTATGGCGTCTGACTGATAATCAGAAGGTCCTGAGTTCAAATCTCAGCGGGCCCACCACTGGCAACACCAGGCAGGGCGGTCGTCTAGCCCAGCCATGAACATATCTAAATATCACCAAGCAGAAACCTATATCTGAGAACCGATGTCTACCCTCTCGGAGGCGATCCAAGAAAAGTTCCACAAGAAGGACTGCCCCTTTATTCGAGACTGCTCGGTGCCAGTCACCAAGGACTTCTTTACGAGGGTATGCAAGACTCCGGGATACATCAACTGTCACCACTTCGCCAAGCGCATGAATGAGTTGAAGACCCCCATGACCTGGCTTCAGAAGCTGGCGGTAGAACAGGCAAAGATGTTCTCCTCAGACCTGGAAGCCACTCAGGGTTAGTGCATGGGGATATGAAGATAGAGGAGGTTTCACCGGCCATCTACAAGTTAGCAGGTGAAACAGAGTCGGTTTTGGCGACTCGGAACCTCACCCCGGGGATCAGGTTTTACCAAGAGCCAGTGTACACCGTTGGAGGGGTTGAATACAGGGGGTGGAACCCCACCAGGAGCAAGTTGGCTGCAGCCATACTGTTGGGGCTGGAAGGTCTTCCGATTAAACCAGGTTCGAGGGTGCTTTACTTGGGCGCCGCCTCTGGGACCACCATAAGCCATGTGTCAGACATAGTGGGGGAGGGCGGCCATATTTGGGGGGTGGAGTTCTCCCCCAGGCCCTTAAGGGACTTCTTGGAGAAGGTCTCCAAGCACAGGGTGAACACATCTATCATCCTCGGGGATGCATCCAAACCCGAGGAGTACTTCGGCCTAGTCCCCATGGTGGATGTGGTCTACTGTGATGTGGCCCAGCGAAACCAGGCTGAGATTCTAGCTATAAACGCTGGGCTATTCTTAAAGGAGGGGGGCACGGCCATGCTCTGCGTCAAGGCCAGAAGCATAGACACAGCCCAAGATCCATCGGTGGTTATTAGTAGGGAAGCCGAGACACTGGCTGGGTACGGCTTCTCCATAATTTTCGCCAAAAGGCTTGAACCCTACGAGAAGGACCATGCGCTAATCGTGGCCACCTACTCCGGCGCCTAGGCTTCGCACGGTTTTCCATGAATATCTTATGAAGCCCTCTTCGCCACCGTTTCTAAGGTATTCCTCCAGGAAACGCCTGGTCTTCCAATCCGAGGGATACCCAGAGTTGAAATCCCCAAACCGTTCTCTCAGCTCCGCCACACACTGGTCACGGGTGACCTTCGCAAGTATGGAGGCCGCGGAGGTGGGGGGGAACTTGGCGTCGGCCTTTGCCTCGCAGATGATTTTGGGGTGGAACCCGAGGACCATTTGTATCTGGGAGACATATCTCTGGTCTCCCGCTCCTGGAGGGTCGAGGTAAACCAAGTCGGGCCTGAGCTCTCGTATCACCCTAGCCATGACCATAGTCTCCAAATAGTTCAGGCTCTTCCCCTCAACCCTCCCAAAGACAACCTTGTCTATCGCCGCCGGCGGGATCTTGAAGAC
>CAYWWV010000070.1:0-2622 GCA_964462185.1 uncultured Candidatus Bathyarchaeia archaeon | reverse complement strand
GGGGGGGAACCGACCTCCAAATACCGGATAAGCCTTGTTAAACCGGCGTTCACCCCCAAAGACCTTAAAGACATTGGGTTACTACTTCGGAGAGGCCTACTCCGGCAGGGGCCCTACACAGAGAGGTTTGAGCAAAGGTTCGCGGAGAAAACAGGGGCGAGGTTCGCCTATTCTGTGTGTAACGGGACGGCGGCCCTGCATTTGGCTTTCCTCAGCCTCCTGGAGCCTGGGTGTGAGGTTATAGCGCCGGCTTTCACCTTCATAGCCACCATCAGCACCATCCATTTTTCCCAGGCCCGGCCTGTGCTGGCCGATGTGGACCCCTACACCTTCCTCCTAGACCTGGAGGACGCGAAGGAGAAGATCACGTCTAAAACCCGCGCAGTAGCGCCCGTCCACCTATTCGGAAACGCCTGCGATATGAAGGCTCTTGGCGAGATCGCTGAGGACCATGGGCTATATGTGGTGAGCGATTGCGCCCAGGCTCACGGAACCGAGTACGCCGGCCGTGATGTGGGCTCCTACGACTCCCTGAACACCTACAGCTTCTACCCCTCCAAAACCATGACCACTGGGGAAGGGGGGATGGTCACCACCAACAGCAGGGAGCTGTACGAGAAGGGGTGTTTGCTGAGGAGCCACGGGGAGGCCGGTCGGTACCAGCACGTGGTTTTCGGCTTGAACTATCGCATCACGGACCTCGCCTCTGCCCTAGGCCTCAACCAGCTAGCCAGGCTGGACGAGTTCCTCGAGGCCCGGAGACGCATAGGTGGAACGCTGTACAGGGCTTTGAAAAGGGTTGAGGGGATGACGCCGCAGAAACCCCAGCCCAACAGCCACCCCAGCTACAGCTACTTCACCCTAAGGCTGGAGCTTGAGGAGTTCAAATGCTCCCGTGAGGAGTTCGTGGAGGCCTTGAGGGCGGAGAACATCGAGTGCGCAGTCCACTACCCCCTGGCCCTCACCCAGCAACCAGCGGTCAAGGCCCACTACCCAGGCCAGAGGTGTCTTGCGGCCGAGGACCTATCGACTCGCGTCCTCAGCCTCCCCATGCACCCCTTCCTGACCAGGGAGGAGGTGGACTTCATCGTACGGGCCGTGGAGAAGGTGGTCTCCCACTACCACAAGTAATAAGCCTGTTGGGCTTAGCTATTCCAGGCTCTGGGGCCTACGGGTGGGGTTTACTCCAGGGTGAAGTCGATGGCGCCTCCTGTCTTGGCTGAGAGCAAGGCGGCTTGGCTGATGGCGAGGGCTCTTACTCCGTCCTCGGGGGAAACCATTGGCCTCTGGTTCTCCAACACGGCCTTGGCGAAGCTCTCCAGCTCCAGGTAGAGGGGCTCCCTGTAGCTGAGGAGGGGCTGGGTGACCTCCTCATCGGTCTCCAGGGTCACCTCCTGGCTCCGGTACTGGACGTGGATTATGCCCTCGGAGGCCGTGATGGTGAGCTCCCTCCTCACCCTCGGCGTGAGCCAGTTGGCCTCCACGAAGGCGTTCCGGTCCCCCGTGTAGCTGAGGCTTATGTTGGCGTAGTCCTCGTAGCTGTGGGCCAGGCTGCCCGCGGTGCAGAAAACCCTCTTAGGCCCATTGGGGAAGAGCTGGCAGATGATGTCGATGTCGTGGATGGCCAGGTCCCTGATGACGCCCACATCCCCCACCCTCCCGGGGCTGCGGCTGACTCTACGGGTGTGGGCCAGGATTACGTCGCCCACCTTTCCCTCCTCGACGAACTCCAGGGCCTTCACCACGGCGGGGTTGAACCGCTCCACAAAGCCCACCGACAGCTTGAGGCCCTGGGCCTCGGCGGCCTCGACGAGCCTCCTGGCCTCCTCCAATGTGTGGGCCATGGGTTTCTCCACCAAGACATGCTTCCCCGCCTCCAAAGCCCTCAAAGCCACCTCGCCATGGGTCACCGTGGGGGTGCAAACCGAGACCAGCTCCACCCCCGGGTCCCTTAAAACCTCCTCCAGGTTGGTGGTCCACCCAGAGTTGTAGAGGCCTGCCACCTCCTTGGCGCGGCTCCGGTCCAAGTCGGAGACCCACACCAGGCTTGTAAAGGGAATCTCCCTGAAAACCCTGGCATGGCTACGCCCCCAAGCCCCACACCCAACAACACCTACACCTAAACACCCCAAAACTTTCACAACAAGTTGAAGATTCAGCGTCAGCTATTTAACGGTTTACCCCCTTGGCTCCACTCCCTTCTCCTCCTGAGGTACTCCTCCATGGGGTAGCCCGCCCTGGCAGGGTTCCCATAGACCAGTGTGTCCGGGGGCACATCCCGGGTGACCACGGCCCCCATCCCCACCACAGCCCGCGCCCCCACCCTCACCCCCGCCTTAAGCATGGCCCCAGCACATATGACAGCATGGTCCTCCACCGTAACCCCCGCCCTTCGATCACTCATGGGATAAGGGTCGTTGGTGAAGACCACCCCAGGGCCGATGAAGACCCCGTCGCCTATGACGGTGTGGGGGGGAATGTAGGCCATGCCCTCGATCTTGCAGCCCGAGCCTATTCGGACGCCGTAGTCGATGTGCACCAGGGAGCCGATCCTGGTGTTGTCGCCGATAACGGTGTTGTCTCCGATGTAGGTAAAACTCCAAACCTGGACGTTCTCCCCGA
>CAYWWV010000069.1:3028-3261 GCA_964462185.1 uncultured Candidatus Bathyarchaeia archaeon | reverse complement strand
GTGCCTTCTTCACCTTCGAGGAACCTGCGCTGTTAGGCAAGGAGCCTATTATCCTCCTCCGTAGGAGTCGATGAACATCATAAGTATGAAGCCGAGGGCAGCAAACGATTTGAGGATGGACATAATCCGACACGTTCCCTTAGAGCGCGACCAGAAGTTGTAGAACGCCATTAGGGAGGTTTCCATCGCGCCCTCATGCGTCTTCGGCGGCCTCTCGAAGCGCGAGGCTCTCT
>CAYWWV010000069.1:0-3018 GCA_964462185.1 uncultured Candidatus Bathyarchaeia archaeon | reverse complement strand
AACCCCCAAACATTTTAGGGTCAGAGGCCCAGGGATTCAATCCCTGTTTTGTTGGATCGGCCTCTCGAAGCGCGAGGCTCTCCCCAGCCGATCCGCGGCTCCTGGCGCAGAGGATGTTACCCTGTCATCCGCTGAGGGCCTGCTCGACCTCGCGGCGGAACTCCTCGCTTTGGGTCCAGAAGCTCTTGATGGGCGTGGCGTTGACCACCAGCCACTCGTCTCCCCGTTTAAGGGCCTCCTCCGGACGCAGCCACCTATCGATGGTCTCCACTGGGAGGCTGGCGTCGATCTCCCGTAGGAACCCCTCGACTTGGGCAGCGAATCTGTACGACCACTCGCATAGCGCGTCGGTGAATATCACGGCTCGCCCCCTGTCCTCGGGAAGGGGTTGGTAACCCGGCGTCTCCCTCGGCTCATATGGCGCCGTGATCTCCAAGAACATCTCCCGCTGGCCCTCTTTGAAGCCGTTCGACGAGTAGAACTTGGCGAGAGAGACGCCCTCGCCGCTTTGGAAGGGCTTCGCGATGATGAATCTACACGGGCGTCCATGGAGGAACGGGGGGCCCCTCCTACATTGGTCCACGAGGCTATGGATGAGGGCGGCCCCGGCGCCCTTGCCTCGGGCCTCGGGGAAGGGGTTGAACACGCAGTGGAGGACGACGACATCCCTCCGCGGGTTGGCGATGAAGGGTGTCGCCTCCTCCGTGTAGAAGAGGAGCTGGGCCACAGGCCTTCCGTCGAGGTAGGCGATCTTTGTGCAGGGGCCGAACTCCTCCAGCATCCCAAGGAGCCAGCGCCTCTTGATCTCGATGCCCCGCCTCTGGAGGGGGTCGTCCAGCCTGCCGTAGGAGCAGACCTTGAAGACGTCGTCGATGTTCTCCTTGTCGAGGTCCTCTACTATCACTTGGCTCATAGGCTAACCTGATGGCCTTCTGTCGTCTGAGGGTTAAATCTCTGTCGCGGGGAGGCTTCCTAACCTCCATCTTCAGCAACTTCACCGTCTTCTCCCCCGTCCCCTTCGCCCCCGCCATTTACGCCTTCGGGGCGACCCTCAACCCCCCCTTGGAGGATTCACCCTTGGGTAAACCGGAGGGTCCAGAGGCTAGAAACCGTTAAGCAACCCCCGCCCATATTGGGTTTATGTCGATTGTTGGTAAGCCTGTGGAGGAGGTGCCCACCCCCGCCCTCCTCCTGGACCTGGATAAGATGGATTGGAACATCGAGAAGATGATGGGCTTCGCCCGGGAGGCGGGGGTCCAGGTGAGGCCCCACGCCAAGACCTTCAAGGCCGCCGCCATATGCAACAGGCTGCTGGAGGCGGGGGCCTGCGGGGTCCTCACCCAGAAGCTGGGGGAGGCAGAGGCCCTGGTGAACAGCGGCATACTCTACGGGGATAAGACCCTCCTGGTGAGCCAGGAGATCGCTGAGCCCTCCAAGCTGGAGGCCCTGGTGGGCCTCTCGGTGGCCATGGGGGAGGGGAGAGTCCTGGCCACCGTGGACAACCTCCAGGGGGCCGAGAGGCTGAGCCAGGCGGCGGAGGGGTGGGGGGTGCGGCAGGACGTGGTGGTGGAGGTTTCCCACGGTCGGTGCGGGGTAGCCCCTGGGGCAGAGGCGGTTAAACTGGTGAAGAGGCTGGCACGGCTCCCCGGCCTCAGGTTCCGGGGCATCTACGGCTACGAGGGCCCTGTGGAGGCGGAGCTGGCCCTCAGGCGCAACCGGGAGACGGTGGAGACGGCGGAGGCCATCAGGAGGGAGGGGATCGAGGTGGAGATTGTTTCGGCGGGGAGCACGGCTACCTACATGGTGACGGGGACCTACCCTGGGATAACGGAGATCCAGCCGGGTAGCTTCGTCTTCGGGGTGGGCCCCGAGGGCTCGGGTTACGGTTGGAGAAGCCCCAACGGGGTCTTCTTCAAGAGCAGCCTCTCCGTCCTCACCCAGGTGGTGGGAGACAACTTCCCCGACAGGGTGGTCACCGATGCGGGCTCCAAGGCCCTCTCGGAGGGGCACAGGGGGGCGGACCCCGTGGCCAAGGTGAGGTTTGAGGGGGAGCCCTTGGAGGTCAAGGAGGTTCGGCTCAGCGAGGAGCACGCCATCATCGGATTCGAGGAGGGCAGCCCCCAGAGGAGCCGGATCAGGTGGGGGGACAAGTTGGAGCTCGTCCCCAGCCACTGCTGCACGGCGGTGAACCAACACGATGAGGTTGTGGTGGTGAAGGGGGGGCGGGTCTGCGCCGTTTGGCCGGTGACGGCGCGGGGCAAGTACCGGTGAGGGCTGGTGGGATGGGGTTAAATCCTGGGTTGGCCCCTTCACCTTTATGAGGGTTCTGAGGCTAGCCAGGGAGAGGAGGAGCACCCGTAGCTACCTGGGGGAGGAGGTGGAGATGGGGAGGGTTTTGTATGCCTTGGAGGTGGCCCGCCACGCCCCCAGCGGGAGCAACCGCCAGCCCTGGAGGTTCCTGGTGGTCACCAACCCCCAGACCAAGGCCCGTATCCGGGAGGCAGCCGAGGAGGGGGAGCGGGCCTTCTATGCCTCCCTCCCCGAGGAGAGGAGGAGCTGGTACCAGTCCAAGGGGTTGAGCCCCTCCAAGCCCATGCTGACCCAGGCCCCCGTGCTGGTGGTGGTCCTGGGAGACGAGTCGGCCCCCAACTACCGGCCCAGCGTCTGGGTCTCCATAGGATACCTCATACTGGCAGCCCAGGAAGTGGGCCTATCCACACTTACCTACACCCCCTCCAACCCAAGGTTGGTGGCCGAGGCCCTGGGGGTGCCCCGGGGGTTCACGGTGGAGGCAGTCATACCCCTGGGGCTACCCCGCGGGGAGGCGGGTGAGGCGGATAGGAGGCCGCTGTCGGAGTCGGTCTTCCTAGAGGAGTGGGGGCGTGGCCTGGGAAACCCTTAAATCCCAGCATCGATTTCGATATCGAAATCGATAATAGTGTGGTGGGTTTGAAGCACAGTCGTTGTCACAGGAGAAAGATAGGCCTACCCCGGGGCATGCTGAGATACCTGACCCTC
>CAYWWV010000068.1:0-3380 GCA_964462185.1 uncultured Candidatus Bathyarchaeia archaeon | reverse complement strand
TACACGGGGCTCTAAGACTTCTCCAAGTAGAGGTCCCCCAAGAAGACGTAGGTGTAAACCCCCTCCAAGCCCCGCTCCCGGATGCGCCGCTGTAGAACCTCCAAGAGCTCCTCCCTCCTAAACCTCTCATCCCTGATGCGCACCAGGCCGTGGTCCGAGGCCAGGAACCGGTCCAAATATTCATCGGCCCTCTCAGATATGCTCACCCTCAACCCTCCTACCCTGGAACCCGCCTCCAACTCCTGGGACCACGAAGGGGCGCGCTGCACTCCCCGTCTAGTTGGGGTCCAGGGTTGCCATTGGCTGCCACCAAGGGGTTCGACACGTTTATTCTGGGCCCTAAGGGTTTATGGGTTTAACGTAGGCCTCCCCGGCCAGGGCTTTTAAAGCCGGGTGGCCCAGAACCCAGTTGAGGAGAAGGCCGAGGACCACCATCTCGAAGCAGGCCTTCACCACTATCTGGAGGCCTATTAGGGTGGACAGCCCCACAGGTAGCCCCATGAGGGGGGGGAGGAGGAACCTGAAGAGGGCGAGGGTGAGAAGGGCCTCGGGAATGTATGAGGCCAGGGTCCTGGCTGAGGTCTCGAGAACCCTATTGGTGTGGCGGGGCAGTAGGAAGCCCCCCGCTAGGCCCGTCAAGGCCTTCCCCAGGGGGAGGCCGAAACCTGTAACCAGGTTCCCCTTGCTGAAGCCGAACTCGAAGGCTGCCACCAGTCCCCCTAGAGCCCCTGTGACGGCGCCCAGGGCTGGGCCCCCCAGGGCTGCCGAGATGAATGTGGCTAGGTGGCTTAGGTCCAGGGCCAGGTTGACGGTTATGGGGCCCAGGGGGATGTTGGGCGCGATGGGTGCCAACTGGGTTGTGAGTAGGGAGAGCACGTTTCCTAGGGCGGCCATGAGGGCTGCCAGGGTGATGGCTTTGGATGTGAGTCTATTCATGGGTGAAAGACCCCCTCGACACCAATATATGGGTTTTTACCCATAAACGGGTTACAGCCCCCGGCCTACTGGAGGTCCCGCACCCTCTTCCCCCGCCGAGTCAACTCCACCACCCTGGCAGAGAGCCTCTTATTCCGCCTCTTCAACTCCTTCAAAAAGGCCTTGGGCCTAGCGGGGCTGACCATGTAGATCTCCTGGCCGTGGAAGATGTTTAGGATGGCCTGCTCATCATTGGTGTAGTCCCTAAACTTGAACCCGCTTCTACGCAGGTTGGCAGCCTGGTTGGAGGCGTACTCGGAGGCCTCCCGGCTAACCTCCTCGTCAGACCTAAGGTAGAGCTCCACCCGATCCACCTCCCTCAACGGTATACGCTTAACAGGCCTCAGAAACCTCCTCAGCTCCAGGGCATCCTCCGTTAAGGTGTAGCTGCTGGCGTAGACTGGGAAGAAGCGGGGGATGGCCAGGGTTAGGAAGAGGGTGCTCCCTAGAACCACGGCGTCCTCCACCAGGTGGTCTGAGATGAAGGCTGGCAACCCCTCCCCCAGGTGCTGGATTGTGAAATACAGGTTGTAGGCGAAGAGAGGCAGGTTCACCGCGGGGATCAGGAGCCCAAGAACCCTCCGCTTCCTGGCCAGGGGCAGGGCTTCCACCTTCTCGGGCAAGGCTATCAGGACAAGTGTTAAGGGTAACGATATAAAGGCTGTGAGGGGGTACTCCCATGTTGGAGGAGTTAGTGGTTTTAAGGCTGGGCCACAGGCCCCAGCGGGACAAGAGGATAACCACCCACCTGGCCCTATGCGCCCGGGCTCTGGGGGCCTCGGGCATGGTTTACTCTGGGGAGAGGGACTCCAAGCTGGAGGAGGGTGTGAGGGATGTGGTGGAGAGGTGGGGGGGCAGCTTCTGGGTCCGCTACACAGCCAGCTGGAGGAGGGAGTTGCGGGAGTGGGGGGGGCGGGTGGTCCACCTAACCATGTATGGGGTGCCGGTTCAGGAGGCCGTCGGGGAGATAAGGGCTTGGGGTGGCCCCCTCTTGGTGGTGGTTGGGGGCCCCAAGGTGCCTGGGGAGGTCTACCACCTGGCCCATTGGAACGCCTCCGTTACCAACCAGCCCCACAGCGAGGTGAGCGCCCTAGCCCTCTTCCTCTACCTACTCCAAGGCGAGGAGGCCCTCACCCACACCTTCCCCGGCGCCAAGATAGAGATAGAGCCCACCCCCAGGGGCAAGAAGGTGAAAACGGGGAAACTCTAAATCCCCTGGGTACCCAATATTAGGGAAGGGAATGGCTTCCATATACACCGTTAACAGGGAGACCCTGCTGAACATAGCCCGCATACTGGGGGGGGAGGAGGGCGTGAAGATCATCGAGATCCTCACCGAGAAGAAGAACCTCACGGCTGACGAGATCTCGGAGGCCACCGGGATCCAGATCAACAATGTCCGCAGGCTTCTATACCGCTTCTACAACCACAGCCTGGTGACCAATACTCGCTTCAGAGACAAGGAGACGGGGTGGTTCATCTTCCAGTGGAGCCTCCAACCGGATCTGGTGGAGGCATACGTCCACGGCGTGAAGCGAAAAATTCTGAAGAAGCTCAAGGAGAGGCTGGAGTTCGAGTTGAGCCACGAGTTCTACTGGTGTGGGAACCCCGACTGCCCCAACACCACCTTTGAAACCGCCATGGAGACGGTTTTCCACTGCCCCCACTGCAACCAACCCCTCAAAAGGGTTGATAAGGAACCTGTCATCAGTTTCCTGGAGTCCAAGATAGCTGAGATCGAGGAGGAGCTGGAAAGCTGAGTCTACCTACGAGGGAGGAGGCCCTGAGGATGCTGGAGGAGGCGGGGACTCCCCCGGCAGTGGTGGAGCACTGTGAAACCGTGGCACGCATAGCCCTTAGGGTGGGTAGGGAGCTCCAGGCCCGAGGGTTCCAGGTGGACTTGGAGCTGGTGGAGGCCGGCGCCTTGCTTCACGACATCGGGCGGAGCCGGAGCCACGAGGTGGACCACGTGGCCTGGGGGGTGAAGATAGGCAGGGAGCTGGGGTTGGACGAGAGGGTGGTGAGAATCATCATGAGCCACGTGGGGGCCGGCATCCCTCCGGAGGAGGCCGCCGAGCTGGGCCTACCCCCATGGGACTATATCCCCAGGAGCCTGGAGGAGAAGGTGGTGGCCTATGCCGACAAGCTGGCGGCGGGGCGGTGCGAGGTGGATATGGAGAAGACCATCAAGGAGTTTGAGCGGAAGCTGGGGAGGGACCACCCCAGCGTGGAAAGGCTTAGAAGGCTGGACAGGGAGATGAAGAGCCTCCTCTCCCAGCCACCAGATAAGGTTTTAACCTGAACCCACCCCATTTAAGGCGCTGGGCCGGTCGTCCAGCCTGGTCAGGACGCCGCCTTTACGAGGCGGAGGTCGCCGGTTCAAGTCCGGCCCGGCCCACCAACCA
>CAYWWV010000067.1:0-3768 GCA_964462185.1 uncultured Candidatus Bathyarchaeia archaeon | reverse complement strand
ATCGATTGAACCACCTTCAACGCAACGGCTATGATGGAGGCCTGGATGAAGACCCTCAGGTCCAACGTGATCAAGTTGGTGACCCCTTCCACCGAGACTTGGAACTCGGTGTAGCCCATCCCCGCTATGTTACCCGCCCCCAGCAAGACCAACATGAAGACCAGCCCGGAACCCGCCTGCAACACCCTGATCACCAGGCTTAAAACGCTTCGAGGGTCTACGAAGCCCCCGGCCAGGGTGAGGGCCGCGGTGGCCACCCCAATGGCCATCACCTGGGTGGTCAGGCCTTCCAGGTCGAAGCCGGCTCCCTCCAGCTGCTCCGAGAGGTCTGGGGGGAGGTATTGGGGCAGGAAGTAGGGAACACCCACAAACACTACCAGGGTTAGGAGCGCCGAGACCACGGCCCCTGCCTTTTTGCTCATTGCTGCATCCCCTCCATCTCAATGTGGTTGGAGAAGCTGATGAGGTTGAAGAGGGTGGTCACCTTGATGTCGGTCACCCAGTCCACCTGGGCGCCCTCCTCCATGAGGGCCGCCCCCTCCTCCAGGGGCACCAGGAGAACCAGCTCCACCTCTTGGGAGCCCCCGGGGGGGAGACTCACCTGGGCCTCGTCGAAGGCCAACTCCTCTCCGTCAACCTCGAGGGCCAGCCTCACCTCCAGGCTTGCCTCCAGGTAACCGTTGTTCACAGGGTTCAACTGGAGGGGAATCCTTATGGGGTCCTCAAAGACCACCTCCACCTCCGCGTCTGTGGGCAGCGCGGTGGCGAAAACCCCCAGCATGGTGTGCATCCCCAGGACCAGCCCCAAGGCGGTGGCCAACTGGACCACGGCAACCAAGACTCCCACCAACTTTGAATACTTCATCAGGGCCACTAGAGGTTTAGGGGCGGGCCACCTATTTAACTTGGTTGGAGCACCACGGCACCCCTCAGCAAATCTTTAAACACCATCGAAAGGCTAGGTAACCACATGGGCATCTGCTACTTCTGCGGAAAGGAGGTGGAAAACCCCAGCAGATGCCCCTACTGCAACATCACCTACTGCGACGAACACCTGCCCCCAGAAAAACACAAATGCCTAGCAGCCCCCAAACCCCCACCCACCCCCAGGGGAATACCGCCCCAACGCGCCGAGGCCGTAAAGCCCCTGCCCAAAGTTAGGCCGAGAAAACCCTCCCAGAGGAGTAGGCCCACGGCAAGGCTGGCCTTGCTGGTTGCCATCCTGGTTCTCAGCCTGGCCAGCATCGTAACCGTGAACTGGCTGGGGGAGGAGGAGCCCGAGGGCTCCACTGCAGGCCCCGTCTTCCCAGTGTCGGAGGAGACCCTCGAGCTTCAACGAGTTGTTTTGGAGCTCGTTAACAGGGAGAGGGGCCGGGCGAAGGTGGCCCCCCTGGTTATGGGCAATGGAAGCATGGCCCAAAGACACGCCGAGGAGCTACTGCGCCGCGGGGCTCTGGCCAACAACCCCAACCTCCCGGTGGACATGGGGGAAAACATCAAGGACTTCCACGGAGAGGTGGAGAACATCACCCGGGTCCTGGAGCAGATGGTCCGCGAGATGGTTTACGAGGACCAGGAGGCCGACTGGGGGAACAAGAGGAACATCCTCAACCCCGACTACACCGAGCTATTGGTGGGCGTGGCCTTCACGGAGACCGAGGTCTACCTGGTGCTGGACTTCAAGTAGGTAGCCTGGACTCATAAAGGTGAAAAACCCGTGGCCCCAGCCAGGCCCATGAGGCGCCTAGCCAGGGAACACAAGTTCTTCATGGGGGGATTCCTATCGGGCTTCCTCTTCTACACACTCCTCTTCTTCCTGGGCTTCTACTTGAGGCTCAGGGGGTTGGTGTGAAAAGCTTAAACCGATCAACGGGGCCATAGGTCTCTGTGGAGCCCAAACACGCATTGGTTAGGGAGCCCGGGGAGAGCTACCCAGGCTGCATCTCAACCCACCCCCTACACCACACGGTAAACCTGGCCAAGGCCCGGGAACAGCATGGGAACTACTGTAAAACACTGGAGGAGCTGGGGTTGGAGGTGATACGGGTGCCCAGGGACGACACCCTCCCCGACAGCTGCTTCGTAGAGGACAACGCCGTCGTGGAGAAGGGGCGGGCCCTGATCTGCAGGATGGCCAAGCCCAGCAGAAGGGGGGAGGTAGACGCAGTCGCAGAAGTATTATCAGAGTTTATGCCCGTCAAACACGCCCAAGCCCCGGCCACCGTTGAGGGGGGCGACGTAGTCCACGTTGAGGGCAGGCTCATCGTGGGGGTCAGCCAACGCACCAATCTGGAGGGGGTGAGACAGCTGGAGGAGTGGCTGAAGGTGCCCGTCTCCACCATTGAGGACCCCAACATAATGCACCTGAAAAGCTATGTGACCTACCTGGGAAAGGGGGTCATGGTGGCCGCGGAACGCTACGCCGGCCACCCTGCCCTGCAGGGGTTCACCCTGCTGACACCCCCCAGGGGGGAGGAATACGCTGCGGACACCCTGGCCGTTGGCGATGTGGTTTTAATGGCTGAGGGATACCCCCAGGCCCAGGAGATGGTGCGGGAAGCAGGCTTCCAAGTGGTAAGCCTGGACGTCTCCGAGATCCAGAAATGCGACGGAGCCCTGACCTGCCTAAGCATACTATTCTAAAACAGAAAAAAGAGGGAGGCTACTCTTCCTCAACGGTGATTGCCTGGTTGGGGCAGCTGTTGACGCAGGCCATGCAGAGAATGCAGTCCTCCATGCGGGTGGGCTGGGCCCTCACCTCGCCCCCGTACTCCTCCATCTCCACCAAGTCGTAAACACCCATCGGGCAGACGTCTTTACAGACACCGGCGCCGGTGCACTTCTCCAGGTCCACGGTTATCTTAGCCATTTCAACCGTGGAAAAGTTATCACAGCAAGGTAAAAACCCTTGCCAGGCCTCTGGGGGAGGCAACACCTATATAGGGGGCCCCCGGTATTCTGAGAGGCGTTTGGAGGTTCAAGGTTGTCGATTAGGGACCCCGTGAAGATTGCGATCGCTAGGAGCCACCGGGTCAACAAGAGTGTTTGTAGGAGCTGCGGTGCCACCAACCCCCCCGGGGCCACCAAGTGCAGGAAGTGTCGGAGCAAGAACCTGAGGCCCAAGCGTTCCAAGGGCCGCTAGGACACCCTGAAGCTCACCTCCAGGTGGCCCCTGCTGGGCCTGTAACGGGTCTTCAAAACCTCCACCCTCCCCACCTCCCCAGTGGTCCGAGTGTGGCCCTTGTTGCAGGCGTTGACGTTCCACCCGGGGATACACACCACCTTGAGAACCTGGACCTGGGATGGGAGGGGGAACCGGTCGTATATGGCGTCCCCCCACCGGTCCTCGGCCTCCCCCCGGGGGAGCTCGTAGACCTCCACAGGGGCGTCTTCCTCCACCTTGGCGTCCACCAGCCTCTGCACCAGCTCCAACTCCTCGGCGCTGGGCCTCCGCGGAAACTCCACCGTCAGCCTCCCCCGCTCCCCCTGGACCCAGGTGGACACCGTCCACCGCGCCTCCTCCCCCAACGCCCTCACCAAAGCACCCTTAACAATGTGCAGAGCAGTGTGAGCCCGGGTCTCCACATCCATAATTGGGGCTACCCCCCAAAACGGTTAAAGCCTTACGCCCCCCACGCCCCTCCACGACAGTATTTTTAAACTAGTAAACATAGAGGATTGCCGCGAGCCCGTAGCTCAGCACGGATAGAGCACAGGCCTCCTAAGCCTGGGGTCGAGGGTTCGAATCCCCCCGGGCTCGCCATCTAA
>CAYWWV010000066.1:0-4049 GCA_964462185.1 uncultured Candidatus Bathyarchaeia archaeon | reverse complement strand
AATTCCCACCACCATCGCTGCCTCCCTCAAACCCCTGAACAACAATAACAGACAAAACCTCGATACACAATCTCACAGCCTATACCGCAACCCCCAACATGTTCCTTTTCTAGTTGAGAGCCTGAAAGCACGCGACTATCCAGGGCTCTCTCCGTCAACTCGAATACCATTTGACGCTCTCCCCTGCTTCAGCCTTGAGATTCTCGGATGGCTAACCCGTTTAGCATAGCTTCACCTCTCCCGAGTTTAGGGCGTGGTTAGTCAAGCTCCGTTCAAGGAGAGCCTGCTCCCTATGCCTCTCAGCTATGTTCACCGCCCCGTTGAGGCCAGCGTTGTACACAAGGCAACCGTAAGGACATTTAAATAGCCCCTGATGTTGGAGACTTCCCCTTACTCCACACAGGTGGTATGTCTCTGGCCGTATTCCCATCATTCAAGGAGATTATTCGGCCGTCAGGTCTATTGCTTTTGTAGGTTGAACTCCCCCACGTACCACAAGTCCATGGAGGGCTGATAGGCCTCGACTTCCCCCTCTATGAGGTATGACGTAAAGCGGCCCGTGAAGGTCATGGTCATGTCAGGGGTCGAGACCGTGAACTCTATCCGGCTCCCGGATATCAAGCCTGTCACAGGGTACTCGGGACTCCATGTCCAGGTGAGAGGAACCGGCGGTGCCTGCGGATCAAGCACATCGACCTTACACGTCATCGCCTTCATTGTTCCCGTTACCTCATTGCCCTTTTGAGTCAGCTTCAGTTGGACATCATAGTGGAACCTGTGAGGAGGATTGTATTTTGGCTCGATTACTACGCCCTCCCCCCTTATGAGGCTACCCCATGTTCCTGAGAGTCCTCGGGCAGGGGTGAGGCCAAGGAAGTTGAGCACTGGATCCATGACAGGCATCAAGACGTTGACCACGGGATCAAATACAGGGCTCAGGACTGGTACGTCAACACCTGCGTAGTAGAACCCTAATGCCAGTACAGGAACGACTATGACAACGCCAACCGTTAACCCGAGCACCCTCCCCAGCGTATGGCGTCCCACCGGTCTAGGCTGCCCCTCACGGGAGTCGGTCGTCAGCTGTTTCTGATCAGAATCCACCTTCTCTCCTTTGGTCACCACGGAACTCAGAATAACAATGAGCCCAAGAAGAATAGCTAAGACGGCAATCTTGGCATCTTCAATCAAACCCAAGTTGTAACCAATAGAAGCTAACAACATTAAGGCTAATCCCAATATTGACCCGATAAGCTTCTCAGCCAATACCCCCTACGCACCCCATAGAACCAGTATATTTAATGAACACTACCTTCAGGACGTTAATATCGCTTTCCAGTCCTATCTAAAGACTTGGCAACTTAGACGTTTCGGAGGATCTCCCTCCAGGCCTCCAGGGTTTCCAGTGCCTCCTTCTCGTCCAGCTTCTGGATCACAAAGCCTGTGTGAACCAATACATACGTTCCTGGTGTAATGGAGCCGGGTTCCATGAGGTCGATGACTGCCTCTCGTCTCACCCCTCCGAAGTCTATGATGGCTGTCCTACCTTTGACCTCTTTTACCTGGCCTGGTATTGCGAGGCACATGGGTTCTTCCTCACCGGCGTTGTTTATATTCCTTGGGGGTGTAGCCGTAGTCCCTTCTGGCGGCTTCGGGGGACACCAAGCCGTCCAGCATGTCTTCCTCCACCCTCCAGGTCTCCCTCTCCGAGGGGTCTCCGAAGCCCCCGCCGCCTGGGGTTCTGATGATGAGGGTGTCGCCGCGCTCCATGTTGATGGTGCACTTGGGGGGGAGGGTTATCCTCTCGCCGCTTGCTTTTACCAGTGTGAACTCACCTGGTGCCCCTGGTTTACCCCCCTCCAAGCCCCAGGGCCTGTTCTTGGTTCTCTCAGCCATGATGCTGAGGGTGGCGGACTCCCCCACCAGGGTCCAGACACGCTCTATCCCGCAGCCCCCGCGGAACCTCCCAGCCCCCCCGCTGTCCGGCCTGAGGCGGTATGCTTTGAATTCTATGGGGAGATAGGCCTCGATGGCCTCTATGGGGGTGTTCATGGTGTTGGTCATGTTCACGTGTATCCCGTCCACCCCGTCGCCGTTGGGCCTGCCCCCGCTACCACCGCCGATGGTCTCGTAGAAGGTCCAGGGTACGCCGTTGTGGACGCCTCCCACCGCCACGTTGTTCATGGTTCCCTGGCTTGCTGCGGGAATCCTCCCGGGCAACATCTGGGCGAAGGCCCTCATCAACACGTCAACATTGCGTTGGCTTGTCTCCACGTTTCCCCCCGCCACCGGGGCTGGTCTCCTGGGGTTAAGGAGACACCCCTCTGGGACCACCAGGGATACGGGGCGGAAGCAGCCGTCGTTCACAGCGATGCCCTTTGCGAAGACGCTTATGAGTGTGAAGTAGATTCCCGAGACCGTAACCCCCAGGGGGGCGTTGTAGGGTGCATCTACCTGGGGGCTTGTCCCCGTATAGTCGAACAACAGCGTCTCCCCCTGCTTCACGACCTTAACCCTAATCTCGGCGTCTCGCCCCTCGGGGGGGATGGCCTCCAAGTAGTCTAAGCCCACATACTCCCCGTCGGGGGCTTGGCTGATGGCCCTCCGCATCTGGGCCTCCGACTGGTCCAACATGAGTTCCATGCAGCGGTGAACCGTCTCCAAGCCAAACTGCTCCACCAACTCGCACAGCCTCCTGGCCCCCAGGTTCACCGCAGCCACCTGGGCCCTCAAATCCCCCATCTGGACCTTGGGGGTGCGCACATTGCTCTTGATCAAACGGGCAAGCTCCCCATCAACCCTCCCCCCCTTAACAAACTTCACCGGGGGGATAATCAGGCCCTCCTGTATAAGCTCGGTGGAGTCCGCCGCCAGGCTTCCAGGCGCCTTCCCCCCCACATCGGTGTGGTGGGCCTTGTTGGCGGTGTAGCCCACCAGCTCGCCCCTGTGGTAGACGGGGGCGATCATGGTTTGGTCGGGTAGGTGGGTGCCACTGATGTAGGGGTCGTTCAACAGCAGAACATCGCCTTCCCCCAGCTCCCCGGCGTACTCCTCCAACCCCTGCCTCACCCCCAGCGACATACTGCCCAGGTGCACGGGGATGTGCTCAGCCTGGGCAACAAGCTCGGCCCTAGGGTTGAAGAGGGCGCAGCTATGGTCCATGCGCTCCTTGATGTTGGGGCTGTACGCGCTCTTCCTCAGAGCTATCCCCATCTCCTCGGCAGCGTAGATGAGGCCCCCCTTAACCACCTCCAGTGTGATGGGGTCTACCACTCGACTCCCCTCCTCAGAACCAAGTTGCCGAATCCATCCACCTGGAAACCCCACCCTGGGTAGACCACCGTGGTGGAGTCGTATTGCTGGATAATCGCAGGGCCCATCCCCCTCCCCCTTAACCCCTCCCGGTGGTACACGGGGGTGGAGACCCATCCCCCTCCCTCGAAGTAAGCCTCCCTCTCCCCCAACGGCTCGGGGGCCCCCCCGCCCTCCACACGCTTTAACCGTGGCGACTCTAGTAGACCCACGGCCCTCACCCGTAGGTTAACCACCTCCACCACCTCCTCCTCATCGCAGAAACCATATACCTCCTGGTGGAGGGTGTTGAACCCCTCCCTAAGCTCCATTTTGGAGGCCTCCTGGAAGGGCCTCCCAACCTCGACCGTTAACTCGTATCCCTGCCCGCTGTACCGCACATCAGCCATCCTCTGGAACCTCTGCTTGGAGGGCTCAACCCCCTCAGACTCCAAGGTTTCCCGCCCCTGGGACTCCATCTCCCTGTAGGCATCCTCAGCCAACTCCGCGTCCAACTCGTCCAAGACCGATAGGACTGGTGTAGAGTAGTCGTGGGAGAGGTCGGCGGTCAACAGGCCCAGGGCGCTGAAGACCCCTGGGTTGGGGGGTATCACAATCTGCCTGATGCCTAGCTCCTCGGCCAAGGGGCAACAGTGCATGGGCCCAGCCCCACCGAAGGCCACCAGGGCGAAGCCCCTGGGGTCCACCCCCCTCTCCACCGATACGATCCGCAAAATCTTCGCCATGGTGCTGTTCGC
>CAYWWV010000065.1:0-4058 GCA_964462185.1 uncultured Candidatus Bathyarchaeia archaeon | reverse complement strand
GTGTTGGCGCTGGGTATGGGATTTGAACCCATGAGCGGTTAACCCGCACTGACTTAGCAGGCCAGCTCCCTACCAGACTAGGAGAACCCAGCAGCCAAACAGATAGCACACCGGCTTGGTTTTAAATATTTTCTGCCTTTCCCTCCGGCTCTCTCCGGTAGGCGAGGCGGCCGCCCACGAAGGTCATCTCGCACCGCCACTCCAGCAGCCTCTCGCCCTCGGCCTCCAAGGGGTTGAAGTTCCACACAGCCAGGTCCGCCAAGTATCCCGGGGCTATCTTGCCCAGCTTGTCCTCCATGAAGCAGTGTTTGGCGGCCTGGGTGGTGTAGAAGCTGAGGGCCGTCAAGACGTCCACCGCCTCCCCCCGGCCCAGCTCCACCCCTCTGATGGTTCGCCGGGTGGTGGAGGCGTAGAGGCCGACGGAGGGTAGGGGCGGGGTGACGGTGGCGTCGTGGCTTATCCCCACGGGTACGCCCAGGGCGTTGAGGGTTTTCACGGGCATACAGCCCCTACACCTCTCCAGCCCCAGGGCCTCCACGAAGCTGTCCCCAAGGAAGTATAGGAAGGGGGTCTGGGTGTTTACCACCACCCCCAGCTCCACGATTTGTTTGAGGGCTTTGGGGGTGGGGAAGTAGCAGTGGACGATCTGGTGGCGGGGGTCGGGCCGGGGGCTGGCCCCCTGGGCGTATTCATAGGCGTCCATGGCGATGTCGATGGCCTTGTCGCCGATGGCGTGGATGGCCACTTGGAACCCCTCCCGGTGGCCCAGCTCCACCATCTCCCTCAACTCCCGGGCGTCCAGGAGCTGCTCCCCCCTCACCCCAGGCATCCCCCGGTAGTCCTCGTAGAACAGAGCAGTCCTGGGGCCCACCCCGCCGTCCACCGCCATCTTTAAACCCGTGATCCTCAGCACGTCGTCGCCCCCCACAGGGAAGCGTTGGACGGCGTCCTCCACCTCGCCGAGGCTCCTAAGGAAACCTATTTGAACCTGGACCCTCAGGGAGAGCAGGCCCCTCCTCCTAGCCTCCCGGAGGGCCTCCACCCCCTCGTCCAATATACCCGGCTCCACCACCAGCGTGAACCCCTGGCTCAAATAATCCCTGCACGCAGCCTTAACGGCCTCCACCCTCTCCTCCAGGCTCCACTCGATCCTGTCGGTAACCAGGGAGGTGGCCCGGCCTCGGAGCAGCCCCGTGGGCTCCCCGTCTGGCCCCCTCTCGATGACGCCGAACTCGGGGTCGGGGGTGTCCCCAGTGACTCCAGCCATCTCCAGGGCCAGGCTGTTGGCCACACCCATCTGGAAGACCCTCTTAATATACACGGGGTTGTTGGGACACGCCTCATCCAAGTCGAACCTGGTGGGGAACCTCCCCTCCTCCAGGAGGGTCTCATCCCAAGCATGGCCTATTATCCACTGGCCCGGAGGAGAGTTCTCAGCCCTCTCAGCCAGAAGCCCCTTTATCTCCTTGATGCTTTTGGCCTTGGGGTACCGGATGTCCACGGTGTATGCGGAGGAGACCCCTTGCTCGATGAAGTGGTCGTGGGTGTTAATCAAACCCGGGGTGCAGGCTCTCCCCCCCAGGTCCACCACCACTGTTGAGGGCCCTATTAGCCTCTGGACCTCGGGTTTGCTGCCTGCGGCCACAATCAAGCCGTCTTTAACTGCCAGGGCCTCCACCACCCCCCTGGAGGGGTCCATGGTGATTACGGGGCCGTTCCACACCACCAGATCGGCGTAGTCCATGTGGATTGGTAGCCCGGCGATGTCTAAAGTTTTTTCATGGTTTTCACATCGGTCTTGGTGCCGATGTAGGCGATGGAGGCGTATCCTATGAACAGCCCAGTCTCGATGACGCCTTGGACAGAGTGTAGGCGGGCGTTGAGGTAGCCCGGGTTGTGGATGGGGCCGAAGTATGCGTCTATGAGGTTGTTGCCGTTGTCGGTGACCACGGGGCCGATCTTGCCCACCGCTTGGCGTATGACGGGCTCTGCGCCCATGTTGCGGAGCTTCCTCATGACGGGTGTGACGGCCATGGGGTGGACCTCCAGGTAGATGGGTTGGTCCCGGCCCAGGATGTCGGTGAGCTTGGTCTCATCAGCGATGAGTATATACTTCTTGCAGCAGCTGGCCACTATCTTCTCCCTGAGGAGGGCTCCGCCGCCTCCCTTGATGGCGTTGAGCTCCGGGTCTATCTGGTCGGCGCCGTCGAAGCCCAGGTCTAGGACGGGGTACTCATCCAGGGTTGTCAGGGGTATCTGGGCTTTAACGGCCTCCTGGATGGCCTGGTAGCTGGTGGGGACGGCTTTAACCCCCCTAACATACCCGTTTCTTATGCGCTCCCCCAGGAGCCTTATGGCCTCGGCCGCCGTTGTGCCGCTGCCAATCCCCACCACCATGTCGTCCTCCACGTGTTCAACGGCCTTGGCAGCCGCCCTTTTCTTGGCCTGGTCCCTCCAGCTCATTGCTCCAACTCCAGTCGCTCCAGCTCTTCCAGCTCCTTCATGACCTCCTCCTGGATCCTCTTCAACCTTTCCTCCACGCTGTCAGGGGCTGGCTCGCTGGGCTCCTCCTCTTCCTCGGCCTCCTTCTTCTTGGGCGCCTCCTTGGGCTTGGGCCTAGCCCGCCTCGCCGGTGTCCGAGGCTTCTCCGGGACAGATGGCTTAGGCTCGGGGGGAGCCAACCCAAGCTCTCCAACGATCAAGTCGATCTTGCTCTGAGTCTCCTCCAGAGTCTGCTGGAACTGCTCGATTATGGACCGCCGAATCTCCTCCAACTCGCCCAGGCTAACGAGGAGCTCGGCCTTCTTCAACTCCTGACCCACACGCTTCAACTCCTCCTCGTACCCCTTGCTGAGCTTGACCCGCTCCTCCCTGGTGATCTCCCCATTGTCCTCCGCCTCGAAAAGCCTCTTCAAAACCATGGTGAGGATCTCCTGCTGGAGCGACAGGCTTCTAATACGCCTACGAGCCTGGTCCAACTCCCTCTTCTTGGTGACCCGCCCCAACTCGGGGATCTTCAAAGCACCCTGGGCCACATCCACCACCACCCTCCTGGCCTCGGGCTCCCCCCTCCTAGGGGTCTCCGTGGCCCTCAAGAACAGGGCCACAGCCACCAAGGCCACCACCAGGGCTGAGACGCTGATAACCAAGTCGGCGCTGACAGTGACAGCCATGTGGGTCACCTTCACATTAAATCGTTTAATATTTAAGGCCTAGTCCCCGCCGCCCCCTCTGGAGCCCCCTTTATTAGTATAAAGAAAGATGGTTAATGGAGGAGAACCAGGTTGAGCAAGGAGCTGGGTTTGGGGAAGGTCTCCAAGGGGGCCTTCGAAAGACTGGTGGCACCCCACCTCCCATTGGAGTCCCCACCCCAACTAGACGGCGGGAGAATATGGGTTGAGGGGGAGACAATCGTCGCCCACAGCCCCAGCATAGGCCTCCCCCTGCAGGCCCTCGGTTTCTTCGCCCTCCACTACGCAGCCACCAACGTGGCCTGCAGGTTCGGCGTCCCCCGCTGGCTGGTGGCAGGCATATACCTCCCCCTGGGGAGCCGGGAAGAAGAGCTGGAAACCATAGCCAAACAGCTGGGGGCCGAGGCCAAGCGCTACGGCGTCAAGGTGGTGGCTGGACAGACAGCCACCTACTACGGGCTCCAAATACCCCTACTCACAGCCACCTGCCTAGGCCCCCCCGTCAAACACCCCCAGCCACCCGCCCCCGGCGACCAGGTGGCACTGGTGGGCCTCCTAGGCGGGGAAGCACTATGGCTGAAAACCCTGGCCGGGGAGGCCCAGGCAGAAGTGGATTGGAGGAGGCTGACGCCCCTACCCGCAGCACTGGCCCTCAACAGCCTAGAGGAGGTGAGGCTCCTCCACGACGTCTCCGAGGGCGGCTTGAAGGGGGCACTACTAGAACTAGCCCAGGGGTTGGGATGCGGGTTGGAGCTATCCACAGAGAACTTGAAATACCACCCAGGAGCCGAGGGCTTGGGGGAAGACCTGTTGAAGGCACCCACCTACGGCACCCTACTCGTAGTGGCCCAGAGGGGAGGCCTCCCC
>CAYWWV010000064.1:0-4363 GCA_964462185.1 uncultured Candidatus Bathyarchaeia archaeon | reverse complement strand
GGCGCAGCCGATGGGATTCGAACCCATGAGGCTCAAAGGCCACTGGTTTTCGAGACCAGCACAATCACCACTCTGTCACGGCTGCAAAAAGAATCCCCGCAGCGGTAAAATTAACCCTTTTCCCCGAGAAGCCGCTTTAACCCCTCCCAACCCCCCCTTCCCTTGGTCTGCACCACCTCCACCGCCTCCCCTCCGCTTCTGAAGACCTTGTATCTCACCCCCACCCCTTGGAGCAGGTATTCGGCGGCCCTCAGTATCCTGCCGTTGAACTCGCTGTCGGCCAGGTCTGATATGGCCACGATGAGGGCCTCCAGGGATTTGGGCTTGGTGGGCCCCGTTTCGCCGTGGTGGCTGGCCACGATGTGCACCAGCTCCCAGGGGAAACCCCGAGAAACCATCACCCCCACCATAAGGGAAAGATGGTCCACCCGGCCCCCAAACTCACTGGTTCTGAAACCCCCATCCCCCCTCTCCTCGTAGCAGTAACACTTCATCAGGTCGTGGAGGATTATCCCAGCCATCACGGCGTCCCTGTTCACCTCCCCCCCGTAGTGATCCTCCACCAGGTCGCATAGGGTTTGGGCGATCCTCGCCACGCAGTGGACGTGCTCCACCAATCCCCCGGGGTAGCTGTGGTGGCGGTAGGCCCCCGCCGGACACTGCTCCAGCGGTAGAAACGGGGCGTCGATTAGGTGGGGGAGCTCGTCGATTATCGTGGCTACCTGGTCTCGGAGCTCTTGGTCCTGGATCTGGTCTAGCAGGCTTTGAAACACTCTCGGCAACGCCTACACCACGGGCGTTAATCCCTTAAACTGGGCCTAAGGGTTCTTAAGGAATTCGCCGCCACTGGGCGGCCTGGCCGGCTCACCGGCCTCGGAGCCTCTCCAGGGTTTCCAATACCACCTTGTATGCCTCTTCAGGGTCCTCCACCCCCTGGACAGCCCTCTCGAAGGGGCAGAAGACCACCCCCTCACGGGTCTTGATGTGGGGGACCTCCTCCCTGTAAACCAGCCTTAATCCCCGAGCCTCCAAGACCTGCCTCCCCAGGCTGCTCACCACATCGACCACGGCCTCCCCCGCCCCCTCGTAGAGTATGAGGAGGGCGGCTGCCTTACCAACTAGTTTGTCCACCACTGTGGAGCCTCGGAGCTGGTCGCCCAGGGTTTGGATGGCTTCAATGTGTGGGGCCACTCCCTTGGACCTGCTCTGGAAGAGGAGCCTCGAGTCCTTGTAGATCATCAGGCTGTTCCCCGTTTCCAGCAGCTTTTCCAGGTATGGATTCACAAGGTGTTGGTGGGGTGGCTGTTTTTAACGGTTTGTCCCCTGGGAGGCTTGACGCCTTGGAGGCTATCCACCTGTGGCAGAGGTAGGCCCAGGCGGCCAGGGTCCAAACAAGGTAGGAGTAGGCCACCATGTATCCGCGGCCCGTCTCCAGGAACCTGAGAAGCAGGGTCTCCGTGAAGACCGTGAGGGCTGCGGCCACGGCAATCGCCAGGTTCCTTGTGTTCAACCAGTTCCACACAGCTGGGTCTAGGCGGTGGAGGCTTTAGGGGTTATTCACCGGTGGGCCAGGGGTTGGGTCACTGGTTAAACCTATATTCTTGCCTCCTGCTCTTATGCCCATGCACGAGTGGGCTTTAGCCGAGGGAGTGGTGGCCACCGTCGAGAAGCATGCCCGTGAGAATGGGTTGACCAGTGTCTCGGAGGTGGTGGTGGTTTTGGGTGAACTACAACAGGTGGATGAGGAGGTCTTGTCCTTCGCCCTGGAAAACCTGAGAACTCCCATGCTTAGGGAGACCCGGTTCACCTTCAAGCGCTTGAAGGCCCGCCTCAAGTGTAGGCGCTGCGGGGAGGAGTGGGACTTTTCGGCGGAGGGGATGGAGGAGGATGTCTCAGAGGCCATCCACTTCCTGCCGGAGATGGCCCATGTCTACCTGAAATGCCCCAAATGTGGCAGCCCCGACTTCGAGTTCAGCCAGGGGCGGGGAGTTTGGATCGAATCCATACGGGGGGCCAAAGATGAGTGACCCCAGGCTATCGGTTATAAGCCGCAGGCTTGAGGGGGTTGGCCGCCTGCTGGCCGTCACCAGCGGCAAGGGAGGGGTGGGTAAGACCGTGGTGGCCACCTGCATGGCTTTGGGGCTTAGGGACCAGGGCTTCAAAGTGGGCCTACTAGACCTGGACTTCACAAGCCCCACCACCCACATCCTCCTAGGGGTGGAAGGCCTCTACCCAGAGGAGGAATACGGCATAATACCCCCCTTGGCCCACGGCCTCAGGTACATGAGTGTCACCCACTACAGCCTGGACGAGCCCGTGCCCCTGAGGGGGGTGGATGTGAGTAACTCTTTGATCGAGTTGCTCTGCATCACCAGGTGGGGGGAGCTGGACTTCCTAGTTGTGGACATGCCTCCAGGGATAGGAGACGCCACCCTGGACGTGGTAAGGCTCATCCCCCGACTGGAGTTCCTCCTAGTCTCCACCCCCAGCCTCCTAGCCTTCTCCTCGGTTAGACGGCTCATCCGCCTCCTCAAGGAGATGGGGTGCTCCATGTTGGGGCTGGTGGAGAACATGGCCACTGGTGGGGGTTCCCCCATCAAAAAGGAGGTGGAGGAGCTTGGCCTCCCCTACCTGGGCTCCATAGGCTTCGACCCTGGGTTGGAGGAGGCGGTGGGGGATGTGGGTAGGCTGGCTGAGACCCACCTCTACGGGGAGGTGTTGGAGCTGGCTAGGAGGCTGGCCTCGGCCTCTCCCTGATGGCCAGGGTTATCACTGTGGCCAGTAGGCTGAGGGCCGCGAAGAAGTAGAACACGCTGGGCAGCCCGTGGTTGAGGGCCAGGTATCCTGCGATGGCTGGGGTGAAGAACCCCACCCCGTATTTCAGGGTGAAGTTGACGCCGTAGGTGACCCCCACGGTGTCCTTCCTGGAGACATCCCCCAGGAGGGCGTTCATGGGGCTCTGGGTGATGAAGAAGGTGAATCCCAGGGCCACCACTAGGAGGGTGAGCACCGCCAGGTTTCCTGGGGCCAGGACGAAGGCCACCAGGAAGATGGCGAACCCCAGGTAGCCCAGCAGTAGCAGCCTACGCCGCCCGAAGCGGTCGCTCATCTCCCCCCCCAGTATCTGGGCGAAGGCTCCCACGGTGTATTTAAGGGTGCTCAGCCCCCCCGCGATGAGGAAGCTGGTGTGCTTCACCTCCTCGATGAATACCATGATGAAGCTGGCCACCCCCGTCCAAAGCATCCCGCTGAGCACCACCAGCCCCAGGGTGAGGAGGAGGGTCCTCCTCTCGCTCACCCCGAACATGCGTTTGAAGGTCTCCACGGGGCCGGGGTGTTGGGTGTTGTGGGTGTTGTCCTGGATGTCCTGGGCGGCCATCATATCCAGCGCCCCCATCGCCAAGCCAACCACCCCCCAGATGAGGAAGGTGGCCCTCCAGCCGAAGGCCGAACCCAGGACGCTGGAGGTGAGGTAGCTCACCGCCATACCCATATCCCCACCCAAGCCCTGTATGCCCATGTATCTCCCCCGGTTCTCATCCGACACCGCGCTCATGTGGGCGTAGCCGGCGGGGTGGTAGAGGCTCGCACCCGCCCCCAGGAGGACCAGCCCCAGGGCGGCCACAGGGATGTTGGGGCTCAGACCTATGATGACGCTGGCTCCGCCGCATAGGAACATGCTGGCTGCCACCAGGGTCTTCCTGCTGAGCCTGTCGGCCATGAACCCCACGGGTAGGCTGAGCCACCCGTAGAAGAGGGATACCAGGCTCGCCAGCATTCCCACGGTAGCTATGTCCCCCAGCTCCCCCCCAAGTATGGGGATCATGGCGGGGAGGAGAACCAGGTAGGCGTGCATCATTCCATGGCTCGTAGATATGAGTACGATGGTGCGCTCCTCGGAGTTCATGTCGTTCCCCTCTATGGGTGTCTAGGCGTATTAAAAAATGTGGTTTCATTTGGTTATTCAGGCTGAGGGGGTCAAGCCTTGGCAGGTGGGGGCTCTCCGGCTCCTGGAGGAGCATCCTGAGGGGGCTACCAGCAGGGCGGTGTGGGAGGGGATTGCTGAGCAGACAGGCATAAGCCGTGCCAGCGTCATCAGCTTCCTAGAGGAGATGGCGGAGGCCGGGTTTTTTGTGAAATAGGAGAAAACTGGTAAGGGTGGCCGCCATGGGGTTTATCGCCTTTCCTCCACTTTGAGCGGTTTGGTGGAATCGCTGATAGCCCACACCTTTAAACGGCTGTTGGAGGAGTGGCCGGAGGAGGCTTCAAAGGTTCTCAAGTCAAGTTAAACAGGCCCGAGCTGTCACGAAGTTTTTCAGGTATTTATTTTGTTATTGGCCTGGAGGCGCTGGCTAAACTTATA
>CAYWWV010000063.1:1243-4579 GCA_964462185.1 uncultured Candidatus Bathyarchaeia archaeon | reverse complement strand
CCTCAACCCACCCCTCCTCTATGCAGGCGGTGAACCGGTGCCTGAACCCCTCCTCAACCCGGGTGTGGGCCTCCGCATACCTAACCCTGGTCCTGTCCGCCCTCACCCAAACCAGCCTGGAGCCCTCCACTCGAAGAGGGCCCCCAACGGGCTCAAGCCTCCAACCCCGGAAACCACTCAAAGCCTTCACCCAAACAAACTATGGGCCGACCACCCCTTAAAAGCCCAAGCCAAACCCGTCAGACCCTACCAATGGTTTCCCCCAGGGGCTTCCAAGCCGCATAGATTGTAAACCTGTAATTGCACCCCCACTGGGTTCCCGGGTCCTTACCCCAGCCAAAGGCGCCCCGTTTGGGCTCACCTCCCTGGCCGTGGTGGGAAACACCTGGGAACCCCTCCAGGCGGCTCCCAGAGGCTAAATGTTAAAACTGGCAACGCCGGTACACCCCCCATGAAGCCCGTAATAGGGATAACCTCCCGCTACAGCTGGAAGGAGCGGCGATACAACCTACCCGACGCCTATGTGAAGGCGGTGCACCGCAACGGCGGCCTCCCCCTGGTCCTCCCCCCCTACGAGGATGCCGACTTGGAGGGCCTCTACGCCCAGGTGGACGGCCTCCTCTTCACAGGGGGGCCAGATGTGGACCCCCTCCAATACGGGGAGCAGCCCCGCCCCCGCCAGGGCTCCATAGAGCCCCTCCGGGACTGGTTCGAGTTGGAGCTGGCCCGCCTCGCCCTGGAGGGCCCCAAACCCGTGCTGGGAATATGCAGGGGCCTACAGGTGTTGAACGTGGCCGCGGGTGGAACCCTCATCCAGGACGTGGGCAGCCAGGTGGAGGGGGCTTTGAAGCACAGGCAGGAGGCCCCCGCGTGGTATGGGACCCATAGGGTGGAGGTGGAGGAGGGCTCCCTGGCCCACCGGGTCTTGGGGTGCACCCGGGTCACCGCCAACAGCTTCCACCACCAGGCCTGCAAGGAGCCCGGGGGGGCCTACAGGGCCTCGGCCTGGGCCCCCGACGGGGTGGTGGAGGCCCTGGAGGCGGAGGGCGAGCCTTGGAGGCTCTGCGTCCAGTGGCACCCCGAGCACATGGACAACCCTGTGATGAACAGGATATTCAGGGCCCTGGTGGAGGCCTGCGGGGAGGGCTAGGCGGGGCCCAGCTTGGCCAGGGCCTTCCTCACCCTGGAGAGGCCCTCCTCCAAGTCTCCCATGCTCTGGGCGAAGCTGTTTCTCAAGTGTCCCTCCCCCTGCTCTCCGAACAGGTGGCCGGGTGTTAAGACCACCTTGGCCTCCTCCCTCAAATACTTGGCCATCTGGGCGCTGGTGAGCCCGTAGGCCGAGAGGTCGGGGAAGACGTAGAAGGCCCCCTGGGGCTTGGATACTTGGACCCCGGGCATATCCTCCCACAAGTCCAAGACGTACCCCCTCTTCTCCCGGTACCCCTCCACCATCCTCTCCACCGCGTCCTGGGGGCCTGTGAGGGCCTCCAGGGCCGCGTATTGGAGGGCCCTGTTGACCACCAGGTAGGTGCTCATCTGGGTCTCGAAGAGGGCTTGGTATTCCTCCTGGCTGGGGGCGATGATGTATCCCACCCTCCAACCCGTCATAGCGTAGGTCTTGCTCAAACCGTTGATGACCACCACCCTCCCCTCCATCCCTGGGAGGGCCGCCAGGCTCCTGAACTGGGCGCCGTCGTAGAGGATGCGGTCGTATATGTCGTCGCTGATGACCTTGACCCCCGTCTCCCTGGAGTACTCGGCTATCCCCCTCAGCTCCTCCTCCGAGAACACCCTCCCCGTGGGGTTGTCGGGGCTGTTGACTATGAGGGCCTTGGTGTCCTCCGAGGTGGCCTGGTACAGGTCTGAGACCTGGAAGCCCCACTCCCCCCTCCTCCGCCTGACCCTCCGGAGCCTGACCCCGGCCTCCCTGGCCACATCGTAGTAGCCGAAGAAGCAGGGGTCGAACACCAGGGCTTCCTTTCCCCTCCCCACCAGCTTCTTCAACACCATGTATATGGCCATGGTGCTCCCAGGGGTCACCAAGACCCTCCCAGGATCGGCCTCCACCCCGTAGCCCCTATACTTCTCGGCTATGGCCTCCCGGAGCTGGGGTATGTGTTGGAACTCCCCATAGTGGGTCTCCCCACCGTCCAGGGCCCTCTTCATGGCCTCCACGATATGGGGCGGCGTGTCGTACTCGGGCTCCCCACCCGCTATGCGTATAACCCTCATACCCTAACCATCCCCCCCAACCATTAAACACCTCCTCAACCAATAGACACACTTCTCGCCAAGCCCCCCTCAACCCTTCAGCCGGGCGTACACAAGGAGCCCACGGACCAGCGCAGTTGTATGCCCCTCTACACTCACAAGCTCCGCCTGTGCTAAGCCTGATTTAGGCCTGACCCCGAGGGAGGAGACGTATGTGAAACCAAGGAAAAGTGGATCAATGGACAAAAAGATATATATTGCCTCTTGAAAGACGCTTAACTGCGTAAGACCCGTTCTACCAATGATGCCCATGGAAGTGGGATGGGAGGAAGAACGGGCTGCTTCACCAAGGAACTATTTCGTAGGCGATTTTGCTCTTTATTATGTTGTAAAACATTGTATTGTTTCTCTCATATTTCTGGAAGACGGCTCCACAAATGAAATCAGCTAACTGAAGTAAGGGCTCTTTTTGAGAATCTTCATGGTTGCAGATGACTGGTTTTAATTTTTCACTATTTTCTAGTTCATTATGCCAGATCCATAAGGCCTTATTGTTGACGTATTTGTTGAATTCCTCCCGGTTTTTCTCTGAAAGGGACTTATCAATATAGATTACTATTTCCTCTTTAGGGGCGATTAACGGCAATACTGTTTTTATGACATTATGCACTATAAGGTAATTGTATAGAATGTTTTGTTTTGATCTCAATCTTGGAGCAGTTTTCCTCTTATCTACAATAATAACACCTGATTCAAAATCATAACTACAAAATTCACGGAGACAATACTTTCTAACTTGTTCATTTGAATTAGAAAACCTTAGCTCTCCACCAGAGTATCTGCGCATTCTATGAAGTCGTTTTAACAGCTTTCTAATTTTAGCAGATATGCCGGCTTTATCCCGTATAAGAACAAAAGAAGTTATGAAGTAATTCGTTGCCTTATTTCCAAAACCAAGGTCACCACTTTCATCTATGAACACATAAAGAGTCAAATTGTCTATAATGGTTCTTTTAAATATAATTAAATTTTAATATGGTTGTAGCTGGTATGTTACTGTTTTGGCTCGTCTTTCAGCCGTCTGGCCTCCGTGAGGATTTCCAGATGGCGTATCCACTCCTCCTC
>CAYWWV010000063.1:0-1143 GCA_964462185.1 uncultured Candidatus Bathyarchaeia archaeon | reverse complement strand
CTCTTGGGTGTTCCGGGAAGCTTAAAGCCTTCTGGGGGGAGGCTTAACCATGTCGAAGGCCGAGTTTTTTGGTAGGAGGAGGCTGGCCCGGCTCCTGGATGGCATGGGGGAGCTGGGCCTGGATGTGGTGGTCCTCCTGGGGGGAGCGGGGGCGGGGCCCCGAAACCAGAGGCTCACCGGGACCACCAGCGGCATGTCCCTGGTGGTGCCCCTCGAGGGCAGCCCCACCCTCTTCGTCTACAGTGTGAACTACTACAGCGCCAGGGATGAGAGCTGGCTCCCCGTGGTCTCCCTGGAGAGCAGGGCCCAGGCTTGGGAGAGGGTTACCGCCCACGTCAACTCCTTCCTCGGGGGTGGGGGGCGGGTGGGGGTGGAGCTGCCCCGGCTGAGCCACCTGGACCACCAGGCCCTCACATCCAGGGTGCACGGGGAGCTGGTGGACGTCTCGGGGAGCCTGGTCCCCAAGGTCTTCCAGGGGCTCTACCCCGAGGAGGTGGAGCTCCAGAGAAAGGCCTGCCGCCTCGCCGACTTGGGCTGCCAGGCCGCCAGGGACTCCATGGATGTGGGGGTGAGGGAGACGGAGGTGGCCGCCGAGGCCAACTACGCCATGATGAGGGCGGGGGCCGAGACCCTGAGTTTCCAGACCATCGTCTCCACGGGGCCCCGCTCGGCCTACAGCCATGGCTGGCCCACGGCGAGGAGGCTGGGGAGGGGGGAGTTCATGTTGGTGGACCTGGGCCCTGTGGTGGGGGGATACGCCGCCGACGAGACCCGCACCTATGTGCTGGGGGAGGACCCTGAGAAGAGGCGGATGCTGGAGGCGGTGGATGCCGCCGTCCAGGCGGTCCTCGACCACGTGGAGCCGGGGGCGAGCTGCGCCGAGCTGGACCGGGTCTCCCGCAAGGTGCTAGGCGAACACGGGTTCGGCGACTACCCCCACAGCCTGGGCCACCCCCTCAACGGCTTCCCCCAGCCCGCCCTCTCCAAGAACAGCGGCCACACCTTGAAGCCTGGGATGGTCTTCACTGTGGAGCCAGGGATATACGTGCCCGGCTTCGGAGGCGTCCGCCTGGAGGAGGACGTGGTGGTCACCGAGGACGGCTGCCTCAAGCTGACTGAGAGCCCCCGCTTGGACTAGATGTG
>CAYWWV010000062.1:3500-4600 GCA_964462185.1 uncultured Candidatus Bathyarchaeia archaeon | reverse complement strand
ACGGCGCAGGTGACGGTGGTGGTGCCGCTGCTATGCCAGTCGTATCCCAGGGCGCAGCTCAGGCTCTGGAAGAACCAGGGGTCGCTCACCAGCTCCAAGAACCCTCCCCGCCCACGCTCGGAGACCAACAGCTCCACCAGGCACTCCCCCAGGTCCACCATCCTGGTGAAAAGCCACCTTGGAGCCCTTCCCCCGTGTAGGGGTAGGAAAGCCGAGTCTCTCCTCAACCTGGGGCATCCACCGATGTGAAGCATAAAACCCTTAGCCACGGGTGTCGGGGGGAGGGTCGGGTGAAAGACCTCTAGCCCACCAGGTGTCCGTAGCGGTCCACCTCCTGCCTACGGATGCGCGTGCTGCTTATGGGCTTCCCGTCCTCCGCCAGAACCATGGTCACCACGAATATGAGTAGGGGCTTCTTCCCGCGGGACACTCGAATGCGGTTAATCTCCTCGGCGGTGCTCTCCGTCTCCTCGCTCACCACTATGCCCTCTATCTCGTCGCTGTCCAGGGTGGGGCCATAGGGGTCGTTGAGGGGCACCAGGATGGCCCTCTCCAGAAACCCCCTCCGCTCCAAGAAATCCACCACCTCGCGGAGCCTGTTCTCGTAGGAGTCCACCACATGGTTCTTGTGAAGATTGGCCACGAACTCGTCTGTGGTAATCCCCACGATTACCCGTTCACCCACGTTGAAGGTCTCCTCCAAGAGAAACCAGTGGCCTTTATGCATCACGTCGAAGGTTCCGCCCACTGAGACCAGCTTCAGCCTATTATTGGACACTAATGGATACTCCTGGACGGAGTAAGGATTCTCCAAAGACATTAAAACTTTACCCAGCCCCCAGGGAAGGGATTATAAGCTGTCCATTCCCACTCCCTCTAACAAGAGGGAGAAAATTGCCCGAGTTTTCAAGCAGGATTTCAGGGTTCTACAAGAAGCCTGTTGAGGAAAGACTTAGGATCGTGGCCGAGCGATGCGGCCTAACCCAGGAAGATGTGGAGGTCTTGAAGGGGGGAGGAGGGCTCTCCCTTGAGGCCGCCGACCACATGACGGAGAACGTGGTGGGCACCATCGCCTACCCTCTGAGTGTGGCCGTCAACTT
>CAYWWV010000062.1:0-3400 GCA_964462185.1 uncultured Candidatus Bathyarchaeia archaeon | reverse complement strand
GGATATAGAGGTTAGGCCCCTGGAGACGGAGGTGGGCCCCATGCTCATCGTCCACATACTGGTGGACTGCCGGGACGCCATGGGGGCCAACGCGGTCAACACCATGGCCGAGACCCTGGCCCCCACCCTCTCCGAGCTCACAGGGGGTCGAAGCCTGTTGAGGATCATCAGCAACCTGGCGGACAGGAGGCTGGTATCGGTTAGGGCCAGGGTGAAGGCGGAGGACATAGGGGGCCCCCAGGCCGTTGACGATATTGTGGCGGCTTGGGCCTTCGCCGACGCAGACCCCTACAGGGCCGCCACCCACAACAAGGGGATTATGAATGGTGTGGCTGCGGTGGCTTTGGCCTTCGCCCAGGACCATCGGGCCATCGAGGCTGGAGCCCACAGCTATGCGGCTAGGACGGGCAGGTATAGGAGTCTGAGCAAGTGGTCTAAGGATGAGAATGGGGACCTGGTGGGTGAGATGACCCTCCCCCTGGCCGTGGGGTTGGTGGGGGGTGCCACCAGGAGCCACCCTGTGGCCCAGGTTTCACGGAAGATTCTGGGGGTGAGCAAGGCCTCGGAGCTGGCTGAGGTCATGGGCGCCGTGGGGCTTGCCCAGAACCTGGGGGCCTTGAGGGCTCTTACCCAGGAGGGTATTCAGCGGGGGCATATGCGGCTCCACGCCCGTAACCTGGTGGTGATGGCGGGGGCCCGGGGGGAGTTGGTGGAGAGGGCTTTGGCCGAGCTGCTGGAGTCGGGGGAGATCAGGTTCCCCAAGGCCCAGGAGATCGTTGAGAGGCTCAAAGGCGAGTCCAGGTGACCATACTCATCGACGACGCCGGCAGCGGCGACCTCCTCCACGGGGCAGTCATAGGGGCCTACAGGGTGGAGGACGACTACTTTATCTACGACCTTATCCACCCCCGGTTTTTCCAGAATCCGCTGTACCGGGAGAAGCGGCACTTGGAGGAGGCCAGGAGGATCGCCCTCGAGTTGGCGAGGCGGCTGGACCCCAAGGAGGGGGAGAGGATCGTGATCTGCTCGGGGGACATATTGGATGGGGCTGCCGAGGCCTTGGCGGAGGAGTATGGGGGGGTGGTGGAGAGGGGGCACATAGAGGGGCGGTGCCAGTATCTGGTGGAGGCGGCCTACGAGGACGAGCTCCGGAACATCGGCTACGAGCCCTTGGAGGAGAGGACCTCCAAGTGGGGGAAGAGTTTCTGGCATATGTATAGGTGGTTGAGTGAGGACCCCTCTCGGAAGAGGTTCGCCAAAACGGGGTTTCCCAAGTTGAAGAGGTATCCTTTGTTCAGGTAGGGGAAGCCCTTATACTGGTGGAGGCGTTTCTCCCCTCTGGTTGAGTTGAAGCCCTGGCTGTTGAATGTCTTGGCCTGCCCCATGGACAAGCACCACCCCTTGGAGGCCTACTTCTTCAAGTGGGAGACCTCGGAGGAGGAGTTGGAGAAGATAGCCCGCGAGACGGGTAAGCCCAACAAGTATTTCGCCAAGGGCTACCGCCACTTGGCCAGCCAGATACTGGACGGCACCATCAGCCCCCCATCCATTAGGGCTATCCGAGACCTCACCGGCTCCGAAAACAGTTTGGAGCTGGGGGCTGAGGCCCTCAACTTCCTGGGGAGACTCGAGGAGGGGGATTTCCCCTCAGCCCAGGCACTGCTCTCGGCCCACCCCGAGGGGGTTGACAGCCTGTACCGGTACCTGAACCTGGTGGAGGTGGAGGCGGGGCTCCTGAGGTGCCCCCAGTGTGGGCGATGGTACCCCATTGGGTGTTCCGTGGGCTCTGTGCCGGAACTCTTACCCGATGAGTTGAGGAAGGAGGAAGAGGAGCTGGCCTGGCTGGAGAGGTGGGCCTCCAAGGTGCCACGGGTGGTGTTGGAGGAGGGGCGGCCTTTCAAGCCCAAGTAGAACCCCCCACGGCTCCCTTGCCTGGCAGCCTCCAACGTAGGGTATGGAGATGTTTCGACTTGGGGGTGGCGGGGTGGACTCGGTTTCCGTGTGTCCCAGGCTAGGCTAGGTGGAACTTTTCCACGGTCTCCTTCAGCGTTCTCTCCAGCACCCCTAGTCCCTCCTCCACCTGGTCCTCGGTGATAACCAGGGCAGGCATCATACGGAGGATGCTGGTGTTCCAACTGCTGCCCAACAGCAGCCCGTTCTCCTTAACCCTCCCCATGAAGTAGCGCATAGGGTTCTTCTCGGGGTCCATCTTCTCCTCCCTCGACAAGGAGGCCGGGACCAGGCTCTCCTTGGTCTCACGGTTCCTCACCAGCTCCACACCCATGAAGAGGCCCAACCCCCGGACATCCCCGATGATGCCCACCCGGTCCTTCATGCCCTCCAACTCATCCATCATCAGACGCCCCATCCTGGCGGCGTTACCCGCCAAGTCGTTCTCCAGGTAGTAGTCGATGACGGCCAGGGCGGTGGCGCAGCCCACTGCGTGGCCGCTGTAGGTGTAGCTGTGGGGGAAGCCCTTCTCGTTGAAGTGGTCTGCCAGCCGTTGGTTGATTATGCATGCGCTTAGGGGCACGTATCCGCTGGTGATGCCTTTGGCGTAGGTCTCCACGTCGGGGACCACGTCCCAGTGCTGGTAGGCGAACATCTTACCCGTCCGGGCGAAGCCCGTCATAACCTCGTCGAAGATGAGGAGCACCCCCTTCTCGTCGCATATCTCCCGCACCCGCTTCCAGTATCCCTCGGGGGGCACCACCTGGCCGGCCCAGCTGCAAATGGGCTCGGCCATAAAGGCCGCCACAGAGTTCTCCCCTTCTTTCTCGATGGTGTATTTGAGGAACTCGGCGCAGAACAGGTCGCACTCGGGGTATTCCTTCTTGAAGGGGCACCTGTAGCAGTAGGGGCTGGGGATGTGTTTGAACTCCTCAAACAGGGTGAGGCCCTTGAACTGCCTGTTTCTGGCTGAGCCGCCTACGCTGACCATGCCGTAGGTGGAGCCGTGGTAGGCGTCCCAGAAGCTGATTATCTTGGGGGCTTCGCGGTAGAGCTGGGCCAGTTTGATGGCCACCTCGTTGGCCTCGGTCCCGCTGTTGCCGAAGAAGCACTGGACGAGGCTTGGGTCTGTCAGCTCGGCCAGCTTCTTGGCTAGGGCTATTTGGGGCTCCGAGTAGTAGCTGGGGCTAACGTAGGCCAGCTTCTCCAACTGTTTCTGGGCGGCCTCGATGGCAACCCTGTTCCCCATCCCTATGTGGACGTTGTAGAGCTGGCTCATAAAGTCCAGATACCTCTTCCCAGACTTGTCCCAGCACTCCAAGCCCTCCCCCCTCTCCATCACCAGCGGCTTGACCCCCAGCCGCGGCTCCCACCTCTGAACCAGATACCTCCTAGCATCATCCTCCAAGCGTGAACCCTCTCCAGGCATAGACAACAATCTTCAGATACC
>CAYWWV010000061.1:0-4656 GCA_964462185.1 uncultured Candidatus Bathyarchaeia archaeon | reverse complement strand
AAATACTCAAATTCAATGAGTATGATTCGTTTAAAGCATTTTGGCGCAATTCAGCTTTTAATAGTTCAAGCTGGTATTCTCTTTCCTCTAATTCTTTATCCGTATACATGGTTTTTACCATCATTAATCCTGATTTAAAACTTACGAGAACAGTTACGGACAATTTTCTCCTATTTGTGTAAGAAATAAGCTGTTCTACGACATATTTAATCTGTGTATTAACTGCGGAATTAAGGGGCCAGAGATGTCGTTCCAGGCACTCTCCGACCCCACCCCCTCTGCTTCCCCTTGGGGGTTTTTCTCTGTGTTTTGGTTTGGGGTTGGTTGCTGTGTGTGGCGGGTGGCTGCTGGGGAGGTGGCCGGGGGGCCCAGGGCTCCAGGTGGGGTGGCTTCCCGCGCCGGGGCTTGGGGATGGGCCGCTGGACCGGTTAGGCCTGGCCCCAAACCCTTTTTTCCTTTGGGAAAGAATTTTATCCTCCACCCAATCCTATTGGGGTGGATGGGCCGGTGGTCTAGTCTGGCTAGGACACCGCGCTCACATCGCGGTAGTCGCCGGTTCAAATCCGGCCCGGCCCACCAACAGAACCTTCATCACCCCCAAGGCTATACCCCTTTCACACCTCAACCAAGATACCTTTAAGACAGGGAGCCATGGAAGACACCCCATGCTGAGGGGCCTCAACCGCAACCTGGTCTATCTCTTCCTATTGAACCTGGCCTTCGGCTTCTCCATGCAGCTGGTTCAACCCCTCTTCCCACTATACATGGAGAGTGTGGGGGCTGGGGAGGCCCAGACTGCGTGGGTGGTGAGCGCGGGGGGCCTGGTGGCCACCCTCCTCATGCTCCCCAGCGGCCTACTCCTGGACAAGGTGGGGCGTAAACCCCTCCTCCTAGCCAGCGCCGCCGTCAACACCCTCTCCATCCTCCTCCTCTCCCAGGTCCAGAGTTGGACCCTGGTTGCCCCCATATTCATAGCCTTCAGCGCCGCGGGAGCCCTCTTCATCCCCGCCCGCATGGCCATGATCACCGAGAACAGCGAGCCCCAGGTGAGGGCCACCGTCTTCGGCCTCATGAACATGGCTTGGCCCATAGCCGGGGTGGTGAGCCCCCTGGTGAGCGGCTACCTGGTGGAGGGGCGGGGGTGGCATGCAGTCTTCTACCTGGGGGCGGCCGTCAACGCATTCAGCCTGCTCCCGGCCGCCGGAATACAGGGGCGGAGCAGAGAGGCGAGGATAGAGGCGGCTAATGGTGGCGGAGGCCTTCGAGACCTCTTCCAACCCAGCCTAACCCCCATCCTAGCCTCCTTCTTCGCCTTCCACCTACTCATGACCACCGCCCTGGGAAGCATCAACCTCATAATCCCCATATACCTGGACGCCGACTTCGGCCTACCCACCGCCCGCATAGGCCTCTTCTTCACCGCCCAGAGCCTCCTAACCCTGGCCACCCAAGCCCCCAGCGGCCGACTAGCAGACAAAATAGGCCGCAAACGATTCATCCTCGCCTGCATAACCCCCATCCCCCTCCTATACGCCTCCTGGTACTGGCTAAGCGACTGGAGACTCATGCTGGCCACCGGTAGCCTAGCCTTCGGCCTATGGAGCATGACCTGGCCCGCCACCCTGGCCCTCCTCGCCGACAACGTCCCAGACCACCTGGTGGGAGCCGCCTTCGGCGTACGCATGACCGGGGTCCGACTGGGCTTCACCCTAGGCCCCCTCCTCGGCAGCTACATATACCTCAACCACGGACACCAAACCCCCTTCCTCGCGGCGGCAGCACTGGCCCTAGCAGGCCTAACCGCCTCCTACACCCTGAGGGAACGGGTCCCCGAGGCCACCCCGCAACCCCTTTAACCCCCCACGAGGACCACCCCCTATGACTCTAACGAAGGAAGACCAGGATAAACTGGCCAAGCTCGGACCCTACCAGAGGGAGGTCCTCAGGCTCCTAGTGGAGGTCCCCCCTGGAAGGGTGACCACCTATGGAGACCTAGCCAAGGAACTAGCCAGAAGAAACCCCCGCTGGTCCCCCAAGGCCAGCCGAGCCGTGGGCACAGCCATGAAGCTAAACCCCTGCGCCCCCAGGGTGCCCTGCCACAGGGTGGTGAGGTCCGACGGCTCCGTAGGCCTCTTCAGGGGGGGCGAGGAGGGGGGAAGCCAGGCCAAGGCCGAGATGCTGAGAAAAGAGGGCGTGGAGGTGGTGGGCCTCAAAATCGATCTGGGCAAGTACCGCCACCGCTTCCACACTTAACCTTATAAGAGATTAACCCCCCAACCTGTGTGAAGGGGAGCTGGGCTGCAGCCCGGCTGAGAGGACGCGTGAGCGTCGACCCTTTGAACCTGATCCAGGTAATGCTGGCGGAGGGATTCAAGTGGAAGAAGAAAGAGTTAAGGTTTCTGAAACCCCCCAGACACCCACCTCCAGGAAGATAGCCCTGGGAGTGGTCATAATAGCCCTGACGGTGGCCCTAAGCGGGTTCTACATACCCCTGGGGACCACCAAGTGTTTCCCGGTGCAACACCTGATGAACGCCCTGGCAGGGGTCCTCCTGGGCCCCTGGTATGGGGCGGCCATCGCCCTGGCCACAGGCACCATCCGCAACATCCTGGGGCTGGGCACCCTCTACGCCTTCCCAGGAGGCATACCCGGAGCCCTGGTGGTGGGCCTAGCACACAGATACCTGCTTAGAGGCGACCTGGCGGCCCTCACCGAGCCCCTGGGAACCGTCTGCATAGGCGCCACCCTAAGCGCCCTGGTCTTGGCCCCCATGCAGGGCCACAGCCTCACCATGTACTTCTTCTGGACGGCATTCGCGGCCAGCAGCGTGCCGGGAGCCGTCTTGGGCTACCTGGTGCTCCGCTACCTCAGAAGGTCCGGGGTGGACCGGTGGCTGCTCTTGGCGTAGGTGGACCCCATGGAGACCCAGATAGAGTACGCTAGACGGGGCGTGGTCACCGACGAGGTGCGTCTGGTGGCCGAGAGGGAGGGCTTGGACGCCGAGCGGGTGCGGAGAGGCGTGGCCAGCGGCCGCATAGTGGTGATGGGGAACGCCGTGACCGCCTGCCCAGCCCTTGGGGTGGGGGAGGGGCTGCGGGTCAAGGTCAACGCCAACGTGGGCACCAGCCGGGACCTGTGCGACCCCGAGCTGGAGCTGGAGAAGGCCCGGGTGGCCGTGGAGGCTGGCGCCGACACCCTCATGGACCTGAGCACGGGTGGGGACCTGGACGCCATCCGCAGGAGAATCCTGGGCGAGGTGGAGGTCCCCCTGGGCACCGTCCCCATATACCAGGCCGCCATCGAGGCCCAGAAACGCCACGGCGCCATCATCGATATGACCGAGGACGACATATTCAACGCGGTGGAGCGCCACGCCCGCGACGGGGTGGGCTTCGTCACCGTCCACTGCGGTGTGACCCGGGAGACGGTGGAGTCCCTCAAGCGGGCTGGGAGGCTTATGGGGATGGTGAGCCGGGGAGGCACCTTCCTGGCGGCCCGCATACTACACACGGGGGAGGAGAACCCCCTATACAGCCAGTACGACTACCTTTTGGAGCTGGCCCACGACTACGACCTGGTGTTGAGCCTGGGCGACGGCATGAGGCCCGGCTGCATCCGAGACGCCACCGACGCCCCCCAGATACACGAGCTGGCCACCCTTGGAGGCCTGGTGAAGAGGGCCAGGGAGGCCGGCGTCCAAGCCATGGTGGAGGGCCCCGGCCACATCCCCCTCCACCAGGTGGAGGCCAACGTGCGCATGGAGAAGGCCCTATGCGACGGGGCACCCTTCTACGTTCTAGGCCCCCTGGTAACCGATGTGGCCCCAGGCTACGACCACATAGTGGGGGCCATAGGCGGCGCCCTAGCCGCCATGGCTGGAGCCGACTACCTCTGCTATGTGACCCCCTCGGAGCACCTGGGCCTGCCCACGGCGAGGGATGTGAGGGAGGGGGTGGTGGTGAGCCGAATCGCAGCCCACGCCGGAGACCTGGCGCGTGGGAGGGGTGGGGAGTGGGACGACGCTGTGTCCAGGGCTAGGGCGGGCTTCGACTGGGAGCGCCAGCTGGACCACTCGCTGGACCCCGCCAAGGCCCGCTCCATCTGGCTCCGGAACCCCCGCGAGGAGCAGGAGGGCTGCACCATGTGCGGCGAGTTCTGCGCCCTAAAGCTCTTGAGGAGCTACCTGGAGGCCTGAGGGCCTCAACCCCCCAGGGGAGGGTGAACCGGGGGCTCCGCCTCCAAGGCCTCCACATACCCCGTGCTCCAGTTATGGTTGTTCCTCCTCGACTTGATGGTGGAGGCCATCCAAACCCTGTCGAACCCCTGCCTGGACCCCTCAAGCCACCCCACACCCTCCTCAGGCCCCCCCTCTACCCGGGCATCCAACCTGTAACCCCCCTCACCCCTCTCCACCTCCACCACCACCGCGGCGCCCCAGGGGAAGGCCCGGCCTCCGTGGAACTCCCACAGCCCCACCCCCCTGTGGGCCTCCTCCATGTGTATGCTCCACCCCTCCCCCTCCCAGCGGGCGTAGACCCACACCCTGTTCCCCCAGTCCCGCCGCAGCTCCCAGAGCCGGATCAAACCCCGGTTCAACTCATCCTCAACCCACCCCTCCTCTATGCAGGCGGTGAACCGGTGCCTGAACCCCTCCTC
>CAYWWV010000060.1:0-5879 GCA_964462185.1 uncultured Candidatus Bathyarchaeia archaeon | reverse complement strand
GGAAGCCTCAGTGTAACTCTGATTCATCACTTTTCATTCTAATGCCTTCACATCATCGGCTGATCCTAGTTATTTGGAGGCCTGGGTAAAAGGGTATCGAGAAGACTCTGTCTTTGGGCGCGGGTTTTCTGGTGGCTTGGTGGACTGGGAGGGAATTGAACCCCCGACCTCTGCCATGCCAAGGCAGCATTCTACCTCTGAACTACCAGCCCAGCCACCGAGAAAACCTCCAAACCTCCCCTTAAATCTTACCCCCTGTGGAGTGGGAAAACTATTTAACGCCGCCCACACCTTTGCAGCCCTGTGAGGGTCAGCGTCGTCATACCAGCTCTCAACGAGGAGGCAGCCATAGAGGAGTGCCTGAGGGCGGTGAGGGCGCAGACTCTGCCTGTGGAGCTCATCGTGGTGGACAACGGCAGCGAGGACCGTACGCCTGAGATAGCCTCCGAGTATTGTGATAAGGTTCTGGTGATGCCCGGGGCCAGCCTGGCCACCCTGCGAGACGCCGGCGCCAAGGCCAGCTGCGGAGACATAATTGTGACCACTGACGCCGACTGCGTCCCGCCTCCCCACTGGTTGGAGCGCCTGGTGGAGCCCTTCCAGGACCCCCGTGTGGTGGCCGTGGGGGGGGCCTTCAAACCCTTGAATGTGAACCCTTTTAGCAGGTTCTATTGCTGGTGTAGCTCGATAACCCAGGGGGTGCTGGGGCTGTTCCAGGGGGCGAACATGGCTTACAGGCGGGAGGCCTATTTGAGGAGCCCGGGGTACACGGGGGCCAAGAGGGCTGAGGACTGGAATCTGAGTTGGAGGCTTAGGTTCCTGGGGAAAACCCGGTACCAGCGCTCGGCCTACACTTATACTGAGATACCCTTCAACCGCCAGATAGAATACCCTGGGGGCATCGTCAGCGCCCTCCTCAGCGTTCTAGGTGCTCTAATGGGGTTACCCCTCCTCATGGGGTTGGGGGCGGGGTATGTGGGCAGCGAGATGCTCACCTTCCTGGTGAGGCAGAGGTCTAACTTGAGGCTGAGCCATGTGACGCTGTTGGCCATGGTTGTGGTCTACTTTTCCAGGAGGTTTCTTAACGCTTTCAGCTGGAACCTGGCTTTGGGGGTGCTCGTAGGGGTCTTTGGATACCAGGTGATAGCCCAGGACATACGGCTAGCCATAGAGGACTTGAAGATGTTTAAGACCCGGGGGGCACCGGAGAAAACCATCTGGGACAGGCTGCGCAACGTACTCGTCTCTATATTGGAGATATGAGGAGTGGGCGGGGAGATTTGGTTCAGAGCCAGGGGCCACCCCAACATCACGGCCACCCATAAGACCACCTTGATGACCACCACTGAGGCCCACCTCACAAAGCGGGGTAGTTGTATTGTGGCCGTGGAGGCCGAGTTGGGGCTGGGGGGGCTCCCTGGTTGGGCCTGTGAGGCGGCTAAGAGCCCTGAGACGAGGATAACCATGGTCTTGGAGGTGGAGGGGCTTAGCTTCTCCTGCACTGGGAGGGGGGACCCGGGGCTCACCTACACCCACCCCCGGGACATGGTGGCCAGGCGAAGCAGCTACACCTGTGGGAGGACCCTCATGGTGGGCGCAGACAAGGCGGCGGTGGACCTGCCCAGGGAGATGTTGGAGGCCCTACGGAGGGGGGCTCCCGTAGAGGTGGGGCTCCTCTACAGGGTTTAAGAAGGTTTTAATCGATGCAGCCAACCATATACCCGTCCCGGAGGGGCCTATTTGGTAGAGCAGTACGGCGAGTTGGAGGAGCTGGCTAGGAGGACCCGCATCCGCATATTGGAGATGATACACAGCGCGGGCTCAGGGCACCCTGGGGGAAGCCTGAGCAGCGTGGAGATCCTGGTAACCCTCTACTTCAAAGTCATGGATGAATCCAAGGGAGACAGGTTCATACTGAGTAAGGGCCACGCGGCCCCCCTCCTATACGCGGTCCTCATGGAGAAGGGAGTCCTGCCCCCGGAGACAGACTCACTTAGGAAGTTGAGCAGCCCCCTGAAGGGTCACCCCGACGCTCTTCGAACCCCTGGGGTGGAGGTCTCCTCGGGGAGCCTGGGGAACGGGCTCAGCGTTGCAGCGGGTCTGGCCTCGGCGTTGCGGCTGGATGGCTCTGGGGGGAGGGTTTACTGCTTGCTGGGGGATGGGGAGTTGGATGAGGGGTTGGTGTGGGAGGCGGCTATGCTGGCGGGCAGCCTGGGGCTGGAGAACCTCACGGCGGTGGTGGACCGCAACATGCTGCAGATTGACGGGTGCACCGAGGACTTGGTGCGTTTGGAGCCGTTGGCGGACAAGTGGAGGGCGTTCAACTGGAGGGTCTACCAGTGTGACGGCCACAGCTTCCCACAGCTCCACGAGGCCCTCCAACAGGCTCAAAGCGACGGCGGGCCCAGCGTGCTCATAGCCCGCACCGTCAAGGGGAAGGGCGTCAGCTTCATGGAGAACAATGTGGCCTTCCACGGGAAGGCCCCCAATGATGAGGAGTTCATGGAGGCGATGAGGGAGCTGGGGGGGTGGAAGCCTTGAAGGCCACCCGTGACGCCTATGGGGAGTGGCTCCAGGAGAGGGGGGCCGACCCCAGTATAGTGGTTGTGGATGCAGACCTCTCCGCCTCCACTAGGACCAACCGGTTCCAGAGGCTTTACCCCGAGAGATTCTTCAACGTGGGGGTGGCCGAGCAGAACCTGGTGGCCTTCTCAGCGGGCCTCTCCCTGGGGGGGAAGACGGTTTTTGCCTCCAGCTTCGCATACTTCCTCACCGCCAGGGCCTGGGACCAGGTGAGGAACCTGGTGGCCCACGACAGACTAGACGTACACCTGGTGGCCTCCCACGGGGGCTTGAGCTGCGCCGCCGACGGGGCTAGCCACCAGGCCCTGGAGGACCTGGCCCTCACCAGGGTCATCCCCCACCTCAAAGTCGTGGTTCCCTGCGACGCTGAAGAGACTAAGCAGGCCCTGGACTCCCTTCTGGAGGCTGGGGGCCCCTCCTACGTTAGGCTTAGGAGGGAGAAGGAGCCCCTCCTGGAGAAGCCCTACGAGTACCGGCTGGGGAGGGTGGAGGTGATGAGGGAGGGGGAGGATGTGACCCTGGCGGCCATAGGCGCCCAGGTCGCCCAGGCCGTTGAGGCTGCAAAGCTCCTGGAGACGGAGGGGGTGAGCGCCGAGGTCTTGAATGTTCACACCTTGAAGCCCTTGGATGTGGAGGGGCTGGTGAGGCACGCGGCCAAGACGGGGAGGGTGGTCTCCACCGAGCAGCACCACCTCCAAGGGGGCTTGGGGGGGGCCATAGCTGAGGCCCTCTCCCAAAACAGGCCCACCCCCTTGACCATCATGGGCGTCGGTGAGACCTTTGGGGAGACGGCTGGAAGCCTGTCGGAGCTGCTGGAATACTTTGGCTTGACGGCTAGACACATAGCCAGGGCTGCCCAAAGCTTAATAGAAAAAACACGGAGGTGAAAACCATGAAGGTTTTCATCGACACCGCGGTAGTTGAGGAGATCAAGCGCTATTGGGATATGGGTGTGATAGACGGGGTGACCACCAACCCCACCCTCATACACAGGTCTGGGGGAGTCTTCGAGGAGGTTGTCCGGGAGATCGCTGGGATAGTGGATGGGCCCATCAGTGTGGAGGCTGTCAGCAGTGATTGGAGGGGGATGGTGGAGGAGGCCAGGGATTTCCAGAGGTTTGGAGACAACATCGTCGTGAAGATACCCATGACGGCGGAGGGGCTTAGGGCCACCCGGGTCTTGGAGGAGGAAGGCATAAAGACCAACGTCACCCTGGTGTTCAGCCCCAACCAGGCGCTGCTGGCAGCCAAGGCAGGCGCCAGCTATGTCAGCATATTCGTGGGGAGGCTGGACGACAGGGGCCACCCGGGGATGGAGGTGGTCTGGGAGGCCTGCCAGATATTCGAGAACTATGGCTTCGACTCCCAGATAATCACAGCCAGCATACGCCACCCCCGCCACGTGGTGGAGGCTGCCAAGGCTGGGAGCCATGTGGCCACCATCCCCCCCGCCATACTGGGGGCGATGCTCCGACACCCGTTGACCGATGAGGGGTTGGAGAGGTTCGCCAGGGACTGGGCAGAGGTCCAGAAGAGAGTTTAAAGACTGGCAACCCTGGTATGAAGTGGTTTGAATCGGAGTAGGGCGCTGGGGCTCCTGGTTGCGCTGGGGCTGTTGGCCCAGCTTGCCCAGGGAGCCCCCCAAACAACCATGGAGCACCTCTACACCCTCACCTACATCTTCGAGAACAGGGGGGAGGCCCCCGTAACGCTGGAGGAGTCATACGTCCAAATCCCCCTATTCATGAACAACTCCCACCAAGAGGTCAGGCTCTTGGAGGCCCACCCCGGCGTAAAGACCCGGGTCCAAGACCCCGATGGAAACCTCCTGGCAGTCATGGACCTCCCCCTGGAGCTGGGCCCAGGCCGGGCCAACTTCACCGCGGTCTTCAGGATTAAGACCTTTGGCGTGGAGCCCCCCAGCTTCTCCCAGCGGGAGGCCTTGGGGGTGGATGGGATCCCCCGGCGCCTGGTGGAGAGGTATACCCAGCCAAGTGAGACCTTCCCCTGTCAAAACCCGGAGGTCTTGGAGCTAGCCAGAGAAATAACCCAAAGCGAGGATGCAGTCCTGGACAAGGTGTTGAGCCTGGTGGCCTACATTAGGGAGAATGTGAGCTACCTCAACGGCGAGGCTCCACGCTACCCATTGGAGACCCTGGGCGAGGGGGCTGGCGACTGCGACGACCAGGCAATTCTCTTGGTGACGCTTTGCAGGAGCCTGGGGGTGCCCGCCTACCTCCAAGTTGGGCTGGTCTTCAACCGAGCCATGGGGGACTCGGGGGAGAGCTGGGGGGGGCGTTTGAGGAGTGAGGCCAGGGGGGTGGGTTGGCACGGGTGGGCCATGGTTTACATCCCTCCCTGGGGGTGGACCCCCATCGACCTCACCCTGGCAGGGGCGGAGTCGGAGCTGGAGCTGCTTAAAGGGGCCCACCAATACGGCGCCACCATAGCGGCAGCCTTCAACGTCTCCCAAAGCCCCTATGTGGGGGATACAAGGGAGACCATGGAGCGTCTGAAGGGGGGCGACCTCTACATCACCATCATAGAGGAGGCCCAGCAGGTCACCAACCAGAGGCTTCAAGGAGCGAGGCTGACGCTGGCCCTTGCCCTGGCGCTGGGCCTGGTGCTGGGCTATATGTTTTACTCAGCTCGCCGCGACGCCGGGGGCTAGACGCCTCAACCGTTGAAGGGCCCTCAGCTTAATCCGCCTCTCAACCCGTGGGGAGTCGAGGGCGTCCCTCAACACTAGGACAGCCTCGTCCATGGCCTTCCTGTCAACGGGGAAGGGCACACCGTCTTTCCCGCCGAAGGCGAAGGAGAACCGCACAGGGTCTCTCCAGCTGGCCTCGGCGCCGTAGACCAGCTCGGCCAGCAGCGCCAGTCCCCGTATGGTGGAGGGCCCCACCCCTGGGAAGGCAACTAGCTCCTGGAACCCCTGGGGCTGGTACTCGTAAACCCTTCTAAGGGCGTCCCAGTTCACCGAGCGGGGCATCACCAGCGCCCGGCCCCCCACCCAGCTGTGGAGGGTTTGTTGGCCCCGGGGCGCCTCCTCCGCCAGCTGCCTGCGCAGTCGGAGAGGGTTGGAGCAGGCCAGGTCTACGCAGGCCTTCTGGGCCTCCAAGCTGTCTCGGCTCGTCATGTCGAGAACCTGGGGCACCTTGGTGGGGCAGACTATGTCTTGGCCTGGCTCCAGGGTGAAGCTGGTGGTGTTGGGGTCCCAATGGTAGCGCCTGGCCTCTCCCCTCTCCTCCGACATCCCCTGCTGGACCACCGTCCAGGAGCCGTCCTCCGAGACC
>CAYWWV010000059.1:0-6083 GCA_964462185.1 uncultured Candidatus Bathyarchaeia archaeon | reverse complement strand
AATACATGGAGAGCCCCGTCATCAACGCCCTCACCGACCTCACCCACCCCTGCCAAGGCCTAGCCGACCTGCTGACCATGCGGGAACACAAGGGAAGGCTGAAGGGCCTCAAGGTGGCCTACGTGGGGGACCCCTGGAACGTCTGCCAGAGCCTCATGGTGGCCAGCAGCCTCATGGGCATGGACATGTACGTGGCGCTGCCCAAGGGCTGGGAGCCCAACGAGAAGATAACCAAGTTCGCCACGGAGCACGCCGCCGAGGCGGGCAGCCAGATGGTCATCACCCACGACCTGGAGGAGGCCTTCACCGACGCCGACGTGATCTACGCCAACACCTTCCACAGCATGGGCCACAAAGACATCGAGGAGCGCAAAAAGGCCTTCGCCAAGTACCAGGTCAACGACGAGACCTTCGCCCTGGCCAAGAAAGACGCCATATTCATGCACTGCCTACCCGGCTACAGGGGCGAGGAGATGACCGACAGCATCATAGAGGGCCCCAACAGCGCCGTCTTCGACCAAGGCGAAAACAGGATGCACACCGAGAAGGCCGTGCTGGCCCTCTTCATCCCCTAAATCTTTTTATCTCCTAGTCCTCCACCTGGTTGGGCCGGAGGGCTATCCGCTGGAAAGAGTTAAAACCAGACTCGGCTTCATGCGAGGAAATGTGGCCGTCCTCACCATCCGCCAGGTGGTGGGGATGTTCTTCCGGCGCATGGTCCTCAGCTACGCCAGCCTATACATCCTGGCCCTGGGGGGCTCCAGCCGCGAGATCGGCCTCATCAACAGCCTGCGCCCTCTGGCAGGCTTAATCATCTTCCCCATTTCGGGCCACCTGACCGATCGAAGCGGGAGGGTGAGGATCATCGTGCTGGCGGACGTGTTGAACGCCCTCACCATGTTCTTCTACGCCTTGGCCCAGGACTGGAGGTGGCTCGCCGCCTGCGCCCTCCTCCAAGGCCTCATGGTCTTCAGCTTCCCCCCCACCTCGGCCATCCTGGCAGACAGCCTGAGCCCGGAGAACCGGGGCCTAGGAATAGCTGCAATGAACACGGTGTCCAACGCCGTGGCCATGTTCAGCCCCTATGTGGCGGGGGCCCTCCTGGTTTGGCTGGGCGATGAGCGGGGTATGCGGCTCCTCTACGCCCTCATGGGCCTCCAATACCTCTTCACCGCAGCCCTGGTCTACGCCAAAATGGAGGAGACCAGCACCCCCCAAACCCAAACCCAGGGCCTCAACCCCATAAAGGTCCTCAAAGAGGCATACCTTGGAGCCCCCAGGCTGTTGATGGATTTATCCCCCACCGTCCTGGCCCTGGGGCTGGTGGTTCTAATGGGCTTCATCTCCAACGCGGTGAGCAGCCCCTTCTGGGTGGTATACGTGACAGAGGAGGTGGGGCTATCCAAGCTGGAATGGGGGTTAGTGCTCCTACTGGAGTCTGTAGCCAAGGTGGTGCTAACCATCCCCGCCGGCATCCTCACCGACAGGGTGGGCCGATGGAAGGTGCTGCTAGCAGCCACAACCATCGGACTGGTCTCCCTCCCCTCCCTCATATTCTCCAAAAACCTATACCACGTCCTCCTCGTAAGACTCGGCGCCGCCCTCTCGGGAGCCCTCTTCGTCACCAGCAGCGCCGCCCTCATGGCAGACTACATCCCCCGCGAGATGAGGGGGAGGGTGATGGCCGCACTGGGGAGGGGCAGCCTCCTGGTGGGAGCCGCCGGCGGCGGAACAGGGGGGCCGGCGATGGGCTACCTCTTCATCCTCCCCGTGGTGTTGGCCTCGGTTCTGGGGGGCAACCTGTACCGCTTGGACCCTCGGGCGCCCTGGGTGGCCGTGGCGGCGGCATCCCTGGTCCAGGTGGCGGTGACGGGGCTCTGGATACGTGACCCCGAGGAAGCCAATGTCTGAGGAAAGTTTTTTAAAACCTCAGAAGAAGATTCCGGGGATACCCGCTATCAGGATATCTCAAGTGTCGGAACTACTAAGAGACATCACCCAAAACCTGAAAACAGTCTTCTCCAACCGGAACATAGTGGCCATTAGCGCCACCAACATGCTCTACACCATCTTCAACGGCTTCTGGGAGCTATGGTGGAGCCTCTACCTGGTGGAGGTGCTGGGTGTCTCAGCCACCATCGTTGGGCTGCTCGCCACAGTGCAGAACACCAGTAGGATTCTCTTCCAGCTCCCCGGCGGGATGCTGGCCGACCGCATTGGGAGAAAGAAGGTCATCGTCTATGGAACTGCTCTCAGGGTGATAGCCCCCATCTTCCTCTACTTCGCCGACTCCTGGGTTTGGGTGGCCCCCGGCATGATCATAAACGCCGTGGCCAGCATATACATGCCCGCCTTCAACGCCTTGATTGCTGAGAGCCTCCCCGAGGACAGCCGTGGGGCCGGGTTTGGCGCCTACCGCTTCATGACAGGTATCCCCAGCATATTCATGCCGGTGGTCAGCGGCTACTGGCTCGACGTGATGGGCTTGGAGCGGGGGGTGAAGCTGGGGCTCCTCATGTTCATAGGAGCCGCCTCCATCGCCGTCACGGTTCGCCAAATATTCCTCTCCGAGACCCTGGAGAACCCCCAAGACGAAAAACCTGGGGAGGGCGAGGGAGAGGGGATGATAGACACCTTCAAGAGGCAGCCTCCAACGGTGTGGGCCATGCTGGCCATCCTGGTCATCAGCGGGTTTGCCATGAGGATGACCTGGGCCTTCCTCAGCCTCTACGCCACCAACGTTGTGGGCCTCTCAACCACCCAGTACGGCGCCCTCCAGAGCATAGCCATGTTCATCAGCGTACCCCTCTACCTGGTGAGCGGGCTGATCTCTGACAAGATGAGCAGGAAGAACCTTATCCTCCTGGCAAGGGGGTTAGGCCCCTTCGACAGTTTAAGCCTGCTACTCTTCGACAGCTACCCCAAACTGATGGTGGCCTACGGCGTCATAGGGGTGGCGCAGGGAATAGGGGGCGGCAGGTTGAGGACGGGGGGATTCATGGGGGGGCCCGCTTGGAATAGCCTGTTGACCGATTTGGTGCCGGCCAAGGATAGGGGGAAGGTGATGGGCCTCATGGGCACTGTTTCGGGGCTGGTGGCGTTCCCCGGAAGCATAATTGGGGGGTTGATATACGATCGCAGTCCAGACCTGCTGTTGCTCTCCGGGAGCCTCTTGGAGGCTTTGAGCATACCCATAATCATCCTCTTCCTCAAAGACCCCAAGCAGGGGAAGAGGGCGAAGCCCCAGCCCCGTTAGGGTTATTAACCCTGCGGCACCCCAATAGCTGATGAATATGGTCAAAGCACCCAACCTCGTGACCCCTGTGCCGGGGCCCAAGAGCAAGGAGCTATTACAGCAGAGAAACGAGTACGTTCCCCCGGGCGTCTACCTGGTCCAGCCGGTGACCATCGTCAAGTCCAAGGGCGCCCTGGTGGAGGACATAGACGGGAACACCCTCATCGACTTCACCTCGGGCATCGGCGTCACCAGCCTGGGCCACTGCCAGGAAGAGATCGTGGCCACCATATCAGGCCAAGCCAAAAAGCTCATCCACAGCTGCATCCACGTAGCCAACTACAAGCCCTATATAGACCTGGCCAAGAAGCTGTGCGAGATAACCCCGGGCAACCATAAGAAGAGGGCCCTAATGCTCAACAGCGGATCAGAGGCCGTGGAGAACGCCATAAAGATCGTGAGGCAGTCCACTGGGAGGCCCAACATAATCAGCTTCGAGAACAGCTTCCACGGCCGCACCTATATGGCTATGACCCTGACGGGTAAGTGGGACCCCTACAAGGTGGGGCTGGGCCCCTTCGTGCCAGGCGTGTATTTCACACCCTTCCCCTACGCCTACAGGTGTCCCTGGGGGACCAAGGACAAGGAGGAGTGTGGGAAGGCCGCCATCCACCACCTCGAGAAACACGTGTTCAAGACCCAGGTGGACCCCAGCACCGTTGGCGCCGTCATCACCGAGACCATCCAGGGGGAGGGAGGCTTCATAGACCCCCCCAAGAACTTCTACCCCATGCTGAGGGAGCTCTGCGACGACCACGGGATCAAGCTGATAGTAGACGAGGTCCAAACAGGGTTCGGCCGGACTGGGAAGATGTTCGCCATCGAGCACTACGGCGTTGTCCCCGACGTGATGACCATGGCCAAGGCCATAGCCAGCGGGCTGCCTCTGAGCGCGGTTGTCGCCAGCGAGGAGCTCACGGCCAACATATACCCGGGCAGCCTGGGTGGCACCTACGGGGGGAACCCCATCGCATGCGCCACCGCCCTCAAGGTCATAGAGATTATGGAGAGGGAGAAGATTCCCCAGCGGGCCGCCCGGCTGGGTGAGAAGCTTAGGGCCAGGCTGCTGGAGTGGCAGGAGAGCCACCCCCAGATAGGAGACGTGAGGGGCCTGGGACCCATGCTGGCCATGGAGTTCGTCAAAGACCCTGAAACCAAGGAACCAGACCCTGAGACCAGCAGCGCCATCATGAAGGAGGCACTCACCCACGGGCTGCTGACGCTTAAGGCGGGCCTATACAACAACGCTATCCGGCTCCACCCCCCTCTAACCATCGAGGACGACATCCTGGAGAAGGGCTTGGAGATACTGGAAGCCGCCATAGCTAAACACTGCTGACGCTGGCGACGGCCTTGCCTCTGGGCTGCCACGTCTCAATCAAGGGCGGCCTAAACCGGGCGGTTGAGAGGGCGGTCCAGCTGGGCTGTGATACCTTCCAGGTCTTCACCCGCAGCCCCAGAATGTGGAAGGCACGGCCCCTGCCGCCCAGCGAGGTAGAGGCCTTCAAAGCCGGGGTGAAGCGCCACCAACTGGCCCCCGTCTTCAGCCACATGCCCTACCTCCCCAACCTGGCAACCACGGAGGAGCCAATCTACTCCAAGTCGGTGGAGGCCCTCACCGAGGAACTACGCAGATCCAGGTCCCTGGGCATCCCCTACGTGGTGGTCCACCTGGGCAGCCACAAGGGTAAAGGACTCCAAACGGGCCACACCCAGGTGGTCAAAGCCCTGGAGAAGGCCACCGAGGCGGTCCCAAAACACCCCAAGATCCTACTCGAGAACACCTCAGGCAAGCCCAACGACGTGGGCTCCACCCTCCAAGAACTAGCCCAAATAGCCGACGCCACACCCCTACAACTAGGATTCTGCCTAGACACCTGCCACGCATACGCAAGGGGCTACGACCTCGCATCCCCCCAAGGCTTGAGAGACACCCTAGAAGCCCTGGAATCACACCTGGGCTGGGAAAACCTGGAGCTGGTGCACCTAAACGACTCCCTGGGGGAGCTGGGCAGCCGCCTGGACAGACACACCCACATAGGCCTGGGCAGGATAGGGCTCGAAGGCTTCAAGAACCTCCTACTCAGTCCCCTGGGTGAGAAGCCTCTCATACTAGAAACCCCTGTGGACGAGGTTAGAGGGGACCGCTGGAACCTGGAGGTGGTTAGGGGCCTACTCAGAGACAGAGAGTAGGGTGGTCTGGTAGTAGGGGGTTTCCCTCTGGCTCAATATGACTCTGAGGGCCGACTGGCTTAGGATTAGAAGTTCCTTGGTGCTCATAAAGGGGTATAGGCTTCTAGCGACCCTTAGTATGGGGTCAACCGTGGTGATCTCCTGTCCCCTTAGGGCGGCGTACCTCTTACTGTTTTGTACGAGCCGGTCAACACGCTTCTCGTCAACCACTTAGGCCACCAGTCCAAGAAACAAATTGTTTTCGAGGTATATAAAGATACATGCTCTTTTCAGAAATTTCTTTCTCGTATGGTCTGAGCGATTCTTTTTGGGATGCTGTCCGGGTTCTTGGATTCCTTGAAAAACGGGTTTATTTCGGATGGGAACACAAAAACCGATTTCATGTAAACCCATCATCCTAACAGGAGCACCCAAACAAACAAAACCTTTCCACAGTATAACACCTTTGTAACCCAAAAACCACCCACAAGGACAATATTAAAAAAGATGATTCTCACCAATAGGATACACTGCCCCGATAGCTCTAGCCTGGTTAAAGCGCTTCCTTGGTAAGGAAGAGACCGCGGGTTCAAATCCCGCTCGGGGCTCCATTTTA
>CAYWWV010000058.1:0-6278 GCA_964462185.1 uncultured Candidatus Bathyarchaeia archaeon | reverse complement strand
GTTTATGAGGAGGGTAAGGGGGTTATCGCCCTGGATGTGAAGGTCACCCTAGCCTAAGTACTCCAAGGCCTCCTCGAGGGAGAGGCTTAACCCGTATTTCCGCTTGAAAAACCCCAGTATGTTATGCAGGTCCCGCCTCAGTAACTCCCCGGCATTGGGGTGGCTGGTCTCAACCGCCTGAGGCCAGTCGATGATCCACGGCCTCCCCTCCTCATCCACCATAACGTTGTACTCGCTGAAGTCCCCGTGGATGACCCCCGCCCTATATGCCTTCTTCAACTCCTCCAGGATCTCGCGTAGAACCCCTTGGGGGTTTGTTAGCTCTGCCTCCAAGAGGGGTGTGTGGACCACATGCTCCATGACCAGCATGTGTCGGTTCTGGTAGAGGGGCTTTGGGACCCTTACCCCTGCTTCATGCATCTTTGTGAGGAATTGGTGCTCGGTCTGGGCGGCCAACCTGGACTGGTAGAGCCAGGAGGTGTGCCTCCTATCAGCAACGTACTCCCTCTTCCGCTTGGTGTCCCTGAAACTGGTTCGCCCCAGCCTGTGAAACTTGACTGCGACGCTGCCCCCCCTCGGATCCACACCCTCATACACGTCGGACTCCTTCCCCACCCCGATGCTGGGCCCCAGAAACTCCAGCACCCCCGCCTTCACAGCCGCATTCAGGGCCAGCAAGTCGTATCCAGCGTAGTTCAAAAGGTAGCCCACGAAGGGCTCGGAGTACCGGAAAACCAGCTCCAAGCGGTGGAGCTTCCCCAGCCTAAACTCAACCTCACGGGGGTTCAAACCGCTGAACCGAGTGATCTCCTCTACCGGGACCTGTCGGTGGTGGATCATCCCCAGCTCCACTGCCTGCAGGACCCGTAGGTCGTAGTTCTCCAGCTTGGGCAATATATTCGCAGCTAGGGTGGCCGAAGCCATACGGGTTTGAATGGGGTTGGGCTGGCTTAAAGTGCTCCGATCCTGTCCCGTAGGGCGTGGGAGACTGGTATGCCCACTATGCCCCCCACCAGCATTTGGACCAGGTTGAAGGGCAGCTCCACCATTGCGCCCGAGAAGCCATACATGAACACCTGCACCACGAAGTATCCCCCCACCATGCAGGCTCCGCCTACGACCCACGCCTTGGCGCGGGCCATTAGCGTCCTGGACTCTAAGGGTCCTGCGAGCCTCCCCGCCACGTATCCCTCGGCGCCTTTGATTATGGTGGTGAAGACCACCCACTGGTACCAGCCTCCTAGGAGGTCTGCCAAGCCGCTTCCCAAGCCCCCTGCTAGGGCGCCCACGGTGGGGCCGAAGGTGAGGGCGGTGGTCATGACTATGGCGTCGCCCAGGTTGAAGTAGCCGCTGGTGGCGGGTATGGGGAAGGTGAACATCATGGTGGCTATGGTGGTGAGGGCCCCCATGACTCCGATGGCTGCTATCTGCCTTGTGTTGAGGGAAACCATGTGTTGTTATAGTTGCCACTGGAATATAAAATGTTCTAGCTTAAACTATAATATCCGTCTAGAGGAGGGCCTGAAGCTCATCCAAGGCCTCCAACACCCTCCTCCCCCGCTCCGTCAAAACAAGCTCCTTGCGCTTACCCACCTTGGTCGCAGCGATAAGCCCCCTTCTCTCCAGGTCGTTCAGGTGTTGGTAAACCGCCCCCGTGGTCATCTGGAGCCCCAGGTTCCTCCAAATAGCATACCCGTAATTGGTCCCCTCCGCCACCAACCGGAGAATCCTCTCCTTGGTCGCCAACCTCCCCCCCAACCCCGGGCTCCTCCGATGCTTATCCCTATACCTAAGCACATCATCGATCTTCAACCCACTGCTGGTCACCAAGCAAACCACCAAGGCATCCCCCCCAACCCGGCCCCGAACCTCCTCCAAGACGAGAGAGGCAACGGGGGCCGAGGAGGCCGTCTCGGCGAATATCCCCTCGTTTCTAGCCAGCTCCCTGCTGGCCTCCAACATCTCCTGGTCTGAGACGGTTACGGCGAATCCATGGGACTCCCTAAGGGCCTTGAGGGCATACTCGCCGTAGAGGGGTTTCTGGACTCTTATGGCGGAGGCCTCGGTCTCGGCTTGCTCCAAGGGCAGGGGTTTGGATTCACCTCTCTTATAGGCCTCCACTATGGGGGCGCATCCCTCCGACTGGACTCCCACAAGGGCGGGCAGCCTCTCGGTGAGCCCCAGCTCCCTCAACTCCTGGAACCCCTTCCAGATGGCGTGGATCGTCATTCCGCTACCCATGGCCGCGACCACGTAGTCCGGCGCCACCCCAAGCTGTTCCACTACCTCGTAGCTGATGGTCTTCACCCCTTCAACGCTGAGAGGGTTCAGCTCTGAGGTGGCCTGGTACCACCCGGTTTCCTCGGCCAGCTGGACCGCGCGTTGTATGGCCTCCTCGATGGTTTCCCCTGCCTCCACCACACTGGCATCGTACGCCAGCATCTGGGCCAGCTTACCCATGTCGAGCCTCCGTGGCACCAAGAGGTTGCACTCCAAATCCACCTTGGCGCAATACGCGGCCAGGGAGGCCCCGTGGTTCCCCGAGGTGGCGCACACAAGGCTGTCATACCCCCGGGTAACGGCGTCGGAGACGATTAGGGCCGCCGATCTATCCTTGTAGCTGTTGGTGGGGTTACGGGTCTCGTCTTTGAGGTAAAGGTTTGAATACCCCAGGGATTCCGCTAGCCTGGTGCTCCTCTGGAGCGGTGTCCCCCCCTCGCCCAGCGTAACCTGTTTCTCCACCCGGGGGAGAACCGAGCGGTATCTCCATAGCCCGAGGGGGCCTGAGAAGACTGGCTTTGACACCTCTAGCTGGTATTCCAGGGTGGCCCCGCAGTGCGGGCACCTCCAGTTGACCACCTCAGCGACCTTTCTTCCACACCTCAGACAGCGGAATCCTTGGGAAACATCCATCAGATAAGGTTAAACAGGCACACCCTTTATTTCTATTCCATGTCCCCCCAAGCTATTAGAGACCTCCGCCCAGGGATGGAGGGAGTGGAGCTGGAGGTGGAGCTTCTAGAGCTAGGCGAGGCTAGACAGGTGGAGACTAGATCAGGGCTCCAGCACACTCTGAGGGAGGGGAGGATACGAGACAAAACAGGGGAGATCAACCTAACGGTTTGGAACGAGAGGCTGCAAGATGTGGAAGGCCTACAACCAGGCGAAAGGCTGAGGCTTCACAACTGCTTCGTCTCCAGCTATAAGGGGGTTTTATCGGTTAACTTGGGGCGGGACTCCTCGGTGGAGAGAATCTAGGATGGAGTTGCTGGAGAGGCTCTTGGAGCTGGTGAAGGCTAGGCAACCACCCTATGGATGCCACGGGTTTGAGCACACCCTTAGGGTGGTGGAGACCTGCAGGCTTTTGGGGGAGGCCTTGGGGGCCAACATGGAGGTGCTTCTCCCCGCTGCAGCCCTACACGACATTGCCCGGGGAGAGGAAGACCACGCCGACGCCGGGGGGGAGGTGGCCAGGGAGGTGCTTGGGGGCTTGGGATACCCCTATGTGGAGGAGGTGGTTGAAGTGATCAAGGCACACAGCTATACAGGGGGGCGGAGACCGGGGACCATGGAGTCCCGGATCCTGAGCGACGCCGACAAGCTCGACGCCATGGGGGCCATTGGAATATACCGAGCAGCCATGTATTCAGCCGAGCATGGCAGGCCTCTAAGCGACTTTGTGGCCCACTTCCACGAGAAGCTGTTGAGGCTCCCCTCCCAGCTCTACACCCCTCAGGCCAGGGCGATGGCCGTGGAGCGCTACGAGTTCATGCTGGAATACCTAAGGCAGCTGGGCCTTGAGGTTAAGGGTTTAGCCTCTCCACCTCTTGAATAAGCTGTGCTCAACACCAAACTGGTCGAGAATCTTCCCCGAGATGAAGTCCACCAAGTCGGAGATGGTCTCTGGTCTGTGGTAGAAGGCTGGCATGGCGGGCAGGACCACGGCCCCCAGTTTGCTGAGCCTGGCCAGGTTCTCCAGGTGGACGAAGTGGAGGGGGGTCTCCCTGGGCACCACCACCAGTCGGCGCCCCTCCTTCAACATAACGTCGCCAGCCCTAGAAACAAGGTTAGCAGTGTAGCCGTTGGCAAGAGCAGCCACCGTCTTCATGGAACACGGCACGATCACCATCCCATCCGAGGGGTGGCTGCCGCTAGCCAAGGGGGCGTCCAGATCGTTCTCCCCATAAACCGTTTCCACACGGCGTAGAAGGGGGTCCAGCCCCCCCAACTCGTGTTGGGCAACCCTCTTAGCAGCCTCAGAGATCACCAAAACGGTTTCCAGCCCCAACTCCTCACAGGCTCTGAGGAACCCCTCGGCGTAACACATGCCGCTGGCACCTGTGACGCCCACTATTATTCGCATAGAAACCCTAGGGTTGGGGGTCTGTTTAAAATTGATCTATTTATCTCTCTCCCGGCGGCTTGGTCTTGGGCTCTATGGAGACGTACATAACGTTGTTGCCCCTGATGAAGACGTCACCATAGCTGGCGACGAGCCCCTCCTCGCTGTACTCTTTGGCTCCCTTCAGCATCATGTTCATGTAGCTATCGGCCTCCACCAGCTTACCGCGGTAGATGCCTCTCCCCTTTAAAACCACTTCCACGTTGGCTCCCTGAGCCTTTATCAGGATGTTTATCGGTTTCTGTCTGGGCTCCAAGTCGATTACACCAAGCTAGTGGTTTACCACTAAGTCGCATTATATAAAAACTTTCTGAAACAGTTTTTTTGTTAGCTATTTTTACATGATTTAGAAAGCAAAGTAATCCAATCCTTCAAATTATTATCTTCACATAATTCCAGCATTTTTAAATCAGTACTTTTAATATGTTTAACTACCTCAGACAGTTGAAACCTTTTCTTCAGCCAGGAAACAACCAAAACCCCCCCGGGCCTGGTAACCCTAGCCATCTCCTCAAGCCCCACCTCAGGATCCTCCAGGTTCTGGAGCACGGTGAAACAGGTAACAACCTGGAAAACCCCCTCCCTTAGGGGTAGTTGCTCCGCGTCTCCCCTCACCAATAAGCCGACTTGGTTTGCTTGCCTGGCCCACTCCAAGAGGGCTGCTGAGGCATCCACTCCAACAACAAACCCTCCTCCACGTGTTTTCTGAAACAGACCTGTACCGCACCCTATGTCGGCCGTTAACTGGCATTCTTCTAGGAACTTGTTTGCCCACCGGTACTTCTCCTGTTGCTCTTCCCTGTACCTCTCCTCGTATATTCTGCCTCCCATCTCGTCGTATCGTTGGATGATGTCTTTCTTCATTTCTGGGGTGTTTATTGCTCTGGGTTAGGGGTTTAAAGGATTAACCTTGGGCCCTGGGAAGACTTATGTTTCCAAGAGTTGAATTGTTTAGAGATCCGTGTTGGACGCCTTAGAAGCAATCATGACCCGAAGAAGCATCCGGAGGTACAAGGAGGGAAAGATCCCCGAGGAGACCATTACCACGCTGCTCAAGGCAGCCATGGCAGCCCCCTCGGCTCACAACAAGCAGCCGTGGCGGTTCATCGTGGTGGATGACCCCAATATTCTCTCCAAGGTCCCCGAGTACCACCCCTACTCCAAGATGCTGCCGAACGCAAGCCACGCAATAGTGGTTCTGGGGGACACCCATGTACAGGAGACCGATTTCTGGGTCCACGACTGCTCTGCCGCCACCGAGAACCTGCTCATCGCCGCCCACGCCCTGGGGCTGGGGGCCGTCTGGCTGGGTGTTCACCCCCACGAAGACCTCATAGAAGAGACCAAAAAGCTGTTTGGGGTGCCCGACCACGTTGTGCCCCTCTGCATCGTCTCCCTCGGATACCCCCAGGAGCCCAAGCCTCCCAGGGAGAACTACGACCCCGCCAAAATCCACCGGAACCACTGGTAAGGGTGGATTTATAATCTCATGGAATCCACTCTTCGCCATGGAGGCTTTAGAAGCAATCTATTCCCGCAGAAGCATACGTGTCTTCACGGGGGATGAGGTCCCCCAAGAGGACGTGGAGAAGATGCTGCGGGCAGCCATGACTGCGCCTTCGGCTTGCAACCAGCAGCCCTGGCACTTCGTGGTTGTGCGAGACAAGGAAACCCATAGGCGTATAATGGGTGTGCAGAAGTATACGGCTATGTTGGAGAAGGCTTCGGTGGCCATCATCGTATGCGCCCAGCCGGGGTTGGAGAAATGTCCCGGGTTCTGGGTGCAAGACGTTTCGGCTGCGGCGGAGAATATCCTTTTGGCCGCCCATGCTCTGGGGTATGGGGCTACTTGGTGTGGCCTCTACCCCAGGGACGA
>CAYWWV010000057.1:3858-6450 GCA_964462185.1 uncultured Candidatus Bathyarchaeia archaeon | reverse complement strand
ATCATTATCTACACTCTTTCAAGCCTTATCCACACCCATGGGTGGAAGCGGGTCTACACCTTCCTGACCTCCAAAATACCCAGCATTCGTTTCAGCCAGAGCTTGATAACCTGTTTCTACTTCCCGGATAGCCACGAGTCTCCTGCGGACATCATCAAGTTCGAGGTTTTGGCTGACCGAATTATAAACCTTGAATGATGGTTGTTTTAGTCTTCGCCGTCCTTGGAGGTTAAGAGTTCCAAGTGTTCCTTCCTCATGTTTATGCGGTTTACTTTTGGGAGGCCCCCCCGCTTTTGGAGGTAACGCTTGAAGGATCCTCTCTCTAGCAGGGTTACCTTGATGGGTTTGTATCCCACCATCTGGTTTAAGTCTCTCCAGTCTTTGTCGTATTCTATCAACTCCTGGTTCACCCTCTCCAACACCTCCTCTAAATCCATCTCCTCTCTCAACTCTATGTAGAGGTTCATGTACTCCCTGGAGCCATGGAGTTCCCTCACAGCGGTGAAGTCTACGAAGGGTATGTCTGCCCTTCTTAGAACCTCTAGGAGTTCGTCCTCGTTGATCCTTGTGAAGTTGTGGAGTACCAGGAGGTTGTCGGCTCGTGCGTAGTATTTGAACACGGGCATGGGCGAACCCAGGATGTTGTCCCCCAGGGCGATACACTCCATCAGGTCGGGCATTACATATCTCACTAAATCGTTTTCAAACGGGGTGGCCACTAGTTGGTAGACCTTCCCCACTTCCACCTGGTCGTATTTCAGGATGCTCCTGGGGGGCTCTGATTTGGCTGGGGGCTCGCCTATGGCGTCCTTCTCGGGGATGAACTCGGGGTAGACCACCCTCCAGTCGAAGAAGAAGCAGCCAGGGTACTCTATGGAGGGTAGGGAGATAAACATGGTCTCCGTTGACCCATAGAGGGTCTTTGGGTAGTTTCCAGTCAGCTCCTTTATCTTATCCTTCAATACGTATGCGGAGCGGTCTTGGGTCATGAAGCCTTTGAGGTATATGGGTTTGTTGATGCGGGGGTAGATCTGGTCTAGGAAGGTGGTCACCATCATATACGCGGTGTCGATCTCTTCGTAGTGCTCCACAAAGTAGTCCACTTTTTCTTGGAAGCTGAGGTTGGAGTCTGGAACCTGCACGTTCCAGCCAGGGTCCTTTTTCTCGTATAGGTCGTAGTAGAAGCTGGCCAAGAACTGGCCCCCAGGAGTGTTCTGGTAGATCACATCCCCCACCTCGTACTCGATGCGTTCCCCGTTGTGGGTCGAGAGGAACAGCATGGTCATGCCTGTGGCTTGGATGTTTCTCCATAGACCTTTCTTGGGGAGAAGGAACGTCTTTGGCTTACCCATGGTGCCGCTGGTGTAGACCCTCACATACTCCTCCAACGGATACATAAAGTCCCCCGGATTGGGGTTCTCGAAGAAAGGCTTGTAAAACTCGTAAGATGTGAGGGGGAGTTCTTGGATCTTGGTTGAGGCCTCTATGCCTAGGGCTCTACCTATCCCTTTATTCCTAAGCCTTTGGAGGTGTTTGTTTACTTTTTCATCGGCCCTCTTCTGGTAGTCCTGCTTCTTCAACCAGCTCAAAGCATAGTATTGCAGGAAGGGTTTCAACAGCTGGTTGACAAACCGAGGGGGCATGTGGACACCTCTAAATTAGTACTGCCTCTTTGTTGAAGACCTGCATACCCTTACTGGATATCACGTATCTGCGGGGCTGGTCGTCGAAGTCGATGCCCCTCATCTTGTCTATGCGCAGGGTTTTGATGAGCCTGTAGTCTTGGAGGTTTTTCTCTAGGAGTATTACGCCGTCGGCGAGGAACTGTTCCATGTAAAAATCGCCTTCGCTGGGTATACCCTCACTGGTTATGAGGCTGGTGCAGCCCAGGTCTCGGATGGTTTGAAACAGCTGGCTCACCATGAACCGCTTCCTCCCTGATCTGGACTCGTGTATGAGGATGCTGGTCAGTGGGTCGAGGACCACGTGTTTTGCCTTCGACCTCTTCACCAGGGTTTCCAGCTCGTTCTCGATGCTAAACTGGATCTTCCCACGTCTCCTGTCGATGGGTTCAACAAGCCCCTGGCTGTGGGGCACCATATACAGGTCCATCACCTCTAGAAGCCCCTTCTCCTCCCAGGCCTTGACATCCCAGCCGAAGGCCCTGGCGTTCTCGGCTTTCTTGTCCATGGGCTCCTCAAGGCTGATGTAGACCACTGGCTCCTCCTGCTCCACAGCGTTCTTGGTATACTGCAGAGTCATGACGGTCTTGCCAACCCCCGGACCCCCACATACTAGAATGATGCTTCCCCTCGGCACCCCTCCGTGAAACATCTCATCAAGCCCTGGAACTCCTAATCTAACTCTACTCATATCCAACCTCCTTGACTGTAGGCCTCTGTTTACTGCTCCCCCATAAAGACTCAAACACAGCGTTGTACCTCGTGTCCCACCCTTGAGGCTGGAATACCTTTGCTCTGATCCTATTTAGCTTTTCACACCAACCTATGGTTTATCAGGGCCTCATCCCAAACAATGATGATGTCTAAACTGGATGCCCGAGCATTGAGGAGGCTGATTTCGGGACACGTG
>CAYWWV010000057.1:0-3758 GCA_964462185.1 uncultured Candidatus Bathyarchaeia archaeon | reverse complement strand
GGCCATGAAGGAGACAGGTGAGTGGGGTGGACAGGAGGATTTCCTTTGGCTATGGGGGGAGACCTGTAAACTGGTTCACAGTGGAGAGGTAGGCTTACCTTGGGAGGGCTTTGAGGCATTAACTGAGGAGTTGGATAGAGACGGTGTTAAGCCCCGCCACCACAGCCGTAGATACCGGGAGGCCTACAAGCCTGCTTACAGGGTGGTCGACCTTAGGAGGCTTCTACAGCAGCTGGCGCCTGGACTGCATAAATATTTTACAAACTGTCTCCAATTATAACAGATTACTATGGATGCTCAGAAAACTGCGTTGAGGTGGATCGAGGATCACCGAGACGAGATTATAGAGGTTAGTGACCGTATTTGGGAGTTCGCCGAGCTGGGGTTGCTGGAGACCAAGTCCTCCAGGCTGCTGGCGGAGACCCTGGAGAAGCACGGGTTCACCGTGGAGAGGGGGGTGGCTGGAATGCCCACGGCTCTCGTAGCCACATGGGGAGAGGGCAAGCCAGTCATAGGCATCATGGGTGAGTACGACGCCCTTCCAGGGCTTAGCCAAGATCGAGTCCCCTACAAGAAGCCCTTGGTTGAAGGTGCTCCTGGACACGGCTGTGGGCATAACATCCACGGGGCCTCGGGCCTGGCCGCCGCCTTGGCTGTGAAGGCTGCCATGGAGAAGCATGGTTTGAAGGGGACTGTGAAGTTTTTTGGGACTCCTGCTGAGGAAAGCGCCAGCGGCAAGGTTTGGATGGTGAGGGCGGGGGTGTTCCAGGGGGTGGACGCGGTGTTGAGCCACCATCCAGGCAGCATGAACATGGCCAGCTTGGCCAGCAGCCTGGCCAACAACAGCGTCAAGTTCCACTTCTATGGGAAGACGGCTCACGCCGCTGGGAGCCCTGAGATGGGGCGAAGCGCCTTGGATGCGGTGGAGCTGATGAATGTGGGCGTCAACTATCTGAGGGAGCATGTGGTCCAGGAGGCTCGTATCCACTATGTGATCGAGGAGGGGGGCGGGCAGCCGAATGTTGTACCCGACTACGCTCGGGTCTGGTATTTGATCAGGGCGCCTGAGCGGGAGCAGGTTGACCAGATCTACCAGAGGGTCTTGAAGATAGCCGAGGGTGCCGCCCTCATGACTGAGACCCGTTTCGAGGTGGAGTTCCTCAAGGCCATCTACAACAAGCTGCCCAGCAGGGTGCTGAGCGAGTTGGTGACCCAGAAGATGCGTGAGATTGGCCCCCCTGAGTACACCGAGGAGGAGTTGAAGTTCGCCGAGGAGGTGGTCAGCACCGTGTCAAGGGAGGAGAAGGTGGAGGCCCTGCGGAAGACCAAGAGGCCGGGGTGGGAGGAGTTGGTGGACGTGGTTATGGATCGCACCGTCCCCGACGCCTGGAACGAGGGGGAGGTGAGTAAGGGCTCCACCGATGTCTCGGATGTCTCTTGGCAGTGTCCCACCATGGAGTTCAGCACCGCCACCTGGCCTCTGGGGGCCCCAGGCCACAGCTGGATTAATGTGGCGTGCAGCGCCCACAGCATAGGCCACAAGAGCCTCCTCTTCGCGGCCAAGGTCATGGCTGCCTCGGCTTTGGAGCTGTTGACTGATGGCGAGCTGTTGAAAAAGGCTTGGGAGGAGCACCGGGAGAGGACTAGGGGCAGGACCTATGTTAGCCCCCTGCCGGAGGGGTTGGAGCCTCCGCTGGATATGTGGGAGAGGTAGCTACAGCCGGTGGGTCTCCCCCGGCTCCAATATGATGACTTTGGTTTCGCAGCTGGATTCCACCAGCTTCTTGTATTCCCGGGGGTTGGTTTCCCATATGTGCATGGGTATGGCCACCTTGGGGCGTATGGCCTTGGTGGCCTCGGCTGCCTCCTCATTGTCCATGGTGTAGGTCCCCCCGCTGGGCACCAGCATCACATCGATGGGCCCCACATCCTTCATCTCCTCGATGAAGTCGGTGTCCCCCATGTGGTATACCCGCTTCCCCTCTGCCTCTATTATGTAGCCCACACCCACTCCCTTGGGGTGGAAGGGGTTTCCAGGGCTCCGGAACCTCCTCACGTTGTAGGCCTCCACCGCCGTCACCTTCACACCCTCCCCCTCCCAAGACTCACCTGGCTTGAGGGAGACCACCTCTCGCCCCAGCTTTCGCCCGCACTCCTCGGGGGCTATGATTACTGTTTTCTCGCCTAGGGCTGCCTCTACTTTCTCGGGTTTACAGTGGTCGTCGTGGTGGTGGGTGCAGAGGATGGCGTAGGCCTCTCCCTGGTACTCGCCGGCGTAGGGGTCTAGGTACAGGGTTTTCCCTTGGGTGGTTAGGAGCCATGTGGCGTGTCCAAGCCATTTCAACTCCATCTTGATCGTCTTAGAATTCGCGGGAGGGTTTAATTGGTTTCTGGTGTGCGGGACTCGTGGGCTAGGAGGTATGCCAGCCCAAATAGGGCTCTTAGGAGGCTGCTGATGTAGAGCCCCGTGTTTAGCCCCTCCAAGCCGTTGAGGTATGTCTCGATGATGTGGCCTCCCAGGTTGCTCCCTAGGAAGCTGGCCACGCCGAAGGCGGCGGTGCTGCTGGCCAGGTAGGTGGCCCTCAGCCCTGGGGGGGCCAGGTCTATCATGTAGGTGGACTCGCTGCTCATCCAGGCGGCCATGCCTAGACCCAGGAAGAGCTCGCCGAGGGCTATGTGCCACCACTGGGTGGCTAGGGCGTAGGTGAGGGGGGCCACCGCCATGGTTACCCTGCTGGCGATGACCACGGGTTTCCTGCCTTGTTTGTCCATGAATCTCCCTATTCCTCTCTGGGTGAGGGCTCCCACCAGGCTGCTGGTGAGGCTGAGGGCTCCAATCTGCCAGAGTTTGAGTCCTAGGCGGTGGGTTATCACCATGGGGAACAGGGGCCAGGCGAAGCTCATGCCCACCCCGTAGAGGAAGTTGAGGGCCAGGTATCTGGTGAGTCGGTGGTCCTCGGCCACCTTTCTAAAGTCCAGTTTTTCCTTTCGGGGTGCTGGGGGCTTCTCTTCTGTGAGCCAGACCATTAAGCCGCTTGCCAGGCAGGCCCCCGCGGCCAGGGAGAGGACCACTCGGTAGCTCTCCACCGTGGTGGCCCCCTCCTGGCCCAGGCTGAGGGCGACGGCCACGGCCATGGCTGCGAAGCTGCCTAGCTGGCTCATGCTGTTGACGGCCCCCAACACCCTGCCCCGGGTGGACTCCTCGGTGTAGTCTCCCACCAGGCTGTTCCAGGCGGGGATGGCCATGCTGTTAAAGAAGCTGCTCAGCACCACCAGGGCGATGAGGGTGGTGGGCTCCCGGGTGAAGAGGAGGCCTGCTATGGCGGCGGCGTTGAGGAGCCTGCCGGTGGAGACGAAGACCCGTTTACCCCATCGGTCGGCTAGCCTGCCGAAGACCAGCTGGGTCAGGTTGTTCCCCAGGGTTCGGGCGCCCTGTAGGAACCCCATCTGGCCCACCGAGGCCCCTGCCGAGGCCACTAGGAGGTTGTTGAACCTGTTGTTGAGGCTGTCTCCGAACATCTGGGTGAAGCCGGTGGCCAGGAGAACCCTGTTGACTCTGAGGGGCTTTTCTTCCATACAATCCAGCCCTGTGGAGCTTGGTTTTAAAGGTATTCCATCGGGGGTAAGATTCATATCCGAGAGACCACCCAAATGGTTTGCGAGCGGGGGTTCCCGAGTGGCCAAAGGGGTCAGGTTCAGGTCCTGATGGATCAGTCCTCCGTGGGTTCGAATCCCACCCCCCGCACCAAATTACTAGT
>CAYWWV010000056.1:0-6966 GCA_964462185.1 uncultured Candidatus Bathyarchaeia archaeon | reverse complement strand
TATGCGGGGGTCGAGGGGCACCTCCTCCAGCACCAGGCCCAGCCCCATGGCCCTGGACAGGTCGTGGAGGCTGGTGGAGAGGCCGTCGCTGCTGTCGATGCAGCCCGTCACCGCCCCTGTGGAGGCAAGGGCCACTCCCTCCTGGACCCGGGCCTCGGGGTGGTAGACCTTGGCCAGGGCCACCCCCCGCAACTCCTGGGGAACCTCCCAGCCCTCCAGCAAGGCCTTGAAGCCCAGAGCCGTCCAGCCGAACAAGCCGGTACAGGCCAGGACATCCCCGGGCTTGGCGCCGTTGCCCCGCCTCATAAGCGCCTCCTCCTGGGCCACCCCCACGGCGAGGCCTGAGACAATTATGCCCCGGGCCTCATTGGTGTCGCCGCCCAGCATGGAGGCCCCATACCTCTGGGAGGCCCCCAGGAAGCCCCGGGCCATCTCCTCCACGACAGCCACAGGGGTTTCAGGGGGGAGGCCCAGGCTGACCATGAATAGGAGGGGGGCCACCCCCTTGGCCGCCAGGTCGCTGAAGTTCATGACCGCGGTCTTCCAGCCCACCTGGTAGGCCGTCATCCCCGGGGGCACATCGGTCTCCCAGACCAACATATCGGTGTTCACCACCACACACCTCCCATCCCCCAGGCTGAAGGCGGAGGCGTCCTCCCACGGGGGGAGGGGGCTGGGCCCGGGGGAGAGGAAGCCCAACAGCCGCTCCACCAGACCCCTCTCCCCCAAATCGGAAACCCTCAAGCAACCCATCACCGATCAAACCCCCACCAGGGAATAAAACCCTGCGTTGAATAAATGTAAAATAATAGAGCCTTGTTTATACTGTGATCCATTTTGAGCGATATGAAGATGCCTTTGGAGGACATCAGGGTCCTAGACCTGACCCACGTATGGTTCGGCCCCTGGTGCACCATGATGCTGGCAGATATGGGTGCAGAGGTGATCAGGATAGAGCCCCCGTGGGGGGCCATCGACAGGCTGGCCGAGGGGGCCCTCTTCGGCGGCGCCAGCTACACCTTCCACCACCTCAACATCAACAAGAAGGACCTGACCCTGAACCTCAAGGACCCCGAGGGGTTGGCCATCTTCAAGGAGCTGGTTAAAAAAAGCGATGTGGTGGTCCAGAACTTCAGCCCCGGCACCATGGAGAAGCTGGGCCTGGGATACGATGTCCTCAAGGAGCTTAACCCCGGCATCATCTACGCAGCCCTCAGCGGCTTCGGCCAATACGGCCCCTACAAGACCAGGAGGAGCTACGCCATGATAGCCGAGGCCATGAGCGGCCACACCATGCTCACGGGGGAGAACCACGACCCTGAGGGGCCGCCGGTGGAGATGGCCCAGGCCTACGGCGACCTGGGCCCCGGAACCATGGCCGCCATGGCCATATTGACGGCTCTCCGATACCGGGACAAGACGGGGAAGGGGCAGATGATCGATGTGGCCCAGCTTGACTGCATGGTGGCCTACAACACCGCCATCACCGGCTACCTGTTGTCGGGGCTGCGGCCCAGGGAGCTCCGAGAAAAGTTCCCCAGGGGGCGGGGGGCGGGGGGCATCTTCAAGACCAGCGATGGGAAGTGGATCCGGGTGGCAGCCTTCGGGCCCAGGGCCATGGACCGCATCGCCCAAGCCATGGGGGTTGACCACGACGAGATAACCAAGGAGCTCTTGGAGTCCAAGGCAGCCACCATGACCCGGGACCAGGCCGTGGAATACTTCGTGGGGATGGGCCTACCATGCGCACCCATCTACCACGTGGATGAGACGGTGGCCGACCCCCACGTCAACGCCCGGGATATGTTCATAGAGCTGGACCACCCCAAGGCCGGGAGGATAAAGCTGATAAACTTCCCCGTAAAGTTCAGCGAGACCCCGGCCCAGCTAAAGTCGGCTGCACCCCTCCTAGGGGAGCACAATGAGGAGATCCTCAAGAGCCTGCTGGGCTTCTCCGATGAGAGGATCAAGGAGCTGGTCAAGAAGGGAGTCATCAGCTTCCCATCCTAGCCTCTGGGGAAACACCTTAAATCCCCCACCCGTTAAAGGGTCCCCAGCGCCTCGGTAGCTCAGCGGTGGAGCGGCAGCCTCGTAAGCTGTAGGCCGCGGGTTCGAATCCCGCCCGAGGCTCCAACCCTTTTAGCTTCAACAGGCGATACCCATATCTAGGAGGCCTGTGTGGAAAGCCTGGTGGTTTAGTGGCCAAATACATTTTGCTGAGCACCCTGACCCCTGAGGGCCAGAAGACGTTGAAGAACAGGCCCCAGCGCATCAAGGAGGTGAACCAGGAGATAGAGGCCTTCGGAGTCAAGGTCCTGGAGCAATACGCGGTGCTGGGCCCCTACGACTTCGTAAACCTGGTGGAGGCCCCCGACAACAACACGGTCTTTAAGATGAGCGTGGAGCTGGGCAGCCGGGGCACCATCAAGATCCTCAGCATGCCCGCCATCACGGTGGACCAGCTGGTAGAGACCCTCAAGTAACCCCTCTATTTTTTGCCGAAGTATTCTCGCTGGTAGCTGTCCTCGTCCAGTATGCCCAGGCGCTCCAAGGTCTGGCGCATGGTGCGCTGGTTGGCCTCGCTTAGCTCCTGCAAGGGTTTCCGCGGCCTCCCCACCTGGGCCCCCACCTGGTTCAGCGCCCACTTCAAAGGAACGGGGTTGGTCTCAGAGTACATCATGCGGATGAGGGGGAGTAGTCGGACAAGGGTTTCACGCATGGTGGTGACATCCTGGTAGCCCTCCCAGGGCTTGCTGAGGGCTGCCATCTCCCGGGGGCAGAGGCTCCCCGTGACGTTGCTGGTGCCCTTCCCACCCATGCTCATGACCACGGGGATGAGGGCGTAGAAGGCGCAGTCGCAGCACAGCACGTTGAGGCGGCCCCTGGTGAGCTCCAGGACCCTTAACACGCCGTAGGGGTTGGGGCCGGCCTCTTTGAGGGCAACTATGTTGGGGTGCTGGGCCAGCCGGGCCACCGTCTCCGGCTCCACATTCACACCGCACCGCTCGGGGTTGTTGTATATTACGAGGGGCAGGTCCACCGAGCTGGCCACCTCCTTGAAGTAGTGGTAGAGGCTGTCCTGCCTGGGCTTGATGTAGGGGGGCTGCACCACCAGCCCCGCGTCCGCCCCCGCCTCCAAGGCGTAGCGAGCGTTCTCGATGGTCTGCCGGGTGGAGACGGCGGCCACCCCCACCATCACCGGAATCCTCCCATTGGCCTCGTCGAGCACTGTGTCTATGATCCTCCTACGCTCCTCCTGGCTGAGCATGATGGCCTCCCCCGTGGAGCCCAGTATGAGCACCCCCTGGCTCCCATTCTCCACGTGGAAGCCCACCAGCCTCCTCAAAGCCTCCAGGTTGACGGTGTCGTCCCCGTGGAAGGGGGTCACCAAGGCGGGCCAACTGCCTTCAACACTGAATCCCATACTTCAACTAGGGATGGCCAAAGCAGATAAGCTTGATTGGATCAAAAAGGGGAATTCCCATGTCGTTGGACCAACATTTCAACGGGAAACCGGGGAGGAGCCCGGGGCTTCAAGTGTTACTCTTTGGGGGTTAATCTGTGGCTCTAAGGCAGGCAGGTAGGTTCCCATGGCTTCTGTGGTTGGCCACGCATAGGCAGCAGATTCCACGCCTCTCGCATGTCTCTGAGGTGCAGGCGCAGCCCCCCAGATTGGCCCCCCTGTTCACACAGTCTATGATTTGAGACATACCCGGGGTTGGGCGTGGGAGGCTATTTAACCTGTCTCCTCGACCACCTGGGTGTCGCTGAGGTGGTTGAAGAGCCTCTGCCGGCGGTCCCAGTAGGCCAGTAGGCCCACCACCAGGTCTAGGGGCATGAGGAAGGCCTTGCCGAAGGCCTGGATGAAGCCGGCCTCCAGCCCCGGGGGGGCTCCGCTGGGGCCCACCACCCTGAGGCCGAGGAGTCTCTTGCCCAGGCCGCGGCCCTGGACCCCCTCAAGATAGCCCCAGTATAGGAATAGGGCTATGCTGTGCTTGGAGACCTCTATGAAGGGGAGGTCTATCCGGGGGAATCCCATGGGCAGAGACAGGAGGCCCACCACCAGCCCCACCACTATGTGGTCTATGATGAAGGCGATGGCCCTGTCCCCCAGGTCAGCCAGACGCGCGGGGGGTGGAAGGAGAGCCCCACAGTTGGTGCAGTACTTGTCCCCGGGCTCCACCTTGGAGCCGCATCTCTCACAATACATGGCTGGTTCCTCTACCTCTCTGGGAGACTATAAGGGCTATGCCCAGCCCCAGGAGCACCACCCCCCACGTGGTGAGGCGACTACCAATGGAGAGGAGGGGGAGCGCCGCCACCCCTATCTCCAGGGTGGCCTCCACCCCTGGGGAGCCGTCCTCGTTCATGAGGACCAGCCAGCGCTCCCCCCTGGTGAGGTCCCAGGTGAGGGTTTGGGGGCCTGAGCCGCTGGTGGCCTGGTCCCAGATGTCGAGGCCCAGGGGGCCCCCGGCTAGCTCACCCCCAGGGTGGCGGCGGTACTCCACATGGGGCTGGCCGTCGAGGAGCTCCACCTCGGCCAACTGGTCGTAGGCCACGCCGGCAAAGGCCTCCTCCGCCTCCCCCACCCAAGCCAACCCCATGAAGACCCTGCGCCCCCTCTGATTCTCGGCGGTGACCCTGAGGGTGGCCAAATCCGCCAGGTTCAACTCCTCCAAGAAGCCGGGCAAGGGGCCCAGCTCCGAGGCGTCTAAGCCCTTTAAGACCAGGGCCTGGGTCTCGGTCTCCACGGCCACACCCTCGAACCCGGCGTAGCCCTCCCCCAGGTCCATGGAGATGGGGAGGCGGCTGGCGGCCCATCCCCCCAGCAAGAGGGGGGCTGAGATCAACACCAGCACCACCCCCACTGCCACCAGGAACCCCCGCCCAGAGCTCCGCCGACGCGCCCCCAGCCCGCCCACAGCCCTCCCACAGCTGGGGCAGACCCCCGCCCCAGGCTCCAGGGGTGCGCCACACCAACGGCAAAAACGGGAAGCCCCATCTCTTTCCATGGTTTAACGGGCGGTGGCGGCCTACTTAAGGTTGCTTGGACCAAGCCGTGGGAAGACTCTTCAACCCCTCCCCCCACATATCCATGGCTTGAGCGGGGAGTATGTGGCCAGGTGGTTCCAGGAGGACGACCTGGAGGCCTACATCCAAGGGTTAAACAAATACCTCTACGACGAATCCAACGAAGAGGTATTCCACTGGAAGTGGCGGCTCAACCCCCATAGGTTGGGGCGCCCCCCATAGTCGTTGTGGAACACAGCTCCCAAGGCTCCGTGGCCTTCAACAGCTTCCTCCCCCTCAAGGTGAGGAGGGGGGCCGGGGAGAGGGCTGCCCAAGCCCTGGGGTTCAAGGCCACCCCCTGGTATCAAACCATAGTGAAGCCCCTCAGCGGGGTCTCAGCCCGGGGGGGAAGCCTCTACCTGGGCCGCTGGCACCTAACCGAGGCCGACGTATTCTAGGGGGGCGGGGCCCACCCCCAGGCGGCCCTCCACCAGGGCCACCGGCTCACCCCCCAACAGGTAGACCCTGGGGGTGAGGGGGTTCAACCAGACGGCGAACTGGTAGGGCTCCACGCCAGCCAGGGAGCAGAGGCTGGCCACCGAGTTGCCGCCAGCGGGGCGTACGGCCTCCACCACCTCCCCGGCCTCGGCCTCCACCCCCGTCAAGTCCACCAACATATGGTTGATGCTCACACCCCCCACCACCCCCCTCAACCCACCCTTAAACCAAACCAGCCCCCTCCCACCCAGCTGCCGGAGGTAGCCATCGCTGTAACCGATGTGGAGGGTGCCCACCCTCATACGCCGCGGAGCCTCGAAGGCCCCCCCATATGTGAGCCGCGTACCCGCCTCAACCGTCTTCACGTGTTCCAGCCTGGCCTTCAAAGTCAGTGCTTCGCAAACCCTCACACCCACCTCCCCCGCCTCGGGGACGGGCAGCCACCCGAAAAGCATCACCCCGGGCCTCACCGCGTCCAGGTAGCTCCCAGGCCTCAGAAGGATGCCGTAGCTGCTGGAGGCGCTGAGACAGGGGACCTCCACCCCCCTCTCCCCCGCCACCCGAGCCGCCTCCACCAGCCGCCTCACCTGGGCCATGTCCTCCTCCCCCTCAGCCAGGGTGGTGAACACCCCCTCCAACCGCAGTCCGGGCAGCCCCGAGAGCCACTCCAAGTAGTCGGGCGCCTCCCTCCACCCCACCCCCACCCGCCCCAGCCCCGTGTCCACCTTCACCCAAACCCCCGCCTCCCCTCCAACCCCCACAGCCGCCTCACTCAGCAAACGGGCGGGGGCCTCCTGGTAGACCACCTGGGAGACTCTTTTCCTCGCCAGCCACCGGGCCTGCCCCAAGGAATACACCGGCTCCAGGTTCACCACCCCCACATCCAGCCCGGCCTCCCTCACAGCCCAAGCCTCCCAAAGCTTCCCCACCAAGACACGCCCCACCCCCAACTCCGACAAAAACCCCGCCACCACAGCCACCCCATGGCCATAGGCATTCTTCTTCAAACACGGGAACACCTCCACACCCGTAAGCCTACGCACCGCCTCCAAGTTGTGGCCGATGGCATCCAAGTCCACCTCCAGCCAAGAAGAAAACCCCTCCAAACGCCTCTCGATCACACCAGGAGAGGGCATACCCGCCAAAAAATCGGAGAACCCCATGGGAGGAACCAAGCCCCCCAAGAGGAAAAACTCTTTCCCCACACCATCCACCCCCAAGGGGGAGGGGGATAAACCAAAACAACTGAAAAACCCAAACAAGACTGGGAAAAACCAAGTAAAGGCAACCTTGAAAACATAGTGAATGCTGTGAGACACACCTCAAACGTATTAAAACGGCGGCCATGTACAGGCTCTGATTTCTCCCGTGGGAACAGGATGGAAAGCTGGTTTGTTGAGCGATTGGGGGATGAGGGCTGAATGCCTCGGCCAAAGCCTCGACACTTACACCCCATCT
>CAYWWV010000055.1:0-7075 GCA_964462185.1 uncultured Candidatus Bathyarchaeia archaeon | reverse complement strand
CTAGAGGTGGGCGGCGGCACAGGAGCCTTCGCCAGGCTCCTCTCCCAAGAAAGAACCATAATATGCCTGGACCCCTCCCCAGAGATGCTTAGGAGAGCAGCAACAAACCAGCCAACCATACTGGCAGCGGGGGAGCGACTACCCCTCAGGCCCCAAAGCCTGGGATTCGTCTACCTGGCCACCACCCTAGAGTTCATCCAAAACCCCAGGGAAGCCCTACTCGAAGCCCACACAGCCCTAAGAACCGGAGGAACCCTTGCCACCCTCACCATAAACCCCCGCAGCAGCTGGGGGAGACTCTACCTGGAAAGAGCCCGAAGCGGAGACACCCTCTTCCAACACGCCACCCTACTAAGCCTCGAAACAGTGACAGCCCTCCACCAGGAAGCAGGATTCCAACCCCACGACGCATTCGGCACACTAGCCTCCCATCCCTGGGACACCCAAGTTAAAGGTGGGAGACACCCCCCCGACAAGAGGTGCGGCGTCTTGGTGGTCCACTCAACCAAAACCACATAGGGGGGGAGGGGGGGTCACCCATCCCAGCCGATCCAAGGCACCCCCAGCGAAAAGAACACATAAAACGCCGTAGAAACCCCTCCATAAACGTCAAAAAACCGGGGGTTTAGAGGCCTAACGCCAGGCCTCACCCATCACCCGCAACGCGTTGCCGCCGGCGATCTTCTCGATCTCCGCATCGCTGTACCCGTGGCCCACCAGCCACCTCAATATGTTGATGAAGTCATTGGGGTTCTCCAAACCCTTCACATACCCAGGGTCCTCCACCCCAGGGGGAACGGGGAAAGGCTCCTCCCTCACCCCCCTCGGGTAGTGCCCCAATCGACGGGGGAACCAAACCCCGTAGAGGGCCTGATGGTCACCGTAGAGGGTGTCAGGCCCACACCCAACGTGGTCCACACCCATCAAGTCCACACAGTACTCCAAGCACTCCATATAGCTCTCAATAGACCCCACAGGGTGGAGGCGAGTCCTCAACCCCAGACCAGCCCCCCCAAGACCCAGAAGACCACCCCCCTCAGCCAAAGCCAACAAAAACTCATCCCCCTTGACATGGCCCTGCGCGATAGCCCCAGGCCCGCTGTGGCTATCCACCACGGGGGCATCGCTGGCCTCCACTGTCTCCAAAGCAGTCAAATCCGAGGCGTGGCCCACATCCACCAGCATCCCCAGCTTATTCATCCGCTTCACCACGTCGAACCCGAAATCCGTTAAACCACCGGGGCTAGACTCACCCATGCCGCCCCCCAGCATATTGCTCTCACTGTAACAAACACCCATACACCTCACCCCCAACCCATAGAGCACGTCCACCCTATCCAGCTCATTCTCAATGGGGGTGGCCGACTCCAAGGAGAAGACCATGGCCAGCCGCCCCTCCTCCCGAGCCCTCAAAACATCCTCAAACCTGCGAACATGGACCACAAAGTCCTGGTGAGCCAGGTCGCTGAGACGAATACCCAAATCGTGCACCACGTCACCCCACTTCCAACCGCTGTAGCTGGTCACATAGGCCATGCCATCCATCATGTTGTCGAAAACACAGTCCAGACAGCTCTGGGCCAAAGCCTCGTAGGCCGTGAACTGCCTGCCCAAGCGATGCATCTCAGGCACCTCCCCCATATCCACAGGCCAGAGAACAGGGTGCTCATGGAGGTCCACAACGGTTATGCGCTCCAGCAAGCCCTCCAACCGCTCCTCCTCCACCTTGGAGAGAGGAACCCGGTAAGGCTCAACCCTGGGGTGCTCCACCAGTTGGAACTCCTTGTAGTCAAACCCCGCCTCCAAATACTGGAAGGCCCGGTAGCCGCCAAACAAACGCTTCCTCATACAAGAATAAACCCCCCTGGAGTGGATAAAACCCTATGCAAACCATCAAATACCGCCAAACCCAAACCCTGGGGGTCTGCCAGCAATGCGGATACCTGGCCCTCAGGGAGGAACCCCCCTACAGGTGCCCCATATGCGGGGCCAGGAGAGAGCTATTCGCCCAGGTATCGCTGGAGGCGGCCTTTAAGACCCTTGGAGGGGGTTAGGCCCCACCAAAGCGTTGAAAAACAGCTTAAAAGTGGCATCGGTTAGGGCCCGAGCCTGGGGAGAGAACCCGTAGAGAACCACCCTCCCCTTCCCCAGCTTCGCCTCAACCACGGCAGCCTTCCGGGCCAGCAACTCCTCCCCTATGAGCCAGCCACTCTGGAGCAGCCCCTCCTCAGGATAACTGGCGACAACCCTGTAATTCTCGTTGAAGTGGCCCCCCTTCACGGCCAGCGCCCTGCTACCCCTCAACAGCAACAACCCCCTACGGGGCATACCATACGCCAAGGGGTGAGAGGAGTCGAACTCCGCCCAAAGAGTGCTCCCCGGGCAGTGGAACTTCTCCGGGGGAACATCCTTCAAGGGGTTGAAGACAGGCACCCCCAGCTTCTCCGAGGCGAAGTCACAGCTCTCATTCAAAGCCAGAACCGTTCCACCCCCCTCGACGAACTCCTTCACCTTGGCCACCCCCTCCTCCCCCAACCCCGACCGATACTCGGGGGGCAGATGGGGCGGGGTGAAGGCCCCCTTAAACCGCTTCTCATAGTACTCCTCCACCTTCTCACCCGTGATGAGGGCCACAGGGTCGCTGGGGAGAACCAGCACATGGTACCCGCTGAGCCCCTGCTTGACCTCCTCGTCGCGAACCGTCTGGTAGTCGAAGCCGAACTGCTCCAGGAGCCAGCGGGTCCAACCCTCATCCATGTTTCCCCCCCAGTACCTCTGGTAGACAGCAACCTTGAGGGGCTCCACCTCCACCAGCTCCCCCGGGGGCTCATCCAAGCCCACTAGTCTCAGGCCCAGTTCCCCAGCAACCTCCTCCAACAAACCCCTATCGGCCTCCACAACCCAGCAACCCGGGGGATACTCCACACCCCCCACTGAGAGAGGCTTAGAAGCCCTGAAGACCCTTCCCCCAGCAGCCTTAACCCTATTCACAGCCTTGAAGGAGTCGTTGACCCGACAGTCCACCAAGAAGCCGAAACGCCCCTCCCCCTCCAAACACCCTTCAACCCTCACAGAGTCAACGCGCCTGAACCTGCCCTCCACCGGCTTGACAGCCTCAACCACCTCCACCCCTTTGAACTCGGCCAAAGTCTGGGTGGCGAAATCGTAATTCATCAAGGGAACCCCCTCCCGGTTCCTCACCCAAACGCTATCCCTGTACAGGCTTCGACTGAGCAAACAAACCAGGAAAGCCCTAGCCGGCTGGCTGGTGAAGACCACGTAGCTACCAGCAGGATAAACCACCTCCCCCACCTTGAAAGGCTCCTCGGCCACATGGACTTCCACACTCAAATCCATCAGGGTCTGGAGAAGCCTCGCAGCCGTGTTAGGGTCCCACTGCCCAGGCGGGAAAACATAGGCATACGGAGGCTCCTGTCGGCCCCTCTCTATGCTCCTAAGAGCCTTACGATACATATTCCTAAGCAGGGTCTCCCGGTGGTTGGCAGCCACCTCGAGGGCAGCGATGGAGGCCTCATACTGTCCCTTCAATATGTCCCGTAGGTGCCACCACCCTCCCTTCCACGGGTTGGGGAAGTTGATGTTGGCGCGATACTCGGGCCTCCCCCGGGGGTGGGGCTGGAGCTGGTGGTAATGCACATAAACAGGGGTGGCTACCCGCACGCTGGCAGACTCGGTGAACATTCCACAGATACCGAACCAGGGGAACACCAAGCTGAACCCAGGCATAAAGTCGGCGGGAAAAACTGCAGCCTGCTCCACCCCTGGAAGCCCCGAGGACTCCATCCTAAACGCCATGTGGGAGCCGAAAAGCTTCTGCTCCGTCCACACCAGGGGGTCCACCACCTCATTCACAGGGTTAGCGTTGGGAGGCACGAAGAACCGGGCACCATAGAAACCCATCTGGTGGTGATCCAAGTAGACCTGGGGGAACCACTCCCCCAGGATGACACGATTCATCAACCGAGTCTCAACCTGGGTAAGAGTCAAAGCATCCCGGTTGTTGTCATGCCCCACATACTTGTGGTACAGCCAGGGGAGGGGCCCACCCTCATACTCAGTGCCCAACGTCTCGTTGTACCAGTCAACCGTCATCACCTGCCCATCAGGGTTGGCACACGGAAACAAAACCAAAACCACGTTCTCCCTTATCCGCCGGAACAACTCATCCTCCCTGGTAACAAGGTCATAAACAAGACCGCTAGCCCCCTGCGTACCCCCAACCTCACTGGCGTGAATACTCATAGTCATAGCCACCACCACCCGGCCATCCCCCACCAACTCCTCCAACTCTTCAACCCCCAACCCACTGGGATGGCCCAGAGACCAAGAAATCCTCCTCAACTCATCCAACCGGGCCAGATTCCCCTCACTAGAAACATACGCCACAATCATAGGACGACCCATGGTGCTCTTACCCACCTCCTCCACCCTCACCCTCGGGCTGGCCCTATCCAACATCCAGAAATACTCTACAACCTGGTCCCATCGCACCAGTCTACGATCCTCACCGGGTTTAAACCCATAAAACTCCTCAGGAGAAACCAAACCTGCCATACCCAGAAATACCTGGAACACCCATTTAAAGCAAGCCCCCAACCAACCCCCCATGCTTATTTAAATAGTTTAAATACTGTGTTACATGTATAAGGTTGTGAACATGAGGTTTGTCCAGTTAAAAACAGTGAGAGACCTGGTGATGCTAGTGGCCTCATCCCCGACAACCAATGTCATCCAACACCTAGAGAACAACGGACACATCTACTTCGTCATAGGGGGCACCCTAAGCGAGGTATTCATATACCTGGTGAAGCAAAGCGAGCCCCTCGAGGGAAAGTTCATCAACTACAACAGCTACACCGATGTGATCAGCTTCAGCGACAAGATGGCCACTGAGCCCAATATGAGCAGCTTCCCCATAATCGACATAAAGGAACAGGACATGATTGTCCCGGGGACACTGGAGAAACTCTCACGTCTCTAATCCAACCAGGGTGAAAGAAATGGAGTTCGACGAAGACATAAAGGGATTTGAGGAAGAAGAGGAAGTGAAATCGGGCAAAGATCTCAGCATAAGCATTGAAAACGTGGTGGCAAGCGCCAGCCTTGACCAACAAATCGACCTGCTGGCAATAATGAAGGTCTTCAGAAACGTGGAGTATAGGCCCAAGCAGTTCCCAGGTCTTGTATTCCGATTGAAACGCCCAAAGACTGCCACGCTGATTTTTGGTTCGGGAAAGATGGTCTGCACAGGAGCCAAATCGGAGAAGATGGCTAAACGGGCTGTCAACAAGGTGGTTCGGGAGCTTAAGAACAACGGGATAATAATCCTGGGGAAGCCCAAGATCGTCATACAGAACATAGTTGCCTCGGCCAACCTCCATGGTAAGATAGACTTGGAGACAGCGGCAGATATAATGGACAACGTAATGTATGAACCCGAGCAATTCCCAGGCCTAATCTACCGTATGTCCGACCCCAAGGTGGTTATGCTGCTCTTCGCCTCGGGCAAACTCGTCTGCACCGGTGCGAAGTATGAGGGCATGGTTAGAGAAGCCGTAGAGAAGCTGCACGAGATTCTCCAGGAATACGACTTAATCTACTACGATTAAGGTTTCCACCATGTCTTCCAAGGAGAGTATCGAGAAGGAAGCTCTGAAAACCATATTGGAGGCGGGGGAAGAGGGAATTCTCCAATCAGAGCTGTGGAAGAAGCTGGGGGTAAGCAGCCGAGAAGGCAGTAGAATCGCCAGGAAGTTCGAGGAAAAGGGGAAGATATCCAGGGAGAGGGTTCTAAGCAATGGGAGGTACACCTATAGACTGGTATTCAAAAAAGTCCCCGTCACCCTTGACTCAGTTAAAGACGTCCCATGCCTGGTTTGTGAGGAGATCGATAAGTGCTTCCCAGGTGGAACGTTTGACCCCACCACCTGCCTCAAACTAACCAACTGGATAGACCCCCGCAGAAGAAGCCGGTCTTAGAGTGATGTCTTGAGTTGAACAAGAGGACAAGAGAAGCACTGAAATACGTGGGCATATTCCTGGCGCTGCTGGCAGTCTTCTATGGGGGCAACAGGGTTTTGAGGGGCTCCCTGGGGACGCCCACCCCCATGATGGTGGTCATCAGCCAAAGCATGGTTCCAACTCTGGGCGTAGGCGACTTCATAGTCATCCAAGCCATCCCCGACTTCGACCAAGTCAAGGTGGGGGAACCCCCTGTAGGAGACATACTGGTTTTCAGGAGACCTGGAAACAGCGAGGAGTTCATCGTTCACAGAGCCATCTCCGCCCAAAAGAGGGGGGACACCTGGTTTTTCCAAACCAAGGGCGACAACAACCTCTACCCCGACGGCTTCCAAGTCCCCCAAAGCACGGTAGTCGGAAAGGTTGTTAACCGCATCCCCATCATAGGCTACTTCAGCCTATTCATAAAAACCACCAAGGGGTTCACAATGATACTGGCCCTCATGGCCTTCTCCTTCTTCTACGACAACATCCTCCCCCCCAAACAAGAGACCGGAAACACCTCCACACTCCTGGCCACCGTGGCCTTGCTCCCTTTCGCCGTGGCCCCCATCGCCCTGGTAAGTCTGTGGCTAAACCCAGTAAACCACGTGTCATGGGAGTCAGCCAGCATAGCTGCCTGGTACCTTGGCTCAGCACTGCTACCTCTAGTGGTGGACGACGACGAAACAGGGCTAATGATTTGGCTCTACCACCTGGTCTTGCTGATGATCCCCATAGCATGCGACATAGTTTGGTGGAGAACAGGGATAACCCCCAGCAACTGGTGGTATGTAAGCGGCAGCTCCTTACCCATATCCTGGCTCTTCATGAGAGAAGCCCCTGCCTTCAACAAGGTCTTCACAAACTTACTCACCTATCTACTTCCAGGAATAATCCTCTTCATAGGAATTTTATCCGCCAAGAGAATGCAGATAAAACCAGTGAACACAATCGTCTCCAAGCTTAGAACCAAATAAAAAAGAGAGAATCGTCCCCCCTAGTTGAGGGACATGATGGTGTTGTAGACGGCTGGGATGTTCCTCTCTATGGT
>CAYWWV010000054.1:0-7109 GCA_964462185.1 uncultured Candidatus Bathyarchaeia archaeon | reverse complement strand
CGGCGCCCAGGCTGTCGCTGGCGTGGCTGTCCTCGCCAATCACGGTCCACTCCCATCTGCCGGTGTGCCAGTCTCGGTCGGTTTCCAGCTTGGTGGAGTACAGCACCTTGTATTTGTCGTAGCCAGATGTGTCGATGGATATGTGGATCACGTTGCCGGTGACGGTGTACTCCTCGGGGCGTTTTAGCAGTCTGGCTTCTCCGCCGCCGTAGAGTATTACCTTCTCGGAGTCGTTGCAGTAGTAGCCCCATTTCTCGGGGATCCATACTTTGTGTTCTCCCTCGAGGCAGTCTCGGGGGTTGCCGTATTTGTCGTATAGGTGGCTTTCGAGGGTTATGGTGTTGGTGGCTGTGCCTTTCTGGCACCACCTAAAGGTGTCCTTGTGGGCCGCGTCCTTCAGGTCCCAGGGGTTGAAGATGGTGTTCAGCTGGTAGATGATTTCTTTGTCGATTCTAAAGGCTCCCTGGGCCATGTCTGGGTCCACGGCGTTGTGGTTGTCCGTCATCCCGTAGACGCTTACACACCTGAACTGGTGGGTGCTGTTCTCGGGGTGGTCCATGTCCAGGTCGAAGTCCCACTCCGCGAAGACGTAGGGTGTAGCTGGCTCGCTGTACATGCCCAGAGACTCCACTACTTCTCCCTCCTCGAAGAAGGGCTCCATGCAGTCCAGGGCGGTGGACTCGTGGGGTGTGTGTCCCTCCATAACCCGCTTAAAGACGATGCAGAACTCGTCGCCCCACTTCCACTGGAAGGGTTTGATGACGACTGCTCCGTATGGCGGGTGTATGGGCTCCCACCTCCAAGCCCCTGGGAGTCCCTCGTCCTCCATCAACATCTTGGCGTACTGGCCGGTGCCGTCCTTCTTGAACAGCCAGGGCGCAGCGCTCCACTCCCCCAGTCCTCGCGGATAGGCAACAGGCTCTTTGGGGAGCAGGATCACTATCTCCCCAGTCACCTCGTTGTAGTACACGCTGGGGTCCACCAACTCATCCGCGCTGGTGGGGAGAGCCACGCGGTGCTCATAGGTCTCCATCGTTGAGAGCAGGCTTGGCACATCCACGTCTTCCCCGAACCTTCTAACCTCCTCGGCGTTGGTGACCCACTTGGACACCAGGTTTGGCCAGAAGGCCGCGTATCCAACCAGCCCCTCCTCGCCAATGACCTGGCAGAGGTCGAAGCCCACGGGTTCAACGCAGCCGTCCTCGTAGAAGGGATGCTTGTAGTACTTGGTCTCCAACGAGTTGTAGAACTCCGCGTAGGACTCGCTGTTCGATGATAGGCCCATGTCCCACTCGGCTCTCTGGCTGAACTCGATCTGGAATGGCCCCTTCATCTTGTTGTTGTCGATGCGCTTGATGTCCTTGATCTCCATTACCTGCTTGCTCACCTTGTTGAAGATGAGCTGGATGTCCAGCTCCACCAGGGGTGTTCCGCCATCCCCGGGAGGCTTGTCGAAGATCCTTGTAACCAGGAGGTAGATGGCGCTCCTAGGCCCATCGTATATCAGCTTTATGTCGTCTGTCTCGGCGTACCCGTTGGTTCTGCGGCCCCCAGGCGTGTCGCTGGGGTCGCTGGCGTCCTTCGTCTTCTGCATCTGCCTCCACTCTCCCTCAACCCCCTCGGGGGTCCGGTCGGAGAATAGGGCGTATGCCCAGATGTTGCGTAGGTATCCTCCCTCGGTGTAGTGTATGTCCATGATCCAGCCGCTGCACCATAGCTCCCTGGGCACAGCTGGGTTTGCGAAGGCATCTACTCCCTTGTACTCGAGCCCTACTCCATTGTCCCCGTCAATCATCTCCCCATACTTGGAGAAACCTATGTCGAGGCTGGCTTCATCGTAGGGGTATAACGTGTAGACGTCTGTTTCCAGGAGGCCCTCAACACTTTGATAGGTCTCGTGTCCCGGGATCGTTGGGGGTTCTGAGGCGTAGACTGTGGCTGCCATTGTGCTGACTAGTAGCAGGATTACTATCGCTAGTGGGGTTGCTTTTTGCAGTTTCTTCATTGCGTTTCCCAGCGTGTATTAACTGTTAGATTAAATAAAGAATGATAATACCGATCAAGTGTTTGTTGGGTTACATCCCCCCAAAATACCGAGGACGGATGCCAGCACCCTTTCCAGCCTGCCACAGTGCCGCTCCCAGGTAAACCTCCTCTCCACAAACCTCCGGGCCCTCTCACCCATACTCCTCCGGAGGCCAGGGTCTTCCAGAAGCTCTATGTGCCTCCTGGCCATCTCCTCAACCTGGTAAGGCTTCACCCTGAACCCTGTCTCTTGGTCCACCACCGTCTCCCGGGGACCCGCGTAGTCCCATACGACTGAGGGGACGCCGCAGGCCGCCGCCTCCAGGGGGCCCAGGCCGAAGTCTTCCTCGGGGGAGGTGTATGAATACGAGTAGGCTTCCTGGTATGCCTTGACCAGTTGGCCAGAAGGAAGGTTCCCCACGAACTCCACAGAGCCCTCCAAACCCATCTTTACACAATACTCTCTGAGGGCTCTCGTGTAGCTGGTGGGCTCACCCGTGATTAAACATCTAGTGTCCGGGTGTCTCTCTTTAACCAGCTTTAAGCATCTTATCGTCCAATCGATTCTCTTCTGGGGGATGTGTCTATTCGTCGTGAGGATATACTTCTTGGGCCCCCCAACACCCGGCTTAAAACTATCAACATCCACACCCGGATAGCAAACTATGCTTCCCTTCCCATAGCAATGGTACACCTTCCTCTCGATCCACCTAGAGTTGGTGACGATGGCCCTGGAGTGTGTAATGGATTCCCTGTCCAGCTTTTTCAGCAAAGGGTTGCGCGTATGGAGTAAGCCCAGAATGTGGAGGCTTTTATCAAACCCCCAACCCGTCTCCACATCGATCCGCCGGGGGTAGAGGAATCGATTAGCCTGGTGCAAATACGAGACGTATGGGATGTTTTCCCTTGTCCAAGCCTTGAAGGCTATCCAGTTGCTGGGTTGGCCATGAGCCACTAGAACATCCAACCCCCTAAACAAAGCGGTAGGAGCCCTCAGGGAGGCCTCAACCATGGCCAGGGCAGTCTTCAAGGGAATCCTGGTGGAGTTGATCCTAGATAGAGGGGTTACAGGCGTCTCCTCCATCAACTCGGGGAAGCAGTCCTCCTCCACCAAGGGGGCGAAGACGGCGACTTCATGCCCCCTCTCAACCAGCCCCCTAGCCTGCTTTAGGACAGTCCTCTCTCCCCCACCGTTGTAGAAGAAACCCATGTGGATTATTCCGACTCTGATGGCTCCCACCGAGTCGAAAATCAGCCCTCCACGGGAGAATCTTGTGTACCCCAAACCTGGTTTGCCTGGTGGTATGCAATGGGTTGTAACCAAGACCCCCCAAAACTTTGAACTTTACTCTTAATTCAATGGTTATTGAAGAATAAACAGAATTGAAGCCAGTGATCTCGGTAATAGCTCCCATATATAACGAGAGCAAGACCCTGGAAACCATGATTTCAAAAATCCAAAAGGAACTGAGCGCCACCCCCTTCGAGATCATAATAGTCGATGACAACAGCCCCGATGGAAGCGGGGAAATAGCCGACCAACTGGCGGAGCGACACCAAAACATAAAGGTTCTCCACCGAGACTCCAAGAAGGGCCTCGGAACGGCCTACAAAGAGGGGTTCAAATACACCCTGGGGGACTACATTGTCTCCATCGACAGCGACCTAAGCCACGACCCCGCCTACATCCCAGCCATGGTTGAACTAGCCTCGAAATACGACGTCGTCATCGGCAGCAGGCTCTGTAGGGGGGGCCAGATAGTGGGCAGGGGTTTAACAAGGAATATCCTAACGGTTCTCACCAACCTGGTCTTACGGCTTCTCCTGAGTTGGGACATCCACGACTGGACCAGCGGGTATCGCGTCTATCGACGACAAGTCTGGAGCAAGGTTATGCCCAACGTGCATTGCGATAAATGGGACTTCCAGTTTGAGAGCCTCTTCAAATCGCTGAAACAAGGCTTCTCAGTGGTTGAAACCCCCATAACTTTCTATGAGAGAGCTGACGGGGATTCCAAGTTCACCGTCAAGGAGGCCCTGGTTTTCCTAGGCAGCTTCGTCAAGGTCACACTAGGGCTAAAGTAGTTCCCGGGCCTTCAAGACTGCCACCAGTAGCCCCCCACAGGCGTAGAGGAACATGTAGATCGCTAGTAGAAGGCTGGCTCTTTGGATGGCGTTTACCGTTTTGAACGCTATGAAGGTGGCTAGGACTAGTTCTGGGGCGATCAATGTGAGGGTTCTACCTGGCCCCATCCTTGGTTTAGGGTGGGGCCCCTTGGGCGTTCTGGTGAACACCAGCTTACTGTTGAAAAGCCCTTGGGTAATGGCGGCGCTGTACCTGAGGCTGGAGCCGAGGGTGATTAGTAGGAGGTAAAAAAAATCCTGTAATATGGTTGGCAGAGGGGTTTTCCTGCATTTTTTTAGGATGTGGATCGTTGAAAGCTGGCTTAGTAGGCCGATTGCGCCCACTGTTGTGAGTAATATGCTGCTGGCTGTGTTTGCATTGGTTGGCGAGCCCAGGTAGAGTGTTGATGTGAGTAGCAGTATGAGGCTCCAGAGGTGCACTGTGTATCCAGTTAGGTGGAGTATGGACTGGGCTTTCTGGCGCCAGCCCAGATTGGAGGCCAGGGTTTTCACCAGGAGCTTCCTCGCACATTGGATGCTGCCTTGTATCCACCTTGCCTGCTGATTCAGGAAATCCCAGATATTGGAGGGGATCAACCCAGGGGCCTCCACCTCTTTAAGGTATGCAGCGCCCCAGTCGTGGAGTTGGACCCTGTAACTAATGTCCAAGTCCTCCGAGAGAGTGTCCCAGCTCCAGCCCCCCGCCGACTCCACCGCCTCCCTCCTGAAAACCCCAGCGCTCCCATTGAAGTTGATGAGGAGGCTGGAGGAGGCCCTCCCCGTCTGCTCGATGAAGTGGTGCCAGTCCAAGGCCAAGGCTGCGGCCCTAGTCACCAGGTTCTCCCCCTCGTTTAGATGGCCCCAACGGACTTGAAGAAACCCCAGCCGCCTATTCTTCTCCATTATGGGGATTACCCGCTTCAAAAACTGGGGTCGGGGGGTGAAGTCCGCGTCGAAGAAAACCAGATACTTCGCCCTCGTATGTTTCAGCCCCTCCTCGAGGGCTCCCGCCTTATAGCCCTCACGGCTGCCCCTTCTAACTACTCGGGCGCTAGGGGTCCTGGCCGCCTCCTCGTCTAATAGCTGCTTGGTCTCATCGGTGCTGTCGTCGAGTATCAGGATCTCCAAGGCTTCCCTAGGCCAATCCAGGTTGCGTAGGCTCTCCATCAGGGGTGTCACTATCTCTTTCTCGTTGTAGACAGGTATCTGGATGGACACCAAGGGGTATTCCTCTAACCCAACTCTTTCGGGGCTCCTATATCTGCGGGAGGAGTAGGCCAGGTACAGGTTGTTGGCAGAGTATACGAGGATCATTGAAGCTGAAGCCGCTATTGCTGCTTGAACCAGAAACTCCAGGTGCAACTCTGGAGAAAAGAAAAGTTAATTGTTATATTAATTTTGACGTTATACTTCTTCCAATACCTCAATTATATACAACAAAGCGTTTGCTATGACGGCGTTCTCCCAGTTCTCCGTCTCCGCCACCATCCTCAGACCTGTTTTAATGGCTTTTACGCTGTGCTCTGGGGGTGCTATGGGGTCTACGATTATGTAGTTTTGGGCTATGAAGCTGACCTTGGCTCGGACCAGCATCCCCGGCTCCAGCTCGTTGAAAAGCACGTTCTCCCTGTTGAAGAGGATGACTCTACCGTCCTTCATCCTGCTGATTATGCTGTTTCCCTTTCCCTTCAACACCAGTATTTCCAGTTCGTCTCCTATTTTGGGTTCAAGGCCATAAACGATTTTATCCAATTGGCTCACTTTTCCTTTGGTGGTTGGTATTGTTTTGCGAATATGTTAGTTTTTTGTTTCCCGTGGTTCCCGGGGGCTGGGTGAAAAACCAGGTGTATCACTAGTGATATTTTTAAATGTCTCCCCGGCTTTCTGTTTACAGGTGTTGACTGGTGACCAATTCAACTGGGAAGGTTCCCCGCGGATTCACTCGGTATTACGTCCTCAAGTTGTTGAGCGAGTCAGAGTTGACTGGGAAGGAGATTATCGACCTTGCCTTGGAGCGTAGTGGGGGGGTGTGGTCTCCGAGTCCTGGGCTGATCTATCCATTGCTGGGGCGGCTGGTGAGGGATGGGTTCGTCGAGGAGGTTGAGGGGGGGAGGTTTAGGTTGACGCCTGAGGGGTTGGAGGAGCTTTCCAGGTCTGAGGTGTTTGTGAGGCGTGTTAGGCGTCAGCTGGATTTGATGGAGCGGCTTGGGTTTTCCGTTGTGGCCGCTGGGAGGCTTATTGCTGACGAGGTTTTCGATGGATTTGAACGGTTGTCGGGGGTCTTTTGGCGTCGTCTGCGGGAGGGCTCCGGTGAGGCTCGGAGGGGGTGGAGGCAGAGGTATAGGGAGTTTCTCTTGGAGGAGCTTAGGAGGCTCGATGAGGAGGGCTTGGGGGCGGAGGAGTAATGTTTTTATTCATACGATGTGGTAAGCCTGTTGCGAGCAATCGCATCCGCACATAGTCGGCGGCGCCGAACTGACTGAGGCTTTCGCCTTTGGATGATGGTTCGGGCTCCAGTTGCGGGTATATGTATGAAGACGCGAGTAAAGGCCCTGTGGGTCTTCGTGTCTGAGAAGGGTCGAGCAGGGAGTTTCCTCGCTTGGTTCCAATAGTTTGCGACCAAGCTCATTCCGATTGATCCCGTCGGACCCCACTGCTATCGAGGTGGGACTAAGCCATGCTAGTCGTACGCACAGAACTATGTCTGTGAGTGGCGCACTGCTCAGTAACACGTAGCTAACCTACCCTTGGGACGTGGATACCCCCGAGAAATTGGGGCTAATCCACGATAGATGTGGTGGCCTGGAATGGTGCCACGTTGAAAGGTGGCTCCAGCATGTTGGAGTCATGCCCAAGGATGGGGCTGCGGCCGATCAGGTAGTTGGTGAGGTAACGGCTCACCAAGCCTTTGACCGGTACGGGCCATGAGAGTGGTAGCCCGGAGATGGACACTGAGACAA
>CAYWWV010000053.1:0-7110 GCA_964462185.1 uncultured Candidatus Bathyarchaeia archaeon | reverse complement strand
TTGGTGGGACCGCCCGGATTCGAACCGGGGATCACGCGGACCCAAACCGCGTATCTTACCAAGCTTGACCACGGTCCCAGCGAATAGCGTTGGGGTGGAGGAGTTTTAAAAGGTTTCACGTCCCCCGGAAGCGGGCCTTGGATGCCTCCAGGGCCTCCACCACGGGGAGGCGTTCCCCCGCTAGAAGGCTGAGCATGGCTCCGCCCCCGGTGGAGATGTGGTCTATCTGGCCTTGGATTCCCAGCATGTAGGCCATGGCCCCCATATGTCCCCCCCCGATCACCTTGTATCCAGGGGCCTTGGCCAGGCACCTGAGGACCTCCTTGGTGCCTATGTCGAAGCCCCTCCTCTCGAACATTCCGAGGGGGCCCTCTGCCACCGCTGTCTGGGCCTGTTGGAGCACCTTGGAGTAGCGCGCCAGGGTGTTCAACCCTATGTCGTATATGTTGCGCTCCTCGGTGATCCTCTCTATGAGGACCTCCACCCTCTCCCCCTTTACGTCGAGGGCCACATCCACGGGCAGCTGTATGCGGTCGCCGAACTCCTCCAGAAGCCTCCGGCACTCCTCCACCCTCTTCTCCCCCTCCTCGTCCAGCTCCCCCAAACGGTTCCCCAGGCGGCCCTGGGCCATGTGGAACCAGTCGGCCACCAGCCCCCCCAACAGCACCGTGTCGGCCACATCATCGCCCAACACCCTCTTGATCACGGGTATGCGGTCCTCCACCTTCACCCCTCCCAACACATAGACGCTGGGGCGGGCGGGGTCCACCAACACATGGTTGAGAGCCTGCAACTCCTTCTCCATGAGCCTCCCCGCCACCATGGGGACCACGGTGCTGAGGCCTACCAGGCTGGCCTGGCTCCTGTGGGCAGCGGCGAAGGCATCGTTTACGAAGAGGTCTACGTATTTGCTGAGGGTCCTGACCAGCCGGGTGTTCCTCAGCTCCTCTGGGGGGGCCTGCCTGTTCTCCTCCTCCAGCATCCTCACGTTGTTCAGCAGCAGGATGTCGCCCGGCTTAAGCCCCTTCATGAGGCGTTGGGCCTCCTCCCCCACTATGTCATCGGTGTATTGGATCTTCCTCTCCAGGTACATCTGGAGAACCTTCCCATGGCTCTCCAAACTGGTGAAGTCGTATCGACCAGGCCTGCTCTGGTGCGCCCCGATTATGACTCGGGCCTCCCTCAGGCTTTCCACAGTGGGTATAATGGCCTGGATCCTGGAGGCGTCCAGGATCCTCATGGTGTTAGGGTCTATGGGGCTGTTGATGTCAACCCTCAGGAAGACGGTTTTCCCGGCGACCTCCACATCGTCCAGAGTCAAGAAGTCGTACATGGATGCTCCCCCGGTGGTTTCGCCTTAGTCGGGAGAGGATAAAAGCTTGTTGTGGGTCAGAGGGTGTAGTTGGCGATGAAGGGCTCCCGCCAGTCCTTCCACCATCCCAGTACGCGGCACCCCTCCTCCGTGACGAGGAAGGTGTCCCTATTCATGAGCAGCTCGCCCTTGGAGCCATGGACCACGGGGTTGAACACTATGACCATGCCTGGCTCCAGGGTGGTGTCGTCGGCAGCCGAGAGGTAGGGCGGCTCGTAGTTGGAGACCCCCACCCCGGCTCCCAGGGCTAGGTGTGGCTCCAGCTTGATGCCCTTCTCCATGGCCACCTCCTTGACGGCTGCGTAGACCTCGCTGGCTTTAGCCCCTGGTTTGATGGTTCGCCTGGCTACCTCTCGGAGGGTGACCAGCTTCTGGTAGTCGGCCTTCTGCTCCTCCGTCATCTCCCCCATGGCCAGCATCCTAGCGCCGTTGCACCAGTACCCATTCAGGGTGGCCACCAGCTCCATCCTCACCCACTCGTGGTGTTTGGGCACCCTGCTGTACCCCACGCCAAACATGGGGGCTCCGGGCCACCACTTGCCAGCGTTTTCACCTGAGACCACCTGGGCTATGGCGTGGTGCCCCACCTCGTCCAGCCCCCTCTCCAGGGCGTGCACCCTCACATTCTCAGTTAAACTCATCTCCCCGGGGGCCTGCAACACCAAGACGTGGTGGGCCTGGGCTGCCAGGGCGTGGTCCGTCTTGGCCGCCACCTCCTCCAGGAGCCTGGCCTCCCCAGGCGTCTTTACAATCCTCAGCCTCCTAAGGCCCATGTCCCAGGGCTTCAACTGGTACTCCCCTAGGGCTGACTCCAGCCTGTCATAGAGGCTGGCCGGGGTTCTAGAAGCATCTATGCCTATGGTCCCCGTCTTCCTCACTGTTTCCCTGACCAGTAGGAGGATGGCGTCCACTATGGTGCCCGCGCTCCCAGGCCTCTCGGTGTAGGCCCTGGTTTTATTTGTCCACGAGAGGTTGAGGAAGCTCCTCTCCCACTCGTGGGGGAGGATGCAGGTGGGTGTTTCCCCGCGGGGCCAGAAGAGGGCCATATACCGGTCGGGGTATGAGGGGGGGTAGTGTAGGGGGGCGCCTGTGAGGTACTGGATGTTGTCATACCCGAACACGATGAGGGCTTCCAAGCCCTCCTCCTCCATGGCTGCCTCAACCTTGCTAAAGACCTCTTCCTTCATATTCTCACCTCAGTGGGTGGCCCTCCACCCGTAGACGTGGTATAGCTTGTCCCAAGACCTGTACCAGCTAAGCCTGCGGGAGCCCTCCTCAGTGATAACATACACATCCTTGCTGTGGACCAGCTCGCGGTGGGGCCCAAAGGTGTAGATGTCCAGAGCCACCACCATCCCCTCCTTCAACTCGATGCTACAGTTGAGGGTCAGGTAGGGGGCCTCGTGGTGGCTGGCTCCCACGCCGTGGCCTATGCCCGGCTCCCTCCACATCTGGATGGCCTTCTTCTCGGCCACCCTGGTTACGTGGGCGAAGACCTCGTTGCAGGACACCCCTGGCTTGAGGATGGTGAGGGCTTCCTCCTTGAGCCGGAGGTTGTCCTGGTATGCCTCCTCCTGCTCGGGGGTGGGGTCCCCCGTTACGCCCATCCTCCCAATGTTGGCCCAGTATCCCTTGTAGTGGGCGCTGGCATCCACCCTGAAGAGGACCCCCTCCTCCACCCAGCCCCTCTGAGGGGTGTAGTAGAACTGGCCCTCATTACCGAAAGCCGAGTTTAGCAGCCCCACGCCGCTGGCCCCGTTCTCGAAGATGTGGACTCGAACCCTCTCGGTGAACTCCGCAACCGTGTAACCGGGGTTGGTCACCGCCCCCTCCAAGTGCATCAAGGCGTATACGATTCCCCGGTCCACCTGTTTGCAGGCTTTCTCAATATAGGCCACCTCCTCCTGGGTCTTCCTTATCCTCAGGTCCCTCAGCATGGGGTCGGCGGAGGCCCACTCAGCCTTGGGGAGGCCCTTGGCCAGGTGGCCCACAAGCTGTTTAGAGGCCCGGTATGTGTCGAGTCCGATTCTCTTGGACTCCAGCCCCAGTCCAATCACCACCTCCTGGACCATCTGGGAGAACCCCTCATCCTCCACCCCACGATTCTCATCGTATACCAAGGTCTCTCCCCTCCACCCCTGGTCCTTGACGGCCTGGCTCCAATCCTGGGGCAACATCACCACCCTCTCCCCCCCCTTTGACAGGAGAACCCCGGCCCACCTGGTGGGATAGTGCTCGGCGAAGGGCAAAACCGCCCCCGTCAGATAGGCGAAGTTGTCAGCACCCACGGCTAGGATGGCATCGTATTCGCTCTCCGACAACGCGGCTTGTATTTTTTCAAGTCTTTCCATCTTGGGTGTCCTCAGTGGATAGAAACGCTCTGGTATTGAAGTAATCGTTGAATATAAGCGGTTTTCGATCTTTTAATCGGTTTTGGGTGAAGGAGGCCCTTTGAGGAAACTTTAATAGCCCCCAGATTGACCTATTTAACAGGTTTTTATGAAGAGTTACATTAAAATATATGGGCCTCCGATGATGAAGGCCTTGGAGGCTCTCAGAGGCATCGCCGTGGATATGCCTGAGGTGTGCGTGATGGACCCCTCCATCGAGGCCGCCATAGGCCTTGGGGCCTTTGAGGGTGTTCCAGGTGTGTCCAGCACCATCGCCGAGGGGATTCTGGACACCAGCCAGGTCATCAACTTATTCGGTGGCCCCGACAAGATCAGTGAGGAACGGTGCGACACCATCATCAGTAAGAGCGGGGAGAGCCTAGGAGAGTACGACTTTTACTTCGAGTGGTTCCAGAAGCCCACCATGGCTCAGCTCGAGGACCTGATCAACCGCATCGACAAGGCGCTGGAGCCCCTAGGGGTTCGATACACCATCACCACCAAGTAGCTAACCCTTAACCCTTTTTTTCTCTACAAAGTCTTCCAATGGTTTAGAGGAGCAGTTTTGGGTGGTGAACTCCTCAAGGGCCCCCAGGAGGCCCTATTTTTCCCTCTCCCCTGGCTCCCTCAGGTTGTAGAAGGCCCTCTGGACCACCTCGGGTAGGGCTGGGTGGATGTGGAGGGCCTCCCTGACGTGGTGGAGGCTGTGGTCCCCAGTGTTCATCGCGTTTATCACCTCTTGTATCAGGATGGGGGCGAAGACGCCGCATATGTGGGCCCCCAAAACCCTGGCCCCCTCCCTCCCCACCAACACCTTCACGTAGCCCTCTTGGCCCAGGGCGGCGCCCTTGGCCGTGTCGCTGTACCAATACTCACCCACAAGGTAGTTCAACTCCCTCCTCTTCGCCTCTCCCTCTGTGAGGCCCACCGAGGCCACCTGGGGCCAGGTGTAGACGGCGTAGGGCACCTGGTCATAGTCCAGGGGGTGGATGTGGCCTGTGGCGTAGGCGTGCCAGCACAGCTCCGCCTCCTTGTTGGCCACGTGGCGGTACATGGCCTTCCCGATGGCGTCGCCGAAGGCCCATATGCCGGGCTTGGTGGTGCGGTAGGCCTCGTCCACCACGATGTACCCCCGCTCGTCTACTTGGACCCCTGTTCTCTCCGGGTGGAGGAGGTCGGCGTTGCTCTTCCTCCCCGTAGCCAGGAGGAGGGACTGGGCCTGGTACTCCTCCCCCTGCCTGGTGCCCACCACAACACCCTCCCCCCCGCGATGAGCCTCCACCACCTCCACACCCGTCTCCACCACCATCCTCTGGGAGAGGGACTCCTCCACCATCGCCGATATCTCGGGCTCGGCGTGTTTCAACAGGCGGGGGCTCCTGCTGAGCAGTGTCACCTCGGCCCCCATGCCCTGGAAGAAGTGGGCCATCTCGCATGCCACGAACCCCCCGCCCACGATGACCAGTGAGTCAGGTCTTTCCTCCAGCTCCCAAACGTTGTCGTTGGTGAGGTATTCCACCTCCCCCAAGCCCTCGATGGGGGGGATGAGGGGCCTAGCCCCCGTGGCCAGGAAGACGTTCTCCCCCTTAATGGTCTCCTCACCCACCCTGAGGGTGTAGTCGGAGACGAACTCCGCCCTCTCGGGGTAGAAGTCCAAGCCGGGGACCTCCCAGATGGCCTCCTCTATGGCCTCCCGGTCGTGGCTCGTGAACCCCCGGGTCCGCCTCATGATGGCTTGGAAGTCCACCTCCTCCACCCTGGCTTTAACCCCCAGGGCTGGGGCGGAGGCTATGAGTTGGACCAGGTCTGCGGGGTAGAGAACCATCTTGGAGGGGATGCACCCCACGTTGAGGCAGGTGCCCCCCAGCTTCCCCATCTCCACCAGGGCCACCTTGAGGCCGCTATTCACGGCGGCATCGGCCACCATCATACCGGCGCCGCTGCCCACCACCACCACGTCGTAGCTCTTCACGGGATTCCCTGGGCTTCGGTTCAATAAAAGGGGGTTGGACCCCGCGGGCCTAATCCAGCCTATCTACGCCGTACTTGGCGTAGTACTCCTCCCACAGCCTCCTCATCTCTGGGCTGAGGGTGTCCTTGATGAGGCTGTAGATGGTTTTAATGTTCTGGATGCTGTGGACTTTGATTCCCAGCTTCCTCTCCAGGTGTTGGACGGCGCTTAGCTTCTCCACCCTGTCCCGGTTCCCCATGCGCTCCATCCTGTCCACGGCGATGACCACCCCCACGATCTCGTGGTCCCCCAGGAGCCTCAGCTTCTCGATGGTCTCCACCTTGGTGAGGCCCGTGGTTATGGTGTCGTCCACCACCAGGATGCGTTGCCCCGGCTGGAAGTAGTGGGCCCCCACCAACACCTGGTCGGTGGAGACGTCCCCATAGTCCTTGGCCTCCTTCCTGTCGTACATATACCGTTTGTCCATGTCGTAGAGCTCTTTGAGGCCCTCGCAGGTGAGGGCTGCCAGGCTTATCCCCTTGTAGCTGGGGCCGAAGACGTAGTCGAAGTCGTTGAGTTCCCCCCTCTCCAGGAGGAGGGCTATGTAGCTGGCGAAGGCCCACTTGAGCTTGGCCAGGCTCTCCCCATCGGTTAGGGCCCCCAGGTTGATGAAGTAGGGGCTCAGCCTCCCGCTCTTCAACTGGAAGAGCCTGTCGGGGCTGGGTGCGAGTCGTAGGGCGCCTCCTTTGATGAGGGCCTCCAGGAAAACCTGGGCTATCTTGGGCTCGGAGACCAGCCCCCTCCACTCCAACTCGAAGTCGCCGCTCTCGATGTGGTCCAGTATGGAGCCGTAGTAGGTGATGCTCTCACAGTAGAGGCAGTGGAGCCGGGTCTCCTCGATGCGCTCCCCCGTCTCCACCCGGTAGTGGGTCTGGGGGGGCGCGTACCTCCTGTTGGTTGGGCAGAGGAGGTTGGGGCATTTGAAGGCCCCCTTGATGGTTTGGGGGGGCTTGATGACTCTTTTCTCCCTCACCTCCCAGTCCTGGATTATGTTGAGGGTGGCGTGGGGGGCCACCAGGGCTATCACATCGATCTCGGTGGATGTGAGGTAGGTGCCCTCCACCTTGATCAAGTCCTTCCTCCCCAGCCTCCGGCTCTCCACGTTTTGGGCAATCAGGGTCTGGGCGTCCTGGGGGAGCCGGAGGAGGCGAAGCACCAGGTTGGCGCGGCCCGCGGGAATATGGTCTATGACCACACCGTTCTCGATCTTGCTGACCAGCAGCTGCCTGCTAGACAAGGTTCCCAGGACCAAAACAACATGGCCCGTGTAAAAGGTTTACCCAGTGAAAAAATTGGGGGTTTATGGGTCTGGGTGTGTTTGTGCGCACCATTCTATG
>CAYWWV010000052.1:4723-7242 GCA_964462185.1 uncultured Candidatus Bathyarchaeia archaeon | reverse complement strand
GTTTCAACGAGTAATCCCAATAAGAGGGAATTGAAAGAGGTATGCTTTACCAATGCCGGAACTGACGACTTTTACAGGTGGTACAGCCTTACTGAATACGAAACCTATTGGGATAGGACAGTTGATTTACCCGCCTGGTTCGATACTGGATCCGGTTATGTCACGGTAAGGGCGACGACGATAAACGGTATATATGGGTATGATTGGGTTGCAGTTACATATACATAAACCCTTTTTTTTCTTTTTACTTAACGAGTGTGGTGAGTCGGATCACATGATAAACAAGATGCTACATTACGTCGGCAAGTACACTTACCTGTTTGGGCTAGTCATCAGCTTAGCTCTTCTATCGTTTTCGACGGTTTCAGTAAAGTGCTATAAAATAGAGGGATCATTTTATCGTCTTCGTGAAGGTGGCGTCCTTGAAGAGTTACCGCTTGATGAACCAGTCTACGTCAGATACTACGCCAAAGAGCACTGGGATGGCTTAAACGACGGCGGAAGCTATGATCTGTATCAAGTCGTGTACCTTGTTCCGCTAACCTACTCGGTTTTTCCCTACCTGGCTGCCTCGTCGTATCACCTTTACAGGTCGAGACACAGGAATGAAGGTGTTTTCATAGTGTCCCTGATGGTGTTCCTTCTAGCGCTTTCATTTTCGTTTTAATACATCTAGATGTTGCCAAGAAGTAGCGAGGTTCTCTAGCCTGCCACTTGATATGTTGGTACCATTGCATAAACCCAGTGTTCATCGCGTCCCTCTGTTCATTGCCTTACTCAACCATCAAGCGCGTGACATACTGGGCTTCCATACACGGTCATAGCCCTCTGAATCGTGACCATGCCCCGTGTACCCGGTGAGTTGTCCCGACGGTTGGTCGACTTGGCTGCCTAGGATTCGGTAACTGGGTTCGAGAAGAAGTCTAGTGGCCGCTGCCCCGTCATCTTGCTCTCCTTGATTAGGAAGTCTCTCATCTCGTCGGGGTCGGTGAAGATGCGGGTGGCGTACCACTCGAAGAACGGGCTCGGCTCGTACGGGTAGTACGCGTACACCAGCTTGGCGAGGCTCTTGGCGTAGACCATCTCGCACATGACGCCCGCCGAGATGCTCTTCCGGGGGTGGTAGACCACGGTCATGTCGCTGTTCTCGATGATCTTGTAGTCGCTGTCGATGATCTGGAACCTGAGGTTCTTTATGGCGGTCTCCACCTCCCGGATGTTGAACTCGGCCTCCAGGGGGCCGTCCCTGTAGGTCATGCAGAATGTGAAAGTGTCCGGCATCTCCTGGTCGGCGTCGATGGTGGCGTTGACGGCGTCCCTCCACTGCTCAACGATGTCCCAGTCCTTGATGAGGTAGGGGTCGTAGATGACGTAGTACTCGCTGAGGCTCTCCAGGAACCGGGTTATATGCCTGAAGAACTCGGGGCCCTCCCCAGTGATTGGGTGGCTCAGGTAGAACGTCTCCTTCCCCGGCTTGAACACGAGGTCCCGGAGGAGCCTGGGGCCGTTCTCGTAGGCCACGAGCTGTATCTCCTTCCGTGGCTTGAAGGACTCGGCGAGGCGGTAGATGCCGTTGACCTCCTCGCGGCGCCAGTTGGCGAATCTCGCCCAGAGTGTACTTGTGGTCCTGCCATTGGGTGTCCCTGCTGAGCCTGTCCCTGACCCTGACGAAGTCGTCGAAGATGACTACAAAGAGGTCCGGGTCGATGAGCCTCACGTCCTCGTCGGTGAGGCCCTGAAACCTGTTGCCCTTCCACTCGAAGTGGTAGGGGGTGCTCACGACGTGGGCGCCACCTTTCTCGTTTATCTCGGCCACGATCTTGCCTATGGCCTGCTTGCGGTAGTCCTCCATCTTCTCGGGCTGGCTGTCGTAGAAGTCCAGTATGTTGATCTTGTTGAGGTTGGTGCCGTCGAGCCTGGCCTCATCGACGATGTACCTGAAGAGGTGGTGGTAGCCGAAGCTGGCTATCTCGCCGAGCTCGTTGAGCATCTCGTCCCTGCCGTTCCCGGGGGCGCCGGTGCATATTATCACCCGTTTCCGCTCTGACATTTTCTTCAAACAAAAGGGGCATGGACTAGCCCTTAATGTTACCGGTAAAGTTGCCGGAAACATGCAAGGAGGCCTAGACGGGTCTGAGCCGGAGGGCGGACCACGTCTCGTCTATCGACACCATGGCCACAGCCATGTAGCCCAGTCTCAACGAGTAATCCCAATAAGAGGGAATTGAAAGATGAAGGCCCAGTTCACGTAGGCCGTGAAGGTCACCGGGTCTCAATGGCTAATCCCAACAAGAGGGAATTGAAAGGCGGGGCGGTCACCGGGGTAAAAAGGGTCGGAGGAGGATTAGCAGTGATACTCGGCAGAGGCTTGAACTCATATCCTCGCTGAGCCACGCCCTCGCCATCCAACCATCATACTTGGGGTAGCCTCCCCGGGCCGAGGGTAGACAGACAACCACCGAAGGCAGCTGGACCGGCGTGTATCATATACGTCTTTCAGCTTAGCTCTTCTTTTCGAC
>CAYWWV010000052.1:0-4623 GCA_964462185.1 uncultured Candidatus Bathyarchaeia archaeon | reverse complement strand
GCAGCTGGACCGGCGTGTATCATATACGTCTTTCAGCTTAGCTCTTCTTTTCGACAACCCAAAGAAAGTATACTTTGGCGCCCATTCCTCCAGGGGTGAACTTGGGAGAAACACTTGGGATGATTGCCACAACTTCACCTTCTAAGCTGTTCAAGAACTGCTCTAACTTAGTCTGATCTTCTTCCATTTTTATGTTGAGTCTATGAACCCTATATTCAGCTTTCATTCTTTCACATTCAATTACTTCTTTGTATGCCACTGTAAAAACCTTACCACACTATGAAGCCATTTGAAAAAACTCCGCCAAAACTGAAGAAAACGGATTTGCTGGTTATGTCTATTGTAAAATACATTTAATTCCGAAAAGTTAAACCTCGACCCGTCCACGGTGCAATGGTAGCCCGGAAGAGATTCGAACTCTCGTGTCTCAAAGAGTAATCCGAGCAAGTGGAAGTTGAAAGCAGAGCATTGTTCCCCCAAGCCCTCCCAAACAGTGTAGGCCCCTACAGGGCCAACCCCCAACATAACCGTGGGGGTTAAGTAGGCGGACCCCCATTGGGTTCTCCATGTCTGGCCGGTTTGAGTGCAGCATCTGCGGCTACATCTACGACCCCGAGCTGGGGGACCCTGAGGCCGGTGTGGAGGCTGGAACCCCCTTCCAGGGGCTCCCCGAGGACTGGGTCTGCCCCATCTGTGGGGCGGCTAAGGACCGGTTCAACCCCCTGGACTAGGGCTCATACCTATAGGAAACCCACCAGAAGCAGTGGCCGTGGAAAACACTGTCCGGGCCTACCCCCCTGCTGTGGGCCCCGAAGATTTGGACCAGCTCCCCCACATGGAAGTAGTTCTTCACGATTAAGTGCTGGCTCCCGTCTTTGAGGGTTCTAAGCTTGTAGGTGTTGGGGTCCCCCTCCTTCACCACCAGGGGGCCTCCCACGCCCTCGATGTAGACGTTGTCGGCGAAGAAGACGGAGGCCCCGGGCTCTAGGAAGCCGTGGAGGTGGGTGAGCCAGTCTTGGATGTGGCTGCGTTTTACGTGGCTGAGCATGAAGGTGGCCATGAGGCCGGTGAACCGTTGGTCCAGCTCCATCTGGTAGGCGTCCATCCTCCTAAACTCCACGGGGCAGTAGTAGTCCTTGCTGCGGGCTATCTCCAGCACCGTCTCGTTGATGTCCACCCCCACCATGCTCCTGGCCACCCTGCTCACCCTCTGGGTCCAGTAGCCGGTGCCGCAGCCCACGTCCAATACCCTGCACCCCTGGAAGGCCTCCAGGAGGGCCCTCTCCATGGCCGCCTGCTCCTCCTGGCGGTGGGGGTCCCTCCACCGGTAGACCTCCTCGTACTCCCTCGCCCTCTCCCGATAGTACTTCACCATGTCCTCAGACATGGGTCAACCCCCTCCCCTCCGCATTAATGAGCCTCTCCACCAGCACCCTGTCGCCTGGCAGCAGGTCCAGGCCCAACAGCTCCCTGGGCTCCACCCACCTGGCCTCCTCGTGGGCCCTGAGCCGCACCTCCCCCGAGACGTAGTCCGCCAGGTGGTAGTGTATCCTGAAGGGGGGGTCTAGGCAGGAGCCCAGGTAGGCCGCCTCCCTCACCTCCAGGCCCAGCTCCTCCCTTATCTCCCTGGCCACAGCCTCCCACGTGGTCTCCCCCGGTCTAACCGTTCCGCCGGGGAACTCCCACTTCAACGGGTGGGTGTCGCCCCTCCTCCTCTGGGCCACCAGGAGCCTGCCCCCACGCCTAACCAGGCCGGCGGCCACCTCCCTGAGCCCCCTACTAGTAGACATGGGGGACCAGCCTCCACTTGACGCGTTTCATGTAGTCCAAGTATTCCTGGCCGAACCTGGCTTGGAGCTCCTCCTCCTCGCGGGGTATGAAGACGCTGAGGGTTGCCAGGGTGATAACCAGTAGGAGTCTGGTCTCGAAGACGGGGAGCATGAGGGCCAAGCCCAGTGAGATGAGGGTGAAGCCGGTGTAGAAGGGGTGGCGGACCACGGCGTAGGGCCCCTGGGTTAGGAGTTGGCCTCTGTAGTTTCTCTGCCAGTATATGTACCAGTAGATGCTGATGGAGGCGCCTAGGAGGGAGAGGAGTAGGCCTAGGGCGGTTTGGAGGGGTGACACCCCTACTCACCCTCCCATGGCCGGGGGGAGGCCCAGAGTAGAGTATTCAAAGTGATCCACAATAGAGTGGGGGGGAACAGGTTAAAACTCTGTTCTCTCAGCCCAGGGACTCGATGAACTTGCGCATCTCCTCGTTGATGTCCAGGCCATCCCGGGTAACCCGGGCCCTGGTCTGGCCCATGGGGGTCCACTCAGTGGTCTCGTACTCCACCTTCTTCTTCAGGACCAGCTCTGCCAGCTTGTCCCTGGCTTTTTGTCCCTCGGGGGTGTTGATGTCCGGCGCCTCCACACCATCCAAGACTATGATGGCGTCGGTTCGGAGCCTGAAACTGTTCCCATTTATGATTTCCACTGGTGTAGCTCTTCGCATCGACATTCCAGGGCAAAGCATACTGGGATTTCCATTAAAAACCTTGCGAGGGATAGTATTTATTGTAAATAGGGGTGGGGCCCTGAGTGGTTTAAATCCTCGGGGCTCATAATATTCTTGGATGAAGCCCCGGCTCCCCAGCTACGAAGAGGTGGTGGCCGTCTCCCGCCGCATCCTCTCCCAGTATGAGACGGCCATAACCCTGAGGCAGCTATACTACCGGCTGGTGGCCCAGCTCATCATCCCCAACACGGTTAACAGCTACAAGCGGCTCAGCCGCATAATGGTGAGGGCCCGGGAGCGGGGGGACCTCCCCCCCAACTGTTTGGAGGATCGGAGTAGGAGGGTTTTGGGGAGGGGGGATGTGGGCTACTCCTCCGCCCAGGAGTATCTGGCCCAGAAGCTGAGGGGGCTCCAGGACAGCTGGAAGGGTTTCACCATGCCCATGTGGGAGGACCAGCCCGTCCACCTCCTTATAAGCCTGGAGAAGGACGCCTTGAGCCGGCTGGTAAGCATGGTGGCCAATAGGTATTCGGTTCGCACCTTCCCCACCCGGGGGTATCCCAGCTACAGCTATGTGCGGGAGATGGCGCGGTACATGGAGAACCGGTTGGGGGGGAAGCCCAAGGTGGTGTTGTATTTCGGGGACTTCGACCCCAGTGGGGTGGACATCGAGAGGGACCTGGAGGAGAGGCTGTCCAGGTATGGGGCCAGGGACTTCAAGGTGGTGCGGGTAGCCCTCACCCTGGACCAGATCAAGAGGCACCGCCTCCCCCCCATGCCGGTGAAGAGGAGCGACGCCCGGGCAGAGGGCTTTATGAGTGAGTACGGGGACCGCTCGGTGGAGCTGGATGCCCTGGACCCCAAGCTCCTCCAGCAGCTGGTGGAGCAGGCCATCCTAAGCCACATAGACTTGGATGCCTGGGAGGAGAGGCAGAGAAAGATCCGGGAACTCCGGAAATGGCTGCGGGAGAAGCTGGAGGACATAGAGCGAATCATCGAGGACTCGGGGCCCGTTTAAGGGGGTTGTGGGGCACGGGTACACACATCGGCTTTTAACAGCTTTGAAAGCTGGATCCAGGGGTGGGAATGGCTAAGAGAGGTTTAACGGGTCTTGAGACGGCCATCATATTGGTGGCCTTCGTCATAACCTCCTCTGCCCTGGCCTTCATCGTCCTCAACATGGGGTTCCTCTCAGCCGAGAGGGCTCAGTCGGTGGTGGCGGGCAGTATGTCGGAGGCCAGCAGCGCACTGGCCTTGGACTCGGGCCTCATAGGCTCATTCACCAACCTCACGGGGCCCCAGTCCGCCGTCTGCCTCACCAAGCTCACCCTCTACGTGAGGCTCGCCGGCGGGGGAGAGCCCATCGACATGGGTGAGGGGGAGCTGGTGGTCACCTACACCAACCCCAGGTGCCACGCCTCAGTCTACGAGTCCAACGGGACGGTGACCACTGTGAAGGGCGTGACGGGGGACGGGGACTCGATGTTGGAGGAGGGGGAGAAGTTCAAGGTGGTGATAGATCTCACCCAGCTGGACAAGTCCGGGGTGGACCCCGCCCAGAGCTCCATGAGCGATGTCTACGCCCACCCCTACGAGGAGATCCGGTTGGAGCTCCAGCCCAGCAGTGGAAGCGTCTTGGTGGTGGAGAGGGTGATCCCCACGGTTAAGGACGCCACCACGGGGTTCTAGCGTTCCCGGGTCCAGCGGCTCCAGGACTCGGATTCCAGGTCGTAGACCCATAGCTGGTCCTCGTTTTCCCGGGCCTCCCTCTTCACCCGGTAGAGCCTGCTGGCAGACTCCAGCCCTGGCACTCTGCTCCCCTCCAGGTCCTCCCTTGTTAACTCCTGTGCAGCGGGACAGTTGAGGTCCACCCCCAATAGCATCTCACCCCCGGGCCCCGGGTCCAGGTTGAAGGGGAACTGCCGGCAGGCTGAGGGGCGTTTATCGTAGATGCTGCAGGAGTCTCCTTTTAGGTGGGGGCAGTCTTGGGCTTTGAGCTGGTGGGCTATGACTTTGAAGCCGGGGTGGCCGGGTTCCAACCCCAGACCCAGGTAGGGCCTGACCATGGCTGGGGGGAAGACCCCTGTCTCCCCTGGGAGGAGGGTTAGACCCCTAAGCCGGCCCCC
>CAYWWV010000051.1:0-8181 GCA_964462185.1 uncultured Candidatus Bathyarchaeia archaeon | reverse complement strand
GAGGTGGCTAGGGAGCTGGGTGGCCCCGTGGTGGTTAAGGCCCAGGTGCCTGTGGGGGGTAGGGGAAAAGCTGGTGGCATCAAGTTCGCCGGGGACCCCTTGGAGGCGGGGAGGGTTGCGGGGGAGCTGTTGGGCTCGGAGTTGAAGGGGTTTAAGGTAGGCAGCGTCTATGTGGAGGAGCAGTTGGAGGTCCAGCGGGAGCTCTACGTGGGGGTGACGCTGGACAGGTCTGCGGGGAGGTTCGTGGTTCTGGCCTCCCGGAGCGGTGGGATGGACATAGAGGAGGTGGCTGCTCGGACCCCGGAGGCCATTGCCCGGCACCATGTGGACCCCTTGGAGGGGTTCCGCGGGTACCATGCTGCCTACCTGGCCTCGTGGCTGGGGTACCAGGGGGAGTCCAACAGCCGGCTCTCCTCCATCATCCTGGGGCTCCAGAGGCTCGCCCAGTCTACGGATGCAGAGCTCACCGAGATCAACCCACTGGTGGAGACACCTGGGGGACTGGTGGCAGCCGATGCCCGGCTGAACCTGGATGACAACGCCTTGTTCCGCCGGCGAGGATTGCTGGAGGGGGGGTGGGAGGCGGCGGATCAGGGGCTGACCCCCTTGGAGAGGAGGGCCCGTGAACGTGGTTTAAACTATGTGGAGCTGGACGGAGACATAGGGGTCATAGGGAACGGGGCGGGGCTGACCATGGCAACCCTGGACACCGTGGCCCTCTACGGGGGTAGGCCGGCCAACTTCCTCGACCTTGGTGGGGGGGCCCAGGCCAGCCGTGTGGCGGAGGCCGCCAGCTTCCTCCTGGCCGACGAGCGGGTTAAGGTGGTCCTGGTGAACATCCTGGGGGGGATCACCCGGTGCGACGAGGTGGCCCAGGGATTGGTTGAGGCTCTAAGGAGCGCCCCCAAGCCCAAGCCCATGGTGGTACGCCTCATGGGCACCCGGGAGGAGGAGGGAAAGGCCATACTGGAGGCAGCGGGGGTGGGGGTTCAGCCCTCCATGGAGGAGGCGGCCAAGCTGGCCGTGGAGTTGGGGGGTGGAGCCAGGTGACCAGGTTCATCGACGCTGGAACCAGGGTGGTGGTCCAAGGAGCGACGGGCACCCAGGGCCGGTTCCACACCAGGCTCATGCTGGAGTATGGGACCAAGGTGGTGGCCGGGGTGACGCCGGGCAGGGGAGGCAGCCAGGTGGAAGGCCTCCCCGTCTACGACACCGTGAGGGAGGCCCAGGAGGCCCACGGGGCTGAGGCCAGCATCGTCTTCGTCCCTGCAGCCTACGCCTTGGAGGCGGGTCTTGAGGCCTTGGAGGCGGGGATGAACCCTGTGGCGGTGGTGACTGAGGGCATGCCCTTCTGGGACTCCGTCTACTTGGTGGCCAAGGCCCGGGAGGTGGGGGCCACCCTGGTGGGGCCCAACTCTCCAGGGGTCATAAAGGCGGGGGAGGCAAAGCTGGGCATCATGCCGGGCAGGGTCTTCCAGAGGGGCAGCGTAGGCATCATCAGCAGGAGTGGCACCCTGTTCTACGAGGTGGCCCACCAGCTCACCAAGAGGGGGCTTGGGCAGTCCACCTGTGTTGGCTTGGGGGGAGACCCCGTGGTGGGCCTGGACTACGTGGAGGTGTTGAGGTGGATGGAGGAGGACTCCCAAACCAGGGCCGTCGTCCTAATCGGCGAGATAGGCGGGGTGGCCGAGGAGGAGGCCGCCAGATTCATAGAGGAGGGGGGCTTCACCAAGCCTGTGGTGGCGTACATCGCCGGTAGGTCCGCCGTGCCGGGGAAGCGGATGGGCCACGCCGGGGCCATCGTGCAGGGGGGTGGGGGCACCGCTGAGAGCAAGATCAAGGCCTTGGAGAGGGCGGGTGTCTACGTGGCTGAGAGGCCCAGCTTGCTGGCTGAGAGGCTGAAGGAGGCCCTCTAGTCCTCCTCCAGGAGGCTCAAGAGCTTCTCCAGCATCCTGTAGGTCAGGCCCCAAACCACCTCGCCCTGAACCATGAAGACAGGGCCCTCCCACCCTTTAACCGAGGCCTCCGAGCGCCCCTTCCTCAACTCCTCCAGACCCACCCAGAAGAAGCGGGTTAACTCGTAGTTGAGCCTCACCCTAGGGTAGTTGTCCAGGACATAGATCACAGGTTGAACGGCCAGGTCCTTTCTAACCATGGAGTATAGGGGCTCCATAAAGCCCAGGGGCTTCACCCCCCTCAGATCTATCCCCGTCTCCTCCATGACTTCCCGAACCACCGTAGCCACCAGGTCCACGTCTTGGGGGGTCTTCTTTCCTCCTGGAAAGGCCACATCCCCACTCCAGGGGTCGTCGTCGGCCTCGGCTCGCTTCGCCAGGAAGAGTTCGAGGTCGGATTGGGTTGGCTTTATCATGACTGCTACGGCTGCTCGGGCTATCTCCCATGGCTCCTTCCCAAGCTTTTTGGCGAGTTTCTCCAGGTCTGGATGGGTCAAATCTTCTAGAGTCTTCTCGCCTCCCACGGTTAAAAGGTTACTCGGAGGGGGGCCCACATCACCTTTATGTGGTTTGCCAAACGCTTTTTCCGTGTCTATGCACGAATTATTTAAATCGCCCCAAACCCCAAAAACAAGTGATGATGCACCGCCGACGACACTACAGACGCGGGAGAAGGCCCACACCCATACTCATAACCTGCAAACCCAGAGCCAGAGCCTTCAACCCCGAGCCACCCAGCAAGGAAGAACCCATAAGACTGGACCCAGCGGAGCTGGAGGCCATAAGGCTGACAGACCTGATGGGCCTATGCCAGAGGGATGCGGGGGAGGCGATGGGTGTGAGCAGGGGCACCGTCTGGAGGCTGCTCCAAAGCGGGCGGAGTAAGGTGGCCCTGGCCCTGGTGGAGGGGAGGAGGCTGGAGATATTGGAGCCAACCCCGCCCACCAACGTTAAAAACGGCGAAGGGTAACCAACACTAGGTTGAAGCCCATAGTCAACCAGTTCTACCCGGGGCTGGAGGACATTCCCTGGGTGGAGCTAGGCACCTACCCCACAGAGGTTCAAGGAGCTCCAAGCCTGGGGGAGGCCTGGGGGGTCCCAGAACTATATGTGAAGAGAGACGACCAGTCCTGCCCGCTTTACGGTGGGAACAAGGTCCGTAAGCTGGAATACCTGCTGGCTGACGCCGAGGAAAAGAACCGGGAGACCCTCATAACCATCGGAGCCTGTGGGAGCAACCAGGTCTTGGCCACGGGAATCCTGGGGGGCTCCCGGGGGTTCAAGGTGGTGGGAGTGGTCATGGACCAGCCCAACGCCGAGTATGTGAGGCGAAACCTCCTACTAGACCACCGATACGGCGTGGAGCTGGTCCACGCCGGGGGCACCCTCTCCGAGCTCTACAAGGCGGCCAAGAGGTACGTATCCGCGGCCTTGAGGGGGGAGAAGCCCTACTTCATCACGGCGGGGGCCAGCAGCCCCAGGGGCAACCTGGGATACGTGAACGCCGCCTTCGAGTTCCGAGAACAAATCGATAGGGGGAAGGCCCCCCGGCCAGACTACGTGGTAGTGGCCGCTGGGAGCATGGGCACGGCCGCAGGCCTCACCCTGGGTCTACAACTGGCAGGGCTGGACTCCACGGTGCTGGCTGTGAGGGTGGCCATGCCCTGGATGGTCAACGAGAAGAGGATGCGGAGGATGGCCCAAAGCCTCAATCGCTTCATGCAGAGGTTCGACTCCTCGGTACCCACCATACCCCCCAGCCGCCTACGGGTTCGCCTACTGGGCGACTACCTGGGGGAGGGGTACGCCTGCCATACTCCCCTGGCTTTAAGGTGTCTGGAAGAGGCTTGGCAACTGGAAGGCCTCTCACTGGACCCCACCTACACCAGCAAAGCCCTAGCCGGGGGGCTGGACTGGATCAAGGGTAGGGGAGAGGAGGGGAAAACCGTATTGTTCTGGAACACCTATAACAGCGTGAAGCTGGAGGCGGATGGCGTGAGCCCCCAGGAGCTTCCAAAGGGATTCCAAAAATACTTCAACACCCCCACCCAGGAGGAAGAAAGCAGTCTTCCTCAAGGACTGCGTTAAGCTTTAAATATGATTAACCTTCTGGGTTAGGAAGAAAAGGTGAGTAGGAACGCCAATAAAGCTGAACACAGGTAAACCAGGGCTGGCTATGGTATTGAAGGACTACCAAGAGGTAGCCATGCAATACTTATGGGAACTAGACGGTGAAGGCGCTAGCAGCAGGGAGGTCTGGGAGGAGGTCAACAAAAGGCTTTCCCACCGGACCATTAGCAGAGCCTCAATCATTAATTTCCTTAACTCGATGGTAGATGAGGGTGTGTTAAACTACACTGAGAGGACAGGGAAAGGAGGCCACAGGAGGATATACTCCATCAAATACGATGAAAAGGGGTTCAAAGAGTATATCTCCAAGACCGTTTTGAAGAAACTCCTAGAGGAGTTTCCAGAGGAAACCAGGAAAGCCCTCCGTCTAGTGTCTGATTAGCCACACCCTTCCCACCTTTTTTTGTTTACGGGCTAAGTGGATTTATAGGGGCCATAGCCAAGTAGTCTCGATGGGTTTGACCAGGCTAACTGATGCTAAGAAAACGGCCTTCGAGTGGGTCGAGGCCAACCAGGGGAGGCTCTCCGACTTCCACCAATTGATTTGGAACTACGCTGAACCCGCTTTTAGGGAGTACAGGTCCAGCAAGGCTTTCGCCCGTTTCTTGGAGGGGGAGGGGTTCCAGGTCACCCTCGGGGTGGCAGGGATGCCCACAGCCTTCGAGGCAGTCTGGGGCGAGGGAGGGCCCACCATATGCACCTACTGCGAGTACGACGCAGTGCCCTCCGCCTGGCAGGACCAGGTTCCCTACCGTTCGGCCGCCAACCCCTACCGGGCTGGCCACACCGATCCCCACAGCGCTTTGGGGGTGGGGGCATTGGCGGGGGCGGTTGCCACTAAGCACGCCTTGGAGGCGGAGGGGTTGGAGGGCAGGATAAAGGTCTTTGGCACGCCGGCGGAGAAGGTCTGCGCCAAGAGCTGGTTCGCGGCCAAGGGGAGGTTTGAGGGACTGGACGCCATGGTGGGGTGGCACCCCAGGGGCTACACCACGGTGATGTATGAGACCCAGTGGGGGAGCTACTGGAACGCCGCCTTCATCTTCGAGTGCGACGAGCCCGAGAAGTGGATCGCCCACGCCGGGGACCTGCCAAGGAACGCCAGGGCGCCGGCAGCGCTGGACGCCGTCTGCCTCATGTACACCACCACCAAGTACACCAAGGAGGCCATGCTCCCCAGGACAGGGTTGTGGACCATAAACGAGGCGGTTATGGCCGCTGGTCAGGCCACCGCCGACAATATGCCTCCCAGGCTGGGCATAATCCAGTATGCCTTCAGGAGCCCAAGCCTGGAGCAGCAGGAGCAGATCGCCAAGGTGCTGGTAAACAACGCGGAGAACGTGGCCAGGGTCACGGGGACCAGGCTCACTGTGAGGTGGATCACCAAGCAGAGGACGGGTTTGTTCAACAAGAGGCTGGCGGACATAGCCTACGAGAACCTGGAGCTGGTGGGGGCCCCCAAGTTCACCAGGGAGGACAAGGACATCGCCAACGAGCTGCTGAGGAACCTGGGGTACCCCGAGCAGGAGGAGCCCTACAACGAGGAGTTGACGCCTCCAGGGGAGTGGGAGAGGATGTGGAGGAGCCTAATCCCACCGCACCAGAGGAAGTTTGGGAGCGACGACTACGTGGAGTTCCAGTGGCACTGCCCCGGCGTATGGATACAGGTCTACAGACCCCAGATCAGGGTTCCAGGTGTGCGGCTCCCCCGGTGGCCCCACGTGTATCTGGGCGGGGTGCGGGGGCCCATCGACCGCACCATCGGGGTGGCGGCCAAGGCCATAGCTGGAACCATGCTGGACCTCTTCGAGGACCCCGTTAAGCTCCGGGAGTGCCAGGAGGAGTGGAGGCAAAGGATCAGCAAGGAGTATGAGCCCCCCCAACTGAACCCCCGGTGGGACCCCCCCATAGACCTGCCCTGGCCCGAGTACGTCGTGACGGAGAGGGGCTACGACTGGCACATCCCCACCCCCGGGAGCGGGGGCCTAGGCTAGATTTATAGCCAAGCCCCATTACTCCCTCCCCATGGAAGCCCCCCCATTCCAGGAGGTCCAGGAAGTACTGGAGTTCAGGGCCAACCAGGTCTACGAGCTCTTGGAGGAGTTCAAATACGAGTTCAAAAGGTGCACACCCCAAGAACTCTACCAGTATCTGGTGGGGGAGTCCAAGAGGGACCCCAGCCAAACCTTCAGAGACAGGCTGGGCAACGAATACCTCCTACTCCACACCATCATAGAGATAAGCGAACTCAAAGAGGCAGGCCTGGAGGTGAACGAGGAAACACCCATGAAGGCACCCCCAGAGAAGCTGTTGGACGCCCACCTGAAGGCCACAGACTACGAACTGGGTTACAGCCTCATCCTAGAGGACTACTACTGGTTGAAGCACAGGCTGGCCCACCTGGGGAGGGAGATCAAGGCAGGCCAATACTCCGGCGGCCTGAGGGAGAAGGCCTTGGAGATCTACAGATCCCTCCTAGAGTACAAGGACTACTAGTGTTCTAACCCCCAGAACACCTGTTCTACATGATGGGATTATAACGACCCACACCCACATACACCCCGGTGAAAAATGAGCAGATACGAGAAAACAATCATGGTTACAGCCATATGTCTCAGCATAGTGATCGCAGGGGCACTCATAGCCTACAAGCCGTGGGCACCCGAGGAACCCCCAGCCCTGGAGACAGGTATGGGGTGGCTCCCCACAGGCTTGGGAGTAAGCCAAGGGCAACTCTTCGCACCAACGGTGCAGCAGGGCTCATACCCCGAGGCCTATACTATAAGCCTCACAGGGTACGGGGCCTCCTCCGCCCAGGCGGACTTGGCCAAGGTGACCCTGGGGGTGGAGAACTCGGCCTCGGAGGCCTCGGTGGCCATATCCAGCAACGCCGAGACCATGAGCCAGGTAATAGAAGCCATCAAGGCAGCCGGGATCCCAGATGAGGACATGGTGACGGTGGGCTACAGCGTCTACCCAAGATACGATTGGACTGACTCAGGCAGGGTCTTCAGAGGCTACGTGGTTTCCAACATGGTTCAGGTAACCGTTAGGGACTTGGAGAAGGTGGGGGTCGTCATAGACACCGCCTCCGATGCAGGGGCCAACCAGATCCAGGGGATAAGCTTCGAGCTCAGCGACTCCAAGAAGGAGGAGTTGAAGGCTCAGGCCTACGTGGCTGCCCTCACCGACGCCCGGGACAAGGCGGAGGTGGTGGCCGAGACCCTGGGGCTGACCATCACAGGGGTTCGAAGTGTGGCAGAGTACAGCTACACCCCTGTGAGGACCTACGACTATGTGGAGGAGCTTGGGGCCGAGTATGGGGTGAGGAGCACGACTCCAATAATCTCCGGCGACCTTTCTGTCTCCGTCAGCGTTAGCGTGGTCTTCGAGTTCGAGTAACTGGATTCCCCTTTTTTTCTTTTCTTTTTATTACTGGAGCCCCTGTAGGGTTTTTTGTATTCTCGCTATCTCGGCCTTGGCTGCGGTTTGGTGTGTCTGGGTGTACCAGGGCTGGCCGCTGTTCAGCCTGTCCAGTTCTTGGATGAGGCGGAGGGAGCGCTCAAGGTGGCCCCTTATGTCGCCGGCCTCCCAGCCGTATCCGTTGTCCAGGGTGTCGTGGCGCTCGCTCCAGTCGCCGGGCTGGTCCAGCCCTGGGATGTAGTGGGGGAGAACGCCGCGCAGCGTCTCAGGGGCCACCACGGAGCCCAGGGGCTTTAACATCCCCCTCTCCCTCCAAAGGGGCTCGTCTAAACCGTATAGGGGCATATCGTAGTGGTTTGAACACAAGGGGGAGAGGTCGCAGATGGCGAAGGCCCATAGTTCGGAGCCCCACGTCTCCAGTAGGTTCTGAAGCCTCTCCACGGCTGGTGCGGACATGAATCCATAGATCACCACTCGGCTGGGCTCCAAGCCCTTTTGGTGGAGGTGGGTGAGGGCGGCCTCGGCGCTTCGACCGGTGGCGTAGGTGTCGGGGAGGATGAGGGTCTCGGCCTCCCCTGGGGGGATTAGGCTGTAGGGCACCGAGACTTTTCGGGGGTCGTCGGAGTGGGACCTGTAGCCGTCCGAGGTGTAGAGGGCTCTGACACGGGCCAGGGGC
>CAYWWV010000050.1:3194-8245 GCA_964462185.1 uncultured Candidatus Bathyarchaeia archaeon | reverse complement strand
GGTACTACTGTTAACATCAAGCTTCACAGCGCAAGCGGGATGGACTACATCAAGCTAATAAAACTGCCCTAAACATCTCCCTCCCTAACTCTTTATTTTTCTAGATATAGGAGGCCTGGACGCTGAAGCTCATTGAATGGTTGAGGAGAAACAAGGGGGAAGAACCCCTGGAAGAGCCTGTAGAGGTCTTAGTTGAACCAGTCCAGCCAGAGTTCAAGGTCCACGACGAATACTTCGTCAACCAGCCCCACAGCTGGGTGAAGATAGTCTCCTCCCCCCAGCTGGGAGAGGGACTCCACTACTACGTGGAGGAGACACCCCTCACACCAGCCCAGCGGGACACCTACACCAAGATAGTGAAGATCCTCAGCAAGGAGTTCACCCCCCCCACAGACGACCAGGTCGACCCCGCCGAGTATGTATACGAGCAGGCGGAGATGATAGCCGAGCGCTACCACAGAAGCCTGGGGAAGTTCACCCAGGAGCAGTGGGACACCATCTTCTACTACCTGCTGAGAGACCTGACGGGCTACGGCCCCCTCCACACGGTGATGGAGGACCCCTGGATAGAGGACATAAGCTGCAACGGGGTGGACACCCCCCTCTACGTATGGCACCGGAAGTATGAGAGCATCCCCACCAACATCTCCTTCAAGACCCACCAAGCCCTCAACGACTTCCTGGTGAAGATGGCCCACAAATCTGGGAAACACATCAGCAGCGCCCATCCCATCCTAGACGCCATGCTCCCCGAGAAACACAGGCTGGCCGCCACCTTCATGAAGGAGGTCAGCCTAAAGGGCAGCACCTTCTGCATAAGGAAATACCGGCCCCAGCCCCTAAGCATAATAGACCTGGTGAAGCTGGGCACCCTGGACGCCAGGATAGCCGCATACTTCTGGCTCATACTGGAAAACAAGAAGAGCTTCATGATCATAGGGGGGACGGGCTCGGGGAAGACCACCCTCCTCAACGCCCTCCTGAGCCTCCTAAGCGAGAACGACAAGATCGTCACCGTGGAGGAGGTCCCCGAGCTAAACCCACCCGTGGAGAACTGGACCCAGCTCAACAGCAGGGAGTCCTTCAGCTTCGGAGAGGGAGCCCCCGGGAGGAACATCAGTCTATTCGACCTGGTGAAGGTGAGCCTCAGATACAGGCCCGACTACATCGTGGTGGGGGAGGTGAGGGGGGAGGAGGCCTATGTGCTCTTCCAGGCCCTGGCCACAGGCCACGGCGGGCTGTGCACCATGCACGCCGACAGCATCGACAGGGTGGTCAAACGACTGACATCCCCCCCCATGAACGTGAGCGAGGTCTACATACCCCTCATGAACATAGCCCTCTACGTCCAGAGGGTGGAGCTGCCCAAGAAGAAGAACGGCTTGGGCTTCGGGAGGCGTATAAGGACCGTCAGCGAGATCGTGGAGCACAACATCTACCACGAGGTGGCCAGGTGGGACCAGAGGAGGGACCGGTTTGACACCATGTTCGAGGACAGCTACATCCTCCAGCAGATCAGCATGAACACGGGGCTAACCATGGATGAGCTCTTGGAGGAGCTGGAGAGAAGGGAGAAATACATCCAAAAGCTGGCCCGTAAGAAGCTGAAGAACCAGAGAGAGGTGGCCCAATGGATACTCAAATACTACAACAAACGCAGGAAGAGTAGGGGGAGGAAACCCAGGAGAAAGAAGGCAAAACAGAAGAGTGCACCTGTGGAGGAGGAGGCCTTGGAGGTGGTCAAGGGTTGACCTTCCCCTGGGATTTTGGGGCCACCGTCAAAGACTACTGCTACGCTTATCTCGGTGATGTGGGCAGAGCCCTCTCCAAGGGGTTTAAAGGCGTAGAGAGGGACCTGAGTTCGGCCCGCATCAAGGTCCACCCCGAGGTCTATTTCAGCGTGGTGGCTGCCCTGGCCTTAGCCTCGGCCTTGGTACCAGTTGCCATCTTGGTTGTAGCGGTATCAGGGGCTATACCTCTGGGCGTTCTTCCAGGGGGCGGAGTGCCACCCTTGGTGGTTGCAACCTTCCTCCTACCCCTCCTGGTGTTGGGTGGAGGAATACTGTTCCCCAAGATCAAGGCCAGCAACAGGATAAGCAACCTGAAGATAGAGATCCCCTACGCCTCCATGTACATCAGCGTCATGGTCAGCGGAGGCCTAAGCCCCTTCGAGAGCTTCCGGCGGATGGGAAAGATGAGCCTCCTCCCCAACATGCAGGAGGAGGTGGACAGAATCGAGACCATCGTCATGTCCACGGGTATGGACCCCTTGTCGGCGATGGAGCAGACGGCAAAAACGGTGGAGATTAAGGAGTTCAAGGAGTTGCTGCTGGGATACGCCTCAAGCGTAAGGACTGGGGGTGACACCCTCCACTACCTGTTCAACCAGACCCACAACATGTTCAAGGGCCTCGCATCCACGGTGAGGGCCAAGGGGGAGACGGCGGCCATGTTGATGGAGGCCTACACCATCGTGGGGATCCTAGGGGTGTTGGGCCTCTTCCTGGTATTCGTGGTGGGGCTAAGCATACCCACCGCTGGGGTGAGCATCGGCTCCTCCACCTTCTTCCTATTCAGCTTCGTTGTGCTCCCAGCCCTCTCCTTCGTCTTCATATATTTGGGGGACATCATACAGTTCAACTACCCCCTCTCCAACTGGTCGGCCTACTACGCCACAATCCCCAGCATAGCAGTGGGGCTCGCCCTGGCCACCCAACTGGTCCTACCCTTCTTCCAGAACAAGCCTCTGCCCAGACTCGCCGTCGCCCTCTCCAACGCCAGAGCAATGGCTGGGATGCCCGAGGGAACCGAGGCCTGCCTGGGGATCACCATCTGCCTCCTGGCAGTGGCCCTCCCCTCCTGGGTTGCAGACTACTACTTCGCCGGGAGGGACGGAAACGTGTCTGAGGGGGTGACCCTCTTTCTGAGGGATATGGTGGAGGTGAGGAAGAGCGGCCTGAGCCCCGAGAGATGCATCGAGGCCTTGGCCCACCGGGACTACATGGGGTTCACCCGCCACCTCCGGGACATCAGCACCAAGATGAACTGGGGGTACCCCCTTCGCCAGATCTACGAGGAGCTGAGCCACAAGGTTAGGAACTGGTTGGCCCTGGTCAACCTATACCTGCTCCTGGACACCATCGAGGTGGGTGGGGGGACGGAGGAGAGCATCGAGACCCTGGCCGAGTTCAGCGAGGCCACCAAGCTCCTGGAGAAGGAGAAGAGGGCCGCCCTGATGCCCCTGATCTTGGTGCCCTACATAGGCTGCCTACTCCTAACAGGGACCACCCTCATGTTCCTGGGTTTCTTCACCAGCTCCAATCTGGGGATAAGCGTAGCCGAGGTGAGCCTCTACAGGACCCTCCTAACCCCCCTCGCCGTCCACAGCTTCACCCTGGGCCTGGTGACGGGGAAGATCGTGACTGGCCGGGTCTCGGCAGGGTTCAAACACTCGGCGCTACTATCCCTGGTCTCAACGGCTGGAGTCTTCCTCGTCTCCAGATTCAACACCGGAGGGCTGATCTAAGATGCGTAGGGCGCTTTCACCTGTGATAGCCACCGTCATCCTCTCGGGGGTGGTGTTGGCGGTTGGAGGGGCCATATGGTCCTACTCCCTGGGGGCCTCATCGGTGATAGCCAACTCCTACGTCAACGACACCCTAAGCCTGTTGGACGAGGTGACAGAGAGGTTCACAGTGGAGCACGTCACCAACAGCTCCGACGGTTCCACTCTCTCAGTCTGGATATACAACTACGGGGAACCAGACGTAGTGGTGGATGTCTACGTATACGTGGACGACGGCGGCTCGGGGCAGAGCATGGAGAACCTCATCCCCTCAGGCCAGATAGTCAGGGTGGACGTGGCCCTGGACCAGCCCCTGGAAATCCTGGACGAGGTATCCATAAAGGTCTACAGCAGGAGGCAGAACAGTGTTTATGAAACATATCTTGTCTCGTAGAGGCGTTTCAACCATACTGGGGACCCTTATATTCGTAGGCATACTCTTCAGCGCCTACGTCCCCATGGTGCTGGTTATGAAGCAGGCCGACACCATCTACGAGCAGAGGGTTCACGCCGCCGAGGTGGAGAGCTACGAGAGGGAGCTGGAGGACCTACGGGTGTTGGCCTACCCCAACGATTCCGATGATACCATCACCGTCAAAGCCACCAATGAGGCCAGCGTCCCCATCAGAGTCGTCAGGGTTTGGATCAACGACCAGTGCAACACCACCGACAAAACACTCATGCCTGGAGCAACCTCAGTGGTGGACTCCTTCAAGGTGGACCTTAGCGAGGAGGTGTTCAACGTTAAGGTGGCCACCGAGCGGGGCAACTTGTTCACCAGCAGCTCGGGGAGCCTCTACTACGACCCTGAAACGGGGTATTGGGCCACCCCCACCTTGGCCATCTGCGTCAACATCATCAACTTCATGGGGAAATACCGCATTGAAGTGGCTTACATCAACGGGACACAGGTGGGCTACTATGAGACCCAGGGGGTGGAGTTCGGTGATGTTATCCAAACCTTCACCGTGCCAGAAACAGGGGTGAGCTACGTGGTTACGATTCAGAAGCATAAGGGGGGTAACTGGGTGGACCTACCTGGTACGCCTGTTACTGTGGAAATGGTCTACCCCAATGGAAGCCCTCTGGTTTATGTATACGCGGATGGGACGGAGATATGAGGAGTAGAAGGTTTTTACTGGTCTTTTTAGCGGTCCTACTGGCGGCCTCAGCCCACTACTCGGGGGCAGAGGCCTATGTCAATGTTAAGCCCTATGAACCCCAATTCATAGATGAGGGAGAGATCCTCCAGGGAAGCTTCGAGGAGTTCCGGTGCACCCTGGAGGCAGGCCACAGATACCACGTATTCCTAGTGGGGGACTGGATCTCCAACAAGACGGAGGCCACCGACTACGATGTGGAGGTCCGAGATCCCGACGGAAGCCCCGTCTCCGTAAACACCGAGTCCGCAGGCCTCCCCGAGCAGGTCTCCAACGACCCCCGACAACGATACTTCGTCCCCGCCAAATCAGGGGTTTACACCTTC
>CAYWWV010000050.1:0-3094 GCA_964462185.1 uncultured Candidatus Bathyarchaeia archaeon | reverse complement strand
CTCCGCCTCAGCTGCGAGACCGCTGGGGCCGATATGCGGAGCCTCATGTACGCCCCCTTCTACAACGAGTCCAAGGAGGATCAGGGTGAGGAGAATGTCTTCTACTACCTGGTGTTGATGGCCGAGTACTACCACGGGGAGTTGGAGTTCTACATCAAGACGGATTTCCGAGATGTGAACCTCTCCCTGGCCCAGCCCTTGGAGCCTGTTTACGCGGGGGAGGAGACGGAGGTGGCCGTGGATACCCAGACAGCCGTGGAGGTCTCCAGGGTTTGGTTGGAGTACACCTTGGACGGCGAGGAGTGGGAATCGGTGGAGCTGAAGCGCCAGGGGGGGCTCTGGCGGGGCGAGCTCCCGCCCCTCCCAGTGGGGGCCCAAGTGGAATACCGGGTGAGGGCTCTCGACGAGGTGGACAACAAGGGTTTGCTGGAGGGGGGCTTCACGGTGAGGAGGAGGGTGGAGCTGGAGTTGGAGACCCTGGATGTGCTCTACCAGGGGGGGGAGGAGGTCTCCATTGAGGGCTGGGCGTCGGAGCCGGGGCTACCCCTCACCTTCCACGTGGACCACCAAGGAAAGGTGAAGAAATACGAGACCACCTCGGGGGTGGATGGAGGGGTCTCCCTTAGACTCACCCCGGCGAAGACGGGTGTGTACAGGGTTTGGCTGGAATATGCGGGGGACGAGGAACACCATCCCTCCACATCTGAGACCCAGCTGTTCCAGGTGGACAGGAGGAGGATGAGCCTGGTGGCCTCGGTGAACAAGGCCCAGGTAAAGCTTGGGGAGCCGGTGAGGGTGCAGGGGTACATCACCCCCCGTATTCCAGGGATCCAGGTGGGGGTCATCCTGGTCTCCCCCACGGGAGGGCAGACTCTTCAAGTCCTCACCGACGGCGAGGGCCGTTTCTCCCTAGAGGCCACCCCAGACGCGTTGGGGGAGTGGCAGGTCTTGGCCCAGATCCAGGGTGGGGAGCTATACGAGTCGGCCCAAGCACCCCTCCAATCCTTCCAGGTATTGCCTCTCACCATGGTGGACAAGGTGGCCAACGCAGCTATGGGTTTGGTGAAGCCACCCCGGGTGTACGCCGTGGGGGTTTTGGCTTTGGGGGGAGGGGCCTTGGCCTACCGGAGGCTCCGCGAGGCTAGGGCGGAGAAAGAGGGTGAAGAGGGAGAGGAAGAGGAGGAGCCTGAGGTCACCAGCTACCGCCGCAGGAAGAAAAAGGAGGGTTAACCCTCCCCCGGTGGCTCCACCAGCCGAGCCATGAACTCCGGGTAGTCCTTCTTAGTGGTTAAGGGTTTGAAGGACTCCACGACTCTCTTGGCGCTGGATGCTCCGTCGTAGAGGAGGTCAACCACGGTGACGGCCATGGCCTTGGCGGGAACGATGTACTGCTTCATGGGGTCTACCACCTTGAACTCCCGGCTATGGCCCGCCCCCTGGGTGCCACTCATGCCTATGCTGGTGGTGGGCATAACGACGCTGAAGTCCCCCATATCGGTGCTGCCCGTGCTGTGGCCCCGGTGCTTCACCTCCTTCTCACCCACCAGTTGGGTAACCGAGGCCTCCAAGACCTCCTCCAGGGCGGGGGTACGGGTGTAGGGCATATACCCGGGGTAGTCGTTGATCTCAACCCTAGCCCCCACGGCCAAAGCCCCGGCCCTCAACGCCTGGTTCACCTTGGCGTTGGCGTCCTTGATGGCCTCAACGGTTCGCCCCCTAACGTAGCTCTCCAGGGTGACCTCGGCTGGAACGTTGTTGACGATCTCCCCGCCCTTGGTGATGATGGGGTGGACCCTGATGGTGTCCTCGTCTCTGAAGGTCTCCCTGTTGGCGTGGATACCCATGAGCCCCAGGAGGGCAGCGTTCAAGGCGTTAATCCCTTTATGGGGGGCGCCCCCCGCGTGGGCCTCCTTGCCTATGTAGCGCACTAGTTTGCCGATGAAGCCGTTGTTGCTTCCCCCAACCCCCACCAGCTCCTCCTGGTCCATGGCGCTGTGACTCCCGATGCAGATGTCTACATCGTCTACCGCGCCCAACCTGATGAACTCCTGCTTCCCCCCGAAGAACTGGATAACCCCCTCCTCCTTGAGGTGGCTGCGGTAGTCGATCTCTATGTATTCCTCGGCGGGAACGGCCAGGAGGACCACCTCCCCGTCTAGGTGGTCCTTCACCGCCTCCAGCCCCATGGCGGCGCCCAGCATGGCAGCCATCTGGCTGTGGTGGCCGCAGGCGTGTACGTTGCCTGTGGCGGGGTGGGCCTCGGGGTGGGCTGGTATGTGGAGGGCGTCCAGCTCCCCCACCAGGGCCACCTTGGGGCCTTCCCCGCCCCCCAGGTAGGCTTTGAGGCCTGTGACGGCTATTCCCGACTGGTATTCCCAGCCCATCTCCTTGAACTTGGACTCCGTGAGCTCCGCCGTCTTGAACTCTTTGAACCCGAGCTCTGGATACGCCCATATCGCCGATGCGTACTCTATGATCTCGTCTGCCCTGCGGTCTATCTCATCCAGCGCCTTCCTCTTTATGGTTGATCTATCCATCTTGTATCAGGTATCGAAATGCCTCATATCAATATAAAATGGGGTGGAGCCGCATAGACCCCGATCTACAGAACTATTCTATCCTGGACCACCCGGTGCACAACGTCTCCCAAGTAGCCGCCGAAGACGACCCCCGATAAAAAGGCTAGGACGTACATAAAGGCGAAGACCTCAAGGGGAAACCTTGGCCTGATGATGAACTGGAGGTAGGCGACGTTGCTTGCGCTCGATAGGCCGCAGCCGAGGCACAACCCGGTCTTTGAGTCATACCCCAATACGGCACCTACTGCGTCGAGCACAAGCCCCTGGACGCCGCTCAACAGGATCACAGGGAATCCGTGGAAGCTGAAGAGAATCGCCTCAACAAGCCCCTTCACCGTCGCCGTGAAAACCGCGGCGCCCCTCCTCCTCACCAGCATCATTGCTAGGGCCACAGGTAGGATGTGGATGCCGGCGAGCATCTGGCCGGACCCGAATGGGAGGAAGGAAACCATCTTCAGGTAGTTACCCATGTATCCGACGGGCACGCTTATGGCCGCGCCAAGGGAGCTGAACAC
>CAYWWV010000049.1:0-8591 GCA_964462185.1 uncultured Candidatus Bathyarchaeia archaeon | reverse complement strand
CACGTCCTCATCGCTGTAGCCCCGTCTAACCAACTCGCGGGTGAAGTTGGGCAGCTTATCCACGCTCTCCAGCCCACGGGGGGGCGCCCCTATTCCATCGTAGTCGCTGCCCAGCCCCACGTGGTCAGGGCCCACCAGATCCACTATGTGGTCGCAATGGTCCACCAGCTTCTCCACCGAGGCCCCCTCACCCCCCTCCACCACGAAGGCGGGGGCGAAGTTTAATCCCATCACCCCGCCCCTGTCCGCTAAGGCCTCTATCATATCGTCGCTCAGGTTGCGGGGGTGGTCGCAGACGGCCCGGGCGTTGCTGTGGCTGGCTATGAAGGGCTTCTTGGAGACCTCCACCACATCCCAGAAGACGCTGTCGGCCAGGTGGCTCACATCCAATAGCACCCCCAGCCTCGCCATCTCCTCCACCGCCTCCACCCCCAGGTCCGTCAGCTTCCCCCCGGAACGCTTGGCCGCAAGGCCATCGGCGAAGGGGGTCCGCCAATTCCAAGCCAGGCTAACCATACGCACCCCCAACCGGTGGAAAACCCTCAACATGGCCACATCCCCCATCAAAGGCTCCGCGCCCTCCAAGGACAACAACCCACATACCCGTCCCCCCCTCTTGGCCTCCCTTATACCCTCCACGCCGGTAACGGCGTCAAAGACGGGGTTGGAGTCGGCCTCCGCCCAGAACCGCTCCACCATCTGGAGGGCTCGGTAGGTGGCATCGGCCACCACGGGGGCCCTCCCCGTGTAGACGGCGAAGGTCTGGCAGGTGACCCCGCCCTCCACCATGCGGGGGATGTCCAGGTGGCCCCGCTCGCTTCTCTCTCCAAGCCTACGAGGCTCCTCCCTCCCTCCCCCACCCCCCACCACATGCATCAAGGTGTCGCAGTGGGTGTCCACCACCACCGCCTCCCTGTGGAGCCTTAGCGCCCGCTCCTCCTCCTGTTTGGATAGCTCTACCATGGGGAATAGATCCCCCACCCAGTCTTTAGCTCTTTCCAAAGTCTAAACACGTTTCCTTTAGTCAACGTTTAAAAACAGGGAGGCAAAGAAACACGAGTCCGAGGACGGCGGGATGCTCATCAAAGAGGTCATTCTAGAGAACTTCATGTCCTACGAGTATGCCAGGGTGCCCCTTAAGGAGGGGGTGAACGTGGTCTGCGGGCCCAACGGCTCGGGGAAGAGCAGCCTCCTCCTGGGCATATGCGTGGCCCTGGGGGACACCTACACCGAGCGATCCAAGAGGCTCAGCGACCTCATCAGGTGGGGGAGCGACACCGCGCGGGTGACCCTCATAATCGACAACCAGCCCCGGGAAAACGGGTTGAGGCCCCTCCCCCAATACGACTTGGATGAGATCACCCTCACCCGAACCCTGAGGAAGGACGGCAAATACGGCTTCCAGGTGAACCACCGAAACGTCTCCAAGGCCGAGGTGGTGCAGATACTAAGGGCCTACGGCTTCGACCCAGACAACATGCTCATAATCATGCACCAGGCCATGCCCACCAAGTTCGCCAACATCAGCCCCCGGGAGAGGCTCCGCATACTCGAGGAGGCCGTGGGGATTGAGAGCTTCCGCCGAGACCTGGTGGAGTCCAGGGAGAAGCTTAAGGGGATCCTCAGCGAGGAGGAGAGCCTCCAGGGATTGTTGAGCCAGGCCCGGGAGACCCTCAACTACTGGAGGGAGCAGTATGAGAAGCTCCAGGAGAGGCGGAGCCTCCAGACCCGCCAAGCCTTCCTCCAGCAGGAGTTGGCGTGGAGCAGGGTCCAAACCCTGGAGGAGAACCTGGAGAGGGTTCGGAGGGCCCTGCAAGCCACCCACGAGGAGATCGCCCAGGCGGAGGAGGAGACCGGCAGGGCCCTGGCCGAGATCAGGGACGCCGAGGCCAGGCTCCGCAACCTCAACCAACTCAGGGAGGAGATCGTTGAGAGGAGGGTGGAGGCCGAGCGCCTGGCGGGGATAAGCGAGCACAACTTGGAGGAGGCCCGGCGAAGGATAGCCCTCTTGGAGGAGAGCATCCTGGAGACCATCCAGCAGAGGCGGAGGTTTGAGACAACCTACCGCAACCTTTTGAACCAGCTCCAACTCGGCCGCGTCAAGCTGGACGACTACTTCAACCTCTTCCAGGAGATGGAGGAAACCCAGCTGGAGAACTACGAGAACCTCAACGCCCGCCTCAAACAGCAGAGGGAGGAGCTGGAGGCCCAGCTGGCCCACTATGAGGAGTCGTTGAGGATGGCGGAGGAGGAGGTCTCCAAGCTGGTGAACCAGTCCCAGGAGCTGGCCCACCAGTGGAGCCAAACCAACAACCAATACATCGAGGCGCGCATCCACCTGGCCCTACTGAAGGACAGGAGGAGCAGACTAGAAAGAAAGCTGAGGGCCCTCCAGGGGGAGGAGAGCCAGGCCCAGGCAGACCTGGACGACGCCATAGCCGAGGCCGAGCTCAGGGGCCCCAGGGTGGAGACGGGTAGGAGCAGCGAGGAGGTCCTCAACGAGATTAGGAGGACCCAGGGCCTGCTCATGGCGCTGGCCAACGTACCCGAGGAGGCCCGGGAGATGTACGAGAACTACAACCAGACCTTCCAGGAGATCCAGCAGCGGATCCACGAGGTGCGGGAAAACAGGAAGAGGATGCTCTTGGAGATAGAGGAGCGGGCCCGGCGGTGGAGGGAAGTCATCGAGAACCTGTTGGAGGAGGTGAACCAGCGGTATAAGGAGCTGCTGAGGAGGCTCCAGGCCACGGGGGAGGTGAGGCTCATCAACAGCCACGACATCGACTCCGCGGGGCTGGAGATATATGTGGGCTTCAAGGGGGCCCCACCCACCGTCCTCGACCCCTACACCCACAGCGGGGGGGAGAGAAGCAGCGGGGTCATGGCCTTCCTCCTGGCCCTCCAGCAAAACGTGTTGAGCCCCTTCAGGGCTGTGGACGAGTTCGACCTACACATGGACCCCCAGAACAAGGAGGTGGTGAGCGAGTTCATCGTCTCGGCCATGGAGGGCAGCCGAGGCCAATACATGGCCATCACCCCCAGCCAAGTCACCTTCAAGGGGAAGGACGTGCACATCATCATGGTCCACAAGACCGACGCCACCTCCCAGCCCCGAATAGTGGAGGACTAGTATGAGTGAGTTGGAGAGCATCATAGACCTCTGCCGCATGGTTCAGAGGGGGGCCATAGACCCCTTCGACATAGACTTCGAGTACGTCATCCAGGTCATCAGGAAACACTACCCCCAGGTCAAGACCTCCCGCGAGCTCTGCCTAAACGCCCAAGCCCTCAAAGAGCTCACCCTGGTGCTGGAGGAGCAAGGCAAGTGGATACACCACAAATCCACCACCCTCTACAAGGACCCCTTCCTCCTGGCTGAGAGCCTCAGGGCCTTGGACCTGGGGGCCATCGCCCAGGTCTTCCTGCGGTCGTGGCACCCCGTGGTGGACATGGGCCAGATAAGCGCCCAGACCCTGGCCAACAGCCTGGCATACTGGGGAGACCTGGCCCCCCTGGAGACCCGGTGGAGGGGCATCCAGGTGGAGGAAAGGGAGACGGGGTACACCAGCGAGGACGAGGCCCGTAGGCTGGGCCTCATACCGGAGGAGGGCTTCACAGAGGCGCTGGAGGCCCTGTGGGCGGAGCTGGGGGAGCGGGTGGGCCCCGGCGGAACCATCCCCTACTGGGATTGGGTGGGCGCCGGGACCTACGAGGAGACGGTGCGGAGGGCTTACCTGACTGCCTTCCTGGTGGGGGCGGGTTACGCCCAGGCCCACTGGGATAGGATGAGCGGGGAATACACCATAACCCACAACCCCAAGCCCCAACCAGCCGGAGAGGAGCTGAAGACCAGCCTCCCCATCATGGTGGACTACGAGGAGTGGAAGAGATGGAGAGAAGAGTAAGAGCCCCCTACCAGGCCAAGGTCAAGACAGCCGCCCACCTATTGTTCTTCACCCACCACAAGCTTCCAGGGGTGAGGGGGTGGGAGCTGAGGAAGGAGCTGGGCCCCGACTGGCTCAACATCCTGGAGGCCCTGGACAAGCAACTACAACCCCTCGACCTCAAGGTGACCCGCGTCCTGGACGACCCAGACACCGTGGACCCCACCCCAGACCAGCTCCAAGACGCCCGATACTACATCACCATGAGGGGCACCGTGGACCAGAAAACCGCCAAAACCATCGGTTGGAGGATCGACGACATCGCGGGCCTAGCGGTGGCGGTGGCCTACATCATATCCAAGCAGGGGAAGGCGCCCAGGCGGGAGGTGGAGCGGATTCTCGAGGAGAAGCTGCCGGGGTGGAGGGTAAAGCTCAACCTGGAGAAATACATAGCGGAGGGCTACCTGGGTGAGGGCGAGGGGGGTGTGCTGTATCTGGATTGGCGTAGCAGGGCTGAGGTGGACAGCAGGAAGCTGGTGGAGCTCGTTCTGAGCTACCGGAGGGGGAAGCCCAGCCAAGGCCAGGGGTAGACAAAAGGATTATCTCAAAAAAAGAGGATAATTATATATTCACACCCCTTCCTATCAAGGTGAGGGCCCAGGTGGACACATGGCTAAAAAGAACTCATACCAGGGCACCGTCAAGACGGTGGGCCTAGAGAGAGACGACAAGGAGTTCTCCAAGTTCAACCTAACCATAGGCATCAAGGTAAAGGCGGACAAATACACCTACGCGGAGGGGGAGAAACTCCTCCGAGCCCTAACCAGCCGCCTGGTGGGGAAAAACGTGGAGGTAACCATGGTCGCGGTCCCCTGCCCCATCTGCGGGGAGGAGTTCAACTCCGAGGCCGGTATGAAGCAGCACTACCGTAAGCAACATGGGGAGGCCCCCAAACCCAAGAGGAAGAGGAAGGCCAAGTAGAACGCTTTGGAGCCTCGGGCGGGATTCGAACCCGCGTCCAACAGCTTACAAGGCTGCCGCTCTACCTCTGAGCTACCAAGGCCCACGCAAACCTTAGATCACAGATGCGAAATAAAAATAATACCAGCCCGCAAGGGCAACCCCTAAAAACATTCATCCACCAACACCACCAACATGGTCGTTGAGATCACCCAAATCGAGGGCTGGCTCCTAGAAGCAAAGGCAGAGGGATTCAAGGTGGTGAGCAGCAAGAGGGATAAGAAGGGCGCCCCCGAGGGGCTGAGCCCGGGGAGGCTGATGGCTGCGAGCCTGGGCCTCTGCACGGGTATGCACCTGGTCTCATACCTCAGGAAGAAGGGTTTGCCCCACCGTTTCAAGATAAGGGTGAGCCAGGGGAACCCCTCCAGGTGCTCCAAGTTCCACTTGGAGGTGGAGCTCGGCCAACCCCTGGGCCCCCAGGAGGCCGAGGAGCTCCTGGAGGAGGCCTCCAAATGCTACGTGGCCAACACCCTCCTGGGGAAGCCCGAGATAGAGTTGAGTCTAACCCCAACCCCATAGAATTGCTTATAGCCTGGGGAGAGGTGAAGGGAGCGGAGGCGTAGGGGTGGCCCAGGAGGAGAAGCTGGACGCCTTGGAGGACCAGCTCCGAGAGATGCGTGCCAGGAGGGCCAAGCTATACGAGGAGCTAGGGCGGCTGAGGGAGGAGAGGGAGAGGCTCAACAAGTCCTCCAAGTCTGCCCGGGAGCAGGCGGGGAAACACCGGGAAGAGAGGGATCGGTTGAACCAGCGGATTAAGGAGATCAAGCAGAGCCTAGGCCCCTTGGTGGCCGAGCTCTCCAGGAAGAGCCAGGCCTTGAAAAGCCTGGACAACGCCCTCAAGGAGGAATACCAGAGGCTTCCCAGCAAGCGGAAGGTGATATCCGACCTCCAACGCCTGGAGTGGGAGGTATCCACCACCCCCACCAGGGAGATGCTGGAGAGGGAGGAGGAGGTGGTGAGAAAGGCGGCCAAGCTAAGGCAGACCCTAGAGTCCCTGGAAAGGGTGGAGGCCAAGCGGGACCAGAAACTCGACCACCTGGCCGACAAGATGGCCACCCAGGCCGAGGTCCTAGCCCTACGGGAGGAGATAAAGAGACTCGCCGCCCAGAGCCAAGAACACCACGAAAAAATGATACTCCTATACGACCTGGCCAAGGAGGAGAAGAAGAAGGCCGACCAGGCCCACGGTAGGGTGGTGGAGAAGCTGAAGGAGCTGGAGGCCTTGAAGGCCGATATGGCCCTGGTCTCCCAGGAGGCAAAGGCCATTAGGGAGGGGCTCCGGAGCAGAGAGGCCAAGCTGGAGGAGATGAGGAGGCTCACCCTGGAGGAGCGCAGGGAGGCCCTGCGGAGGGAGGCTCTCCGGAAGATGGAGAGCGGCGAGAAGCTCACATTGGATGAGCTTAAACTCATCTACGGGGAGGAAGACTAGACCCTTAGGATGGGGCAGGTCATGCAATGTATCCCCCCCATCCCCTTACGCATCTCATCCCCGGGTATTTGAACCACATCTATGCCCCGATCCTGGCACTCAGCCATCACCCTGGGGTTCCCCGTATAGTGGAAAGCCAGGTCCCGGTCCACAACCAGGAAGTTGGCAGCCATATTCCAGCACTCCTCATCGGTTATCTCGATAATATCCCACCCAGTCTCCCTCAGCCAATCCGGGAAGCTCCCCACCCACCTCTCTCCCCGGGTCTGGAAGACAGCCTCCACCCCCTCCAAGACTTGGGGGTGGACCACGGCCACCCGCCCAGGGAGCTCGCAGAACTCCCCGTCGATGTGGATGGCCCCTGGGGGCATATTGAGCTGGATGAACAGGTCAACGAGGCGTCTACCCAGCAGAAAGCCGGCCAACAGGTCCAAGGCCCCCTGGGTGGCCCTCTCGCAGAGCCCCGCCACCGCGGCCCCGCCCTCCAACAGCGCTAGGCCCCCACCCTCAAAGGTGTGCGGGGCCTCCATCTCCAAGGCCACAGGGATGTCCAAGGCCTGGTAGGCAGCCTTAATCACAGGAGTCTCCGCCCTGCGGCTGGGCAGACCCATGCGGAACAACATGGCGCCCTCATTGGTCATGGAGCTGCTGTCCCGGGTGAAGACCAGGTTGGGGGCCTTGTAGCTCTGCTCCAGCGCCTCAGGGTTGCCCCCGACCAGCTCGCGCACCAGTAGAACCTCCACACCCGCCTCCCTCAGCGCCTCCACCAGCTTCCAATGGTCCTCGGCGAAGCGCTTAACATCAACGGCTTGGTCGAAGTGGTGGGCCTGGGGGTCCCTGTTGGCCAGCTCCAGCTCCCTACCGGGGTGGTGGAGCAAAACCCTCCTCAAGGGGCCTGACTCGTGGCTGACGCCGTAGTTCTTCATGGCTGTCCAATTGGGCGCCGGGCTTAAAACCCTTGACCACTACCCCTTCTTCTTGGCCCTCTTCTCAGCCCGGGCCTTCCTCTTCCGGGCTGCCTCGGCCTCCGCAGGGGTGCACCGATACTTCCTGAGGCCGTCCACATCCTTGAAGCTGTCCACCCTCTCGTTCTGGAACATGTTCTTCAAAAGGCTGTAGGCCTTCTTCTCGGTCACCCCCAGCTCCGCGGCTATCTCCTTGAGAGTCATGGGGCGCTCCAGCAAGAGCACGCCTATCTTGTTCCTCAGAGTAGCGCTTGACATCCAAACCATAACCCCTGCAAACCCGTATAAAACTTAACACCCCCAATAAAGCCAAAGCCATTCTAAAACAGCCGAGAGAAGGGTTAACCCGAAACCTCTCTCAAGGAAAACAACCGAGAAAATAGAATCATTAAGCCAATAAGCCTCAACGCAGTTGAATCCCACACCCACAAGGACTCCCTTGGAAATCTGGTTGACTACTCCGCAGCCTCAGACAGCTTCAAAAACTTTTCACCCGCTAGAACCCTGTCCACAGACAACAACAACTCAGCAACCGTAAAAGGCTTCACCAAATAACCATCACACTCCGCCTCAAACGCATACCTGAGGTCCACATCCCTATCCAACGCAGACACAAACAAAACCTTGACACACCGAGTAGACTCCTTGCTTTTCAACAACCTGCAAACCTCCAACCCACTCAGCCCAGGCAGAACCAAGTCCAACACCACCAAATCAGGCTCCACCTCCCCCACCTTAACCAAGGCCTCCTCCCCCGAGCTAGCTGTGAACACCTCGAAGCCGTTGCCCGTGAGAATGGTCTTCAAAAGCTCTCTAACATCGTCCTCGTCTTCAACAACCAAAACCCTGTTCATGCTGAGTTTCCTAGGAACTGTTTCACCTTCTCGAGGAGCAGGCTCCTGGTGAAGGGCTTCTGGAGATACCCGTCAGCCTTGTCCCCCTCCGCCAACATCATGTCCACCTCCGTTCCCAGCGCGGTGAATATCACCACAGGTATCCCCCGCGTAGACTCGTCCCGTTTAAGCCGTCTACACACATCCAAACCGCTGAGGCCAGGCATCACAACGTCCAGCAAAACCAGGTCGGGCCTATCCTCCTCAAGCCTAGCCAGGGCCTCCTCGCCACTCTCCGCGGTTTGCACCGTGTAGCCCTCAGCCTCCAGGAATACCCTGGCCAGCTCCAATACGTCCTCCTCGTCGTCAACCACTAGAATCTTAGCCATCGTCAGCCAACTCTGCTTTGGATAGGGTGAAGGTGAATCGGGCTCCTTTGCCCGGGCCCTCCGACTCAGCC
>CAYWWV010000048.1:6537-8962 GCA_964462185.1 uncultured Candidatus Bathyarchaeia archaeon | reverse complement strand
AGCTTCATGGCCCTGATGATCATACGCGGCACCATGCCCATCATGCAGATGGCTCCCTTCATCGGCCTAAACGGCGCGATAGTGGGAGGTCTATTCTACCTGGGAATAGACGCAATAACGAGTTTTTCAAGCGAAGCAAACCAACAAACCCAGCCAAAACTGGTGATGGTAAGAGACAACACAGGAAGAGTCCTAGCCATCAAAAGCGGTGAGACCCCAACCCAGGAGCCCTACAGCCTCTTCGAGGAGGAACCACTGGAGCTGGACCAGCCCCTAAGCCAAAAACTAGGGCTAACCAACCAACAACTCACAAGCCACATCAAAACCCTCCTACTACTAACCCTCCTCATCGAAACCTACCTCGCCGCCGCCTACCTGAGCAACAACTTCACCCCCCTCATGGTGGTCACCACCGAGAGCATGGAGCCCACCCTCAATGTGGGGGACCTCATATACGTCAAAGGCGTAGCCCCCACCGAAATCAAGGTGGGCGACATAGTCACCTTCAAACCCCCAGCCAACTACATGGGGGGAACCCTGGTAACCCACAGGGTGGTGGAGGTAAGCTACGACGCCAACGAAGTCTACTTCCGAACCAAGGGCGACAACAACCCCAGCATAGATCCCTGGCTGATAAAACCCAGCGACATAATAGGCGTACAGAAAGCCGCCCTCCCCGGCGTGGGGCGGGTATTCCTCTGGATCCGCACACCCTCGGGACTGGCCGTCGCAGGGCTACTCCTAGTGGTCTACCTGTTCTGGCCCAACATAAAGGAGAACCTGGGGGGATTCCATGAGCCCTAGACACTGCGCCTTCATCCCAACCAGGGTGTGCCCCATCGACGTCGACGAGATACCCCTAGACGTATGCCAGCTATGCATCGAAGCCTGGAAGACCAGCGCCGACATCCAACACCTCACCGGCGCCAACGTCCTAGCACCCACCCTCACAGTCCCCGCCGGCGAACTCCTCCAAGCCATACCCACAGCGCCAACCGCAACCCCCCAGCCACGGCAGCCACCCACCATCGACCTAACGGAAACCATAACCCAGCAAGCCGACGCCATGGCCCGCCAGGTGGAGCTACTCAAAACCCTGGACAAGGAGTTCACCGAGGACAAGATATCCCCCGAGGAATACGTGGCCAAGCGAAGAGAGATCGTAGACCAGATAACGAGGGCCTCCAATAAACCCACCCTCCTAAACAGGGCCATAGAGCACGGCTTCCTGAGCCCCGAGGACGTGGAAAGCGGGTCAACCAGGGGGGAATGGTTTAAAACCGTAACCCTGCCCCAGCAACCACCCCAACCCAAACAACTCAAGCTCCTACTACTGAAACAAAAAAACAAGAAGATCACCGTGAGGAAACACCCCAAAGAATTCAGCCTCCCCCCAACAGTGACCAGCGAAACCCTCAAAGCCCTCTATCAACTCCACGACAAGCTGGGCTCGGAAGAGGAGCAAATCCTGGTAAACCTCAAGGAGGCCAAGCTGGGACTCCTCAAGAGGAACCAAGACACAATCCTCGGATTCCTCCTGGGGCAAGACGAGAAACCCGAGGACTACATGGCGGAGATAAACCAGCTCCTAGACACAGTAGAGAAAGAGAACGATCTGTTAACGGCACTGAAAAAACATGTGGCAGCGTCCTCCAATAAAAAACCTGAAAAAACCAGGCAACTCCACTAAAACCGGTGGCCAATATGGAAAACCCCCCCTTCAAGAGGAACGCCCTGGCCCTAATCCTACTGATGCTTTGCCTCCTCCCCACAACCCTGGCATCCGAATCCTCCCCCCAAATAGTGGTCCACATAGCCCCAGACATAATTGCAGCCGACGGCGGGAGACACGAGATCATCACCGTGGAGCTTCAAACCCCCAAGGGGGAACCCTACCTGGCCCCCGAAGAAACCCGCATCTACCTCAGCTTAACCAACGAGGAGATCGGCTCAGTGGAACCCGTCGTGGTTATCCCTGAGGGGAAGTCCTACGTCAAGGCCGTCTTCAAGTCCTCCGGGAAAGCCGGGTTCGGCATCGTCACAGCTGGCGCCCCCAACTTCCAACCCGGTGAAGCCTACCTCCAGGTCCTAGGTTCCAACTTCGACGCAAGGCTCAAGGTCTACGCCCACCCTAACTCCCAGCCAGCGGTCCCAGGGGCCAAGGGCAATGTAACGGTCCAACTACTGGACAGCAACGGGGAGCCCTTCACAGCCCTCCAAGACGTACACGTGAGGATAACCTCGTCCAACTCGACCATTTGCCGGGTCACCCCCAGCCTGGTCATCCCCCAAGGCCGCAACTACGGCGTCGCCTTATTCGAGATAGTGGGGAGCCGCCCTGGAACGGCCCTGATATCTGCCCAGGCAACCGGCTTCGAGCCTGGAAGCGACCTTGTCAACACCTTCAACTCCTCGGGGCGCCCCT
>CAYWWV010000048.1:0-6437 GCA_964462185.1 uncultured Candidatus Bathyarchaeia archaeon | reverse complement strand
CTATTGGACGAGGAGGGAAACCCTGTGAACGCCAGGAGAGACACAGAGGTAACCCTGCTGTCAACCAACACCGCCATTGGGCTACTCCCCGAGACAGCCCTACTCCCAAAAGACACCAACTACATCACAGTATCATTCCAATGCACGGGTCTCCCAGGGTCCACGGAAATCACCGCCACGGCTCCCAGCCTGGAACCAGCAGAGGCAACCCTGGAAACCATAACCAAGAACTTCAACCTAACCCTAACCACCCCCCCAACCATCAAAATAAACCAGACCTTCACAATACAAATACAGGCAACAGCAGAGGGACACCCCCTCCCAAATGTCAGGGTTGAGTGGAGCGCGCTGGGAGGAGTGATCCTGGAGAGCGACGACTACACCGATGGAGACGGAGTCGCCGAGGCCCGGCTCACCCAGAAATACGAACAGCTGAAGCTGAGAATCACCGCATCCAAACCAGGCTACGAAACCCAGGAAACCCAGAAAACAATCCAAATAGCCCAAGAAATCGAAAGCAAGGAGCTGACAATAACCCTCCTGGGAAGAGAAATCAAAGTCTTCCACATACTAGTAGCCCTGGCCATAACCATAGCCCTAGCCCTGGCGGCATATCTCTACATCAAATACAGGAGAACAGATGAAATAGAAGAACTAGACCTGGACGTCTACGGCTAATCCAAGGAGATTTCCAGCCCCTTTGAGGTTATCTTATATCTGTGAGTCTTCTTGGTGTGATCCGTCCCACGCATCTTGGTTATCCGGATCCGCCGAGTCAAAGTGTCATTCTCATCATACTTGTGCTCCATCAGTATCACCCCATCGGCCACAAACTCCTCGATGCTCTCCCCAATCCGGTCGCTGTTCCAAGGAATATCCGTGATAGCAATAGTGGTGCAACCCGTCTTCAAAATCAACCTGTAAAGCAGCCTAATCAGATGCCTCTTCTCAAACTCCGTCTCCAGTCCCATAGCCATAGCGGCAACGCTGTCCACCACCAGTCTCTTAGCCCTGAGGGTGGTAATGGCTTCAAAAATCTGGTTAAGAGCCGACTGGACCTCAGTCTCACTCCCAATACTCAGATCCAAAACCTCAACCAGTCTACGCCTAATCAGAGGCTCAAAATCCATCCCAAACTTCTTCATGTCTTGTAGAAGGCGCTTCCTGGTTTCAGCAAAACAAGCGTAAACCCCAGGCTCACCCTTCAGAGCCCCTTCATAGATGAAGCGAGCTGAAAGAATAGTCTTACCGGCTCCAGGGTTTCCCGCCAGTAGGATCATGCTGTTCCTCAGGAAACCCCCGTTTAGAAGCTTATCCAGTTCAGGGTTACCCGTGGAAACCCTCTCACTCATGATCATCTAACTCCAAATCCAAGTTGGGAACCCGCAGCACATTGGGCAAAGCCTCGGATTTCTTCAACTCCATTATTATGAGGTTTCTAAGCCACTCGCTCACATTCAAGCCCTCACGAGCAGCCATTTGAACCACTATATCCCTAATCCTAGGCGTAACTCTCGTGGCTAACAGCACACTCTTAGGGGTTCCAGATTTTTGAGGCATACCAAATTCCTTTACCCGTTAAACCTTAAACCAGATATTTAGAATTAACGATTGTTAACAAACTATAAACAATAACACCCCAAGCAAAACAAAACCAACCTATTGATACTGCTCACCAAGATACCTACTATAAGCATCCCTTAGAAAAACACACAAACCTTCGCCAGGCTCGCAAAACTCCACACTCATCTTAGCAGCAAAACGCTCAGCCAAGATCTTCTCCAAGCCCACAGAACTATCCCCAAAAAGGTCCCTCAACCCCTCCGACAGACACTCAGGCTTGAAGACCACCTCCCCCCTGGGGCACCCAGTCTTGTATTCCACGTACTTCAAAACCACATCGCTAAAGACCAAAACCTCCTTTAGGGTCTCGAGGAACATAGCGCTAAACCGGGCCCTATTTGCCGCCACGCACCCCATGGAAACCAAATCCTCCTGGCCTACACCCATATACTAGCCCATCCCCCCTAGCGACGACTCAAGCTCCTTTACACGGTTCTGAATATACTCCAGAAGCCTCTTCTGGGTGAACTGCAGCTCCCTCTTCTGCTCAAACAACAACTCCCTTACTTTACGTATGAGATGCGAGGGATCGAAGGGCTTAACGATGTATGCGTCGGCCCTCTCGTTGACCGATGATATGGCGGACTCCAGGTCGGGGAAGCCGGTTATCAGAATCTTCTTGGTCCGGGGGGAGAGCCTCTTAACCGATGATAGGATCTCAACCCCGGAACAATCAGGGAGCTTAACGTCAATAACCACCAAATGGTAAAACGCCGCTTGGATCTTCACAAGGGCCTCCTCCCCTGTGCAAGCCTCCTCCACATGGTATCCTTCGAGTTCCAACAGCTGGACCAGTGTCTCCCTTAGAAAAGCGTCGTCGTCAACAATGAGGACCCTATCCACGGTAGACATACAGCGTCTGGTGGAACCCCCTGGGTGGAATATTAAAGGATTCTAGATGTGAAATAGGGTTCCACCAACCACAAGTCCTTTCGAGCTTTAATCCCTCTGGCTCCTCCCGGTAAGCTTTAAATCCTTCGAGTAGAAGGATTAAACCAAAAAATTTTGGTGTTAGGCACTTTGGCATCCAATCAAAAATGCTACCCAAAATGTCGCTCTTTTAAATGCGGGAAGAGGGCTCTCACCTTCAGAGGGAAAACCGCTTGGTGTAATTGGACCAGCGAGCCATGTGACCCCACAAAATGCAACTACGCCATCTGCCTCAAAAGACAGCTACTCGACAACGGGGTGTGTGGCTTAACGGTGAAGAGGAAGACCAGAGACGATATTAGACCCGAGGACATGTTCAAGGAAGAGATCCGGGCAAGAGGCAAACTGGCAAGGAAGATAGGGGAGCGCTCTATTTTCTAGATCAGAGTGGTAAGCCCTTTGGTTATGAAGCTTCGAGCTAGTCTGCAGCATAGATTACCCGAAAATCTGCTCGAAGTCGTCCCCTCAAGCTTCGACATCATAGGGTCCAGGGAGAAGGCTGTGGCCATAGTTGAAATCCCATGCGAGCTGAATAAACACGCCCTCCTCATCGCAGACGCCATCATGGAGCAACACAAGAACGTTAAGAGTGTGCTAAGAAAAAAAACTCAGAGAAAGGGAGAGCTTAGGCTAAGGGAGTTTACGCTAATCAAAGGCGACCCTGACACGGAGGTTATCCATATGGAGTCTGGTTGCAGGTTTCGACTGGACCCCCGGAAAACCTACTTTTCGCCGAGGGAAAGCACTGAGAGAGAAAGGATCGCCAAGCTTGTAGCCAGTGGCGAAGAAGTTTTAGTTATGTTCAGCGGCGTAGGGCCCTTTGCCATAGTAATAGCTAGGAAAAACCCCACTGTTCGCTGCACCTGCATCGAGTTAAACCCAGACGCCCATAGATACTGTTTGGAAAACATCCGGCTCAACCACCTGGAGGGCCGGGTCCAAGCCCTGGAGGGAGATGTACGCGATGTCTGCCCCAAACTGGGAAAACAGTTTGACCGCGTCCTCACCCCCCTGCCCAAAGGGGCCCACAGATTCCTTGATGTGGCTATACCCATGGTGAAACCCGGAGGCATACTACACTTCTACCACTGGGCCCCCGAGAGCGACCTCTACTCGGAAGCATACCACCTAATAGAAAACACGGCGAAAAAGCTTCAAAGAACCGTGGAACCCCTGGGCGGGGTAAAGGTCTCCAAATACAGCCCCGGGTTCTACAAGGTCAGAGTCGATGCCAGGATTCACTGAGACTCCACGTAGACTTTAGGCTTGGAGACCAGGTTTATCTCCTTTCCACACTCGGGACAGAAACTCCCGACGAAGCTCAACTTCTTGCCACAATACCTACAATACTTGGGGGGAGGGGCAACACTCCTCTTGAGGGCCCCCCCACACTGATCACAGTACAGGGAATCATAGGGCATTAAACTACCACACCTGCGACAAATCTTCACAAATCCATGCTCTCTAACGATTTCCACAGTAGAGGGCTCAACTACCTCCTCATGGACCTCACCTGTGGAGGGGACCAATACGAAGCCCCCGCCCACGAAGGCACCAACGAATAGCCCTGGGAGAACGGTGAGCGCGATATTCGACAATAACTCATTAATGGGGGATGCGGCCGAGAGCCCCGACTCGATCACATTAAAACTAAGGATGTGGGCCAACATCCTAAAAGACCCGTAACCTGCCAATAGGGATAGGCTCACACATAGGAAAACGGTGTTGTTCCTGCCCTTGGAGGCCTCAAATATGAAGCTGGATACGGTGGAGCAGACCAGGCCGGAGGCGAGTGGGAACAGGAAGTGCAACACTGATACTGGGATGAATCCGAGAAGCATGTTGACGCCCAGCAGTAAGGCGTCTAATATGAGGGCGGATAGAGGTATGATCCATATTATCGGTTGATCCATATCCCTGAGGTAGCTCAGAACTCTCCCCCTTTTTACAAGAGTTTAACAAAGTTGTTTCGCTTTCTACGCGTTTTGTTACATGAAGCTGTTAAATGTGGTCTGGCTTCCTCCGGATTCTTACACGTAGTTATTTTCAACAAATGAGAGCAATACACAAGAAAACAAAAAACGTGGAAAAACAAAGGCGGTTTTAACACGAAATAGAAAGAAGCGCTGATCACTCCAATTTAAGACTGCTCGCCCTCATCACCCTCACCCTCATCCGACTCGGATTCCTCCTCCCCGTCGTCGAACTCGGAATCAAGGTCCAGAGGCGTGTCCAGAGGAACCGGAGGGGGAGTGGTAGCCATAGTGTACCCGATCCAGAGAATGATGAATAAAATCATATACACCGCTAAAATAACGGGCAACTTAATTGCCCACTCACTGTACTTGATCAGCCACGCGCAGGCCCCTCCAAATAGTCCAGGGAAGAGCCAGACAAAGTAGGCGGCCATAACCGCCAGGGTCACAACCATTATGACATAGCCGAGGGTTTTGTCGTCCATCTTATTCCACCTAGCGTTCCACCGGGGTTATAGTGTTTCTTAAGAAATATAAAACATTTAGACACAAAAAGTTGAATATTCCAATCGTAATATTAGTGGTAGAATCCTATGCGTGTGTTTAAATAATGGGCTTGGGTTTTAACTGAGATTCCATTGGGTACAGGTGGTTCAGTTGGAGAACCTTTTCATTAAAGAGCTGAGTAGGCAGTCGGTAGAAGACCAGGCCCTCGAGATCGTTGAGAGAAAGGGGGTGGGGCACCCCGACACCATCTGCGACTCGATAATGAATCGGGTCTCGGTGGAGCTCTCAAAGGAGTACCTCAAGAGGTACGGCCGGGTTCTGCACCATAATGTGGATAAGAGTCTTCTAGCCGCTGGGGCATCCCTGCCCCAGTTCGATGGGGGGGAGGTCCTGGAGCCGATGAAGTTGATCTTCGGGGATAGGGCTACCTTCACAGTAGGCGACGACGAGGTTCCAGTGGTTGAGATAGCGGAGCGAAGCGCGAAGGAGTGGTTCAAGGAAAACCTTCGATTCTTAGACCCCCAGAAACACGTGGTCTACCAGAGCGAAATCAAGCCTGGTTCCATAGCGTTGAAGGACATATTTGAACGGGGAGGCGACTTCCTGGGGGCTAATGACACCTCCGCCGCCGTCGGCTACGCTCCTTTGTCGGGTCTAGAGCGAATGGTTCTGGAGTTGGAGGGGCATATCAACTCTAAGGCATTTAAGAAAAGCTTCCCGGAGAGCGGGGAGGACGTCAAGATTATGGGGTTGAGGAAAAAGAATCGTGTCAACCTCACAGTCGCCATGGCCATGGTTGACCGCTTTGTCTCCAGTGAGTCGGATTACTTCAGAAAGCGTCGGGAAATAGAGGCCGCTATACGTGAGTTCTTGGATGATCGCTATGACTTTGATGCTGTTTCTTTCGATCTAAATGTTTTAGATGTGGAGGGTAGGGGTATCGACGGTTTGTATCTCACTGTGACGGGGACAAGCGCCGAGGCGGGTGACTCTGGGCAGGTAGGTAGGGGGAACAACGTAGTTGGGGTAATACCTTTGAACCGCCCCATGAGCAGCGAAGCAGCCGCAGGTAAGAACCCCACGAGCCACGTTGGCAAGATATACAACGCGCTTTGCTATCGGATTGCCGATCGAATATATGGCTCTGTGGGGGGTGTGAAGGAGGTATATGTATGGCTTCTGAGCCAGATTGGGCGCCCTATCAACGAGCCCAGCGTTGTCTCCATCCAGATCGTACCCGAGAAAACAGTAGAGGTCAAAGACCTCTTCAGCCAGATAGACGAGATAATAAACCATGAATTTGAAGACCTGGAGGCCTTCTGCCAAGAATTGGCGACGGGTAAGATTAAACTATGTTAAACAGTCCTAAACCTTTCTTTTAACAACTCCAATAGCGTCTTT
>CAYWWV010000047.1:0-9205 GCA_964462185.1 uncultured Candidatus Bathyarchaeia archaeon | reverse complement strand
TTGTTGATCTCAGGGTAGTCGAAGGCGTGGGGGTCTAGAACCCCCTCCTCGATAAGCCTCTCGGCCAGGGGCACCAGCCTCCGTAGCTCGTTGATCATGTGACGCGTGGTCTGGCAAACCCTGTTGAACCACTTCCTCCCCCAGAACATGTTCTGGTTGGCGAAGAGGCATCTCCCCCCGCAGACCCCTCTCTCGCTGCACGTGGTGCAGGGGGGGCCCACGGGGAGGATGTTCCTTAGCTCCTGGGGGGTGGTGGTGGTTATGTGGCCTACCCGGCTGTAGGGGAGTTCGGGGGCTACCGGGCAGACGTGGATGGAGCCGTCGGTCATTATGGCGAAGCTGGTGGACCCCGCTCCGCAGCGCACGTGGGGGGTTTCCTCGCCGGTGAGGAGGGTTTTGAAGACGGGGATGAAGGGCACTATTCCTAGGGGGGCGCCCTTTCGGAGGCTTTCCCCCCAGATGGCCGCCAGCCTGGTTACGCCCTCCTCGTATCTCTGTAGCCACCCCTCCAGGTCGGTCCAGCTATCCAGCTCCGACCAGAAGACATCCAGCTGCCAGTGGACATGGGGGAAGCGGGGCCGCTTGAGGCCCAAAAGATGGGTGACATCCCGGTATATGTCCCCGTAGCGGCTGAAGGCCATCCTAGCCACCACGTCGCCCTTGTACCCCCTGTCCTCCACCTGGGCCACGTTCTCCAGCACAGTATCATAGGTGCCCGGCCCCCTGTTGATGTCGGTCACCTCCCTGGGGCCGTCGATGCTGGCCAGGATGGTGTGGAGGCGGTGGAGGTAGCGATCCTCCACCTGGTGGAGGCGGGTGGCGTTGGTCTGAAGAGTGAACGCCTTGGCGGGGACCCGGTCTAACACCTCGTACATCAGCTCCAGGGCCAAGAGGGGCTCCCCCCCGTAGAAGCCGATGACGGCTTCCGGGTCCTGTGAGAGGAAGGCCACGAGGTCTTCCAGGTCGTAGGAGACCTCTAGCGGCAGGCCCTCGATGTGCCTGGTCCCCCCGCAATAGATGCAGTGCTTGTTACACCTCTCCGTCAAGACCAAGTGGTACTGCAAGCCGTATCGCCTTGCCCCAGCCCCCGGTTTAAGCCTTGCTATGGAGCAGGGGCTAACCCTTTAATGGGTTCGGGGGCTCTGTAAACCCATGTATAAAGTGGTCTTCACCGTAGTGGAGGTGGGGGAGCCCAGGAGCCTGGATGGGGGGCCCACCCATGTCTCCGGGCCCTGCAAGATGTACAGGGTTGGTGACAGGGTTACGGTTGTGGGTAACCCGGGCCGCCTGGTTTTGGAGGAGACGGACGCCGTATGCCTGGCGGCCTTCAGCGCCATCCTCCCCCTCACCAGCGCCCTTACCAGGGAGGTCTCAGAGCCCTGGGACTACGTGGACAAGATCAAGTACTACAGCTGCCCCGACTCCGAGAGGCCCGTGGTCTTCAAGGTGGAGCGAGTGGAGGTGGAGCAGGGGGAGTACCCCCCGCCCTACCCGGGGGCTTAGCCCCTCCTCCTAAACATCTCCAAATAACGCCGTATCTCCTCGGGCTGCCTCAGCACCCTCTCCAGGTTTTCTTGGAGGACCCCCTTGTATAGCTCCCCCAGCCTGGGGTCGGCCTCTTGGAAGGCCTGCAGCCACTCTCGGCCCAGCTTGGAGGCCTCCGGGCAGCTGGGGCTGCAGGGGAAGAAGTAGGCGGTGTAGTACGCGTAGGGGTCTACAGCCCCCTCACTCTGGGCCTCTTTCAACTGGCGGCTGGCCCTCTCCTCCACGTTAACGCCTTGAACCCTCTCCCGGGCGTACCGGTCGACGCAGCACTGGGGGTACCCCAGCAGCCTCCCCAGCCCACGGACCCATTCCTCCTGGAACTCCTCGGGGTAGGCGAAGCGTACTGCGGTGGTGTCCATCCCCGGCCTCCTCTGCACCCTCCTCCGTATGCGGTTCCTCTCCCCCATGAGCTTCCTGAGGGCCCTCCCCGTGGACCTATCCCTGTAGAGGTAGACCTCGTGGACGGTGGGCCTCACCTCCACCTGGTTGACCCTGAGGCCCAGCTCCTTGGCCCAACCCATCAAGGCCTCGTACTCCGGAGAGGCCTCCACCACCTCCTCGAAGAGGGAGGCCAAGACCTTCTTCACCCCTTGGATGGCCTTCAACCGTTCCCGGGGCTCCAGGATAGATTTCACCTCCTCCAGGCGGGGGAGGGCCCTCTGGTCTATCTCCCCCCCCATGGAAGCCCCCCCGGGGAGCTCGGCGGGGATGGTTACCTGGCTGGAGGGCCTGAGGCCCATGGATGTGGCCAGCAGGGCCTCCACCTTCACCCTTTCAAGCACCAGGGGATCGACTACCAGTCTCTCCAATAGAAGCGGCTCCAACTCAGGAGAATAACACGTTGGACAGGGTATAACCTTTCTGAGTGAATAATAAAAAGGGGGTTTTACATTGGAATTAGCTTCAGCACCTGCAGGAAGAACTGGGCTCTCCCTGATAGCATGGTGAACCTGAAGAGCACCGTGTTCCCGAAGTAGGCTCCCAAGCCAATCATGATGAATAGTCTTCCCAGCCTCGTAGGCACCCTGATGGCCCCAGTGTGTTCGTAGGTCAGCAGGAAGTACATGGTGCTGCATATGAGGCCGACAGCTATGTAGATGAAGTTGATCCAGGCCATGGCGCCGCCGCCGCTGGGCGCGGTGATGGTGCTTTGGATGGCGTCCTGGATGTTGGGCCCTATGGTTCCTCTGATGCCGACGCCGAACCCTGCCCCTACCAGTAGGGCAACGGGATACCTGCTAATCCACCGATACTCGGGGATGAGCATGGTGTAGAACATGAAGCCCAGTATCAATGGGACAATCATGAGTACGTTGCCCTGGAGCAGGGGGGTTACACAGATCCTCATCACGTTGTTGATGTTGACCACCAGGTTGATGGCCAGCATCACCGCGATGTATAGGTGCTCTGCGAACCTGTATACAGGGTTCTCTTTGTACAGCGGGTAGCTGTAGATCATCAGCATCAGGAGCCAGCCGGTCCAGAGGCCGATCACATCCCAAGTTGCAGTTGGATATGCCATTACTTTTTACCTCCTTTCTCAGCCAACATACCTACGTTGGCCAGTATGACGGCGATGACGATCAACAGGTGGCTAACGCTGATGCTGTCCATGACGATGGTGGCGTCGCCGGGCTCCCCGATGAGCCTCTCCAACTCGGCGCCTCCCCTAGATCCCACGCTTAGGCCGAAGTAGTTTCCAGCCTTCCAGTAGCCCATTCCAACGGAGCCCAGCATGGCGATGCCGATCTCAGCCAATGGGACCCCGTAAGGCTCCTGCCACTGCCTCAGGAAGTAGTCTCCCCAGTCGCCAGTGTCCGAGGAGATGACTCCCGAGATGTCCTGCCAGCTGTTCACGTTCTTCATCATGGGGATCTCGTCTAGGGGGGTTCCATAGTGGTCGGTGGGGAACACGTCTCGAATGTTGGAGGCTAGCTGGGCGATGGCTGACTCGCCTCCTGTGATGTAGCCCAAGAAGACGTAGTCCTCACCGTATACCTTTTGGGCGAAGTCCTCCTTGGCGGTCTCCAGTAGGTGGTTGTAGGTCAGCTCTACGTCGTAGTTAGGCCCCAGGAAGATGAGTTTAGCACCCTCCCTGAAAAGGGCCTTGGTGACCACCGTTACTCCAGGGTGGCACTCCGACCAGGCGCTGACGCCGTAGCCGAAGTTGATGATCCAGACATCCCCTGGCTCGACGTTGTCGCCCGTGATGCCCTCGTAGAGGTCCCTGGTGTTCTCCGCTATGGTGATGGGGAACCCGATGGGCCTCAGGAAAGGCACCATGAGGGCGATGAAGAGGATCCAGTAGAAGACCCTCCTGTCGATGTTGGCCAGCTTTGATGCCCAGCTCACTCCTCGCCACCTCCCGCGTAGAAGCCGCGCTCCTTACCCAGTAGAGCCCTGAAGCCGTATGCGATCATACCCAGGGCGCCTACCAGTGCGAAGGTCCTCATCCCAGGCACCTGCCCTGTGAACCGGAACCACTCGCCAATCCTGGCGAAGCCAACCCATATGGCTTCACCCACAGGCGCGTTGCTCAGTATGACGAAGCAGCCTGCGATGAGCATAAGGGCGGCGTCGATGTTCCTGGCTCTAAAGGCCCTGTAGGCGGCTGAGAAGATGTAGAACCCTGTGATGGGGTAGAGCGTGGCTCCCAGTGGTGTGTAGACGTTGTTGAATAGCCAGTTGTAGATGGCGTTGTTGGTCTGCTGCCCAGTCATGATGTAGCCTGCCATTCCTGTTAGGAACATAACGGCGAAGGCTACCAACAGCTCGATGCTGAAAGCCCAGTTGGCACGTCGCCGCTGGGCGTTCAGAGTGTGTTGCCTTAGGAGGGTGATGGCCCCTAGGCCCAGGCTGATGTTATAGACTATAATCGCCCAAGTTCTAAGGGTGTCTGCTACAGACCAAGACTCTGGGAAGAAGAAGTACTCTACGAACATGATAACGGTCACTATGCCCGTTAACGCGTAGACCACTTCCCTCTTCAATACTTGCGACACTTATTACACCTCCAAAAGGTCGGCGATCACTGTTACACCCACTGCTCCCAGTATGAAGCCAACAGCAGTTATCGCCACCAATATCCACTTCATCATGTCCTCGCCTCTGAGGCTGCCCAGCATATCGGGGTTCTGGCTCACGGCCGCCCCTGCTGCGAACAGCTCCTCAGCCAGTAACATGTAGTCACATGTTGCAACCAGGAAAGGCATCTGGTGAGTGTTGTTGGTGCCGCCGATCTGCATGGCTCCAATGGCGTTCCCTGCTTCACCGATGACGACGGCCTCGTAGTAGAAGCCGCCCACCAATATGTTGGAGGCAGGCCTCTCCCTCTGGAAGTACCCTAGGACGCCGCTTAGGTAAGCGGACTGCCCGGAGATGAAGGTGATCTGGTCCAGGCTGAACTCCTCGGGCTTACCCTCCCTCAGATACGCCGTTCTCATGGTCTCCTCGACCAGAGGCAGAGCATCGGGCAAGGGGCAGTAAGCCTGGATGTGTACGCCGGCCTTCACACATTCCTCAGTTACGTACTCGAGGATGCTGATGCTGGCCAGAGTCTGGGGACCCTGGGTGGAGTCGTTTAGACCACCAGCGATACCAGGAGTCCAGAAGACTGGTTGACCCATCTCAGCTGCTCGACCAACCGCCTCAGGTATAGCCGTCATCGCTGGAAGCGTCCTTACCTTGATCTCCTTCTCCTTGGCTACAGACATGAAATAGTACATCAGAGCAAAGTCGAGTAGCATTAGAATCAGTGTCATTACTCGTCCTTCAACTATTATTGCCATTGTTTTTCCTTCCTTTTTTTCAGCCTACTCGGCTCGAAATCCCTGGACATGCCAGGTTTCCAAGCCAAGTAAAGACTTGGATTTTAATCCCTAATCTATATATATAATACTTTTTTCCATTAGACAAGTAGCAGAAGAGGTTTTACCCCTATTTTGCCGCTTATCTCCAAATTTGAAAAGAAAGATAGGTTAAAGATTTAGATAAAAGGCAGATACCTCCTCCACCCCTTCTTCTCATCAGGCTCCTCGGCCTTACTCTCCTTCCTCTTGGCCTCCTCCTCCCGCACGATCTCCTCCAACCGCTGGATTAGCCTCTCCACATTCCTGCTCTCCTGGAACACCCTTAGGACTTTCTCGCTCCTAATGGCCACGTTGTCTCCGAAGAGGGGGAAGAGGGGGGTGAAGAAGACGGTTCCCAGGCTGGTCCCCAGCCTGCTTATTGGTTTATAGCTCTCCAGGAAGAGGATGGCCGCCGTCTCCAACCCGTATCTGTAGAACTGTCTAGCCGTCCACTCAATGATCTCTTCTTCTTCCTCGGGGGTGATATCCTCGTCCCAGAACATTCCCGAAAATGGATATGTGTACCTTGTTTAAGTAGTTGTCTCCTCAGAGTAGATCCTTCTCTTAACGGCCCTATAGCTGGCTAGTATGGATCCAGCGAAGTAGCAGAGGGATATGCTGGCGGCTAGGCGCATGGTGGGCTCGCGGAGAAGGGAGTAGACGATGAGTAGGCCCATGATGGAGCTGTAGAAGGCCGTCTTGAGGCCCACCTTGAGGTGGTCGGTCTCCGTCCGTTTGAGCACCTGTGTGGAGGATATGTATCCTGCTGCGATGAAGATGATGTAGCTGAGGTCGACGAGGAGTTCCATGGGGGCGTTGGAGGCGGTGGGGCCTAGGAGGGTTAGGAGTTGGAGCCAGACGAAGGATATGCCGTTGGCCAGCATGGCCCCCGCCATGTAGTTGTTCTCCAGGGGGGTTTTAGGGACCTCCCCCCGGTTTTCCTCGCCGTTGGATTCCATGGGGTTGATACCTCCCAGGGGTTGATAGGTTTATCCCAGGATTCAGCGGGAAACCAATAAATTAGCTGGCCCAGGTGGGAATCCCATGAGGAGGGTGGCTGTGGTGAAGGGGCCTCGGTCCCTGGAGACGGTTTACCGGGCCCTGGACCTGGTGCCAGTGGGGGAAGCCCTGAAAGGGTGGGAGAGGGTTCTCATCAAGGTCAACTTCATAACCACCAAGTCTTGGGAGTCGGGGGCCACCACCGACCCCCTGGTGGTGGAGGCCTTGGTGCATAGGCTGAGGGAACTGGGCAAGGAGGTCTTGGTGGTGGAGTCGGACGCCCAGATGACCAACGCCGACAAGGCGTGGGAGGCCAGCGGCGTGAAGGAGGTCTGCCAGCGCCTAGAGGTGCCCTTCGTAAACATGAGGAGGGCCGAGAAGGCCGAGGTGGAGGTGGCCGGGGGGCTGGCCTTGAGGAGGGTCAAGGTGGCTAAGCTGGCACTGGAGTCGGGGCGGGTCTCGGCCGCCAAGCTCAAGACCCACAGCGAGACCAAGGTGACCCTGGGCCTGAAAAACATGTTCGGCATGCTGACCGCCAAACACAAGTTCCGCTTCCACCTCATGGGGATAGAGAAGGTCATCAGGGATGTGAACACCGTCGTCCCACCCCACCTCACAGTCATCGATGGATTCGTGGGTATGGAGGGGAAGGGCCCCGTCCATGGGAGGCCTGTCAAGATGGATACCGTCATCGCCGGGGTGGACCCGGTGGCCACCGACGCCGTGGCGGCGAGGGCTATGGGGTTCGAGCCTGGGGAGGTGGAGCACATAAGGCTATGCAGAGAGGCTGGGGTTGGGGACTACGAAGAAGTTTTGGTGGTGGGGGACGGCTTGGAAGCCGTCCGGAGGGTATTCGCCAGGGCCTAGGGGTTTACTCCTCGATTATCTCCACGTTGGCCCTGGGGACGGTGACCACCTCACCGTTATCCAGCTCCACGTTTACCACCCGCACCATGCTCTCCGACTCCAGCTGCTGGAGCTCCACTGGCAGGCTGTGGACCTTTCCGATGGCCCCGAAGTAGGGCTGCCTGATGATTCGGACGGGTGTGCCAGGCACCATGCCCTGGCTGAGCTCCTCGCCGGCATCCTCTGGGGGAATGTCGTGGGGTATGATGATCTCGGGCCTAAGGACCCCTGCCCTGATCTGGGTGGCGCCGTTCACCGAGGACAAGTAGCCTTCAAAGTCCTTCAACAGGTTGAAGGTTCTGGCGCTCATATTCATGCGGCCGAAGCCCTCGGTGATTATGAGGGTTAAGCCCACCTCCTCCTGGCCGGTGATGGCCACCCCTATCTCCTCCCCCGTGAAGGAAGTTAGATCGTAGTGGCGGATGCCCCCGCAGACAACGGCTGAGACCCCTACCTTCACCGCCTTGTGGAGGGCGTCGAGGGTGACCAGGCTCCCCCCGATGACCACCTTTCCCTTGTGGTCGGGGGTTATGGCGTCGGCGTCCAAGACATCCTCGTTGGATTCCACGGCCACATGGATCTCTCCGTGGGTCTCCCCTCCTATGCCGAAGATGCCTTGGATGAAGGCCGCATTGGTCTCTATGACGGCCCCCTCCCTGGGCAAAACCTCTACAACCTTCCCAGGTATGTAGGCATCCACATCCACGGGTATGGGGGCCCCCCTGATGATGGCCTGCCCAGTGATTTCGCTGAAGCTCTCGAAGGTGCCTGAGATGGGTGAGACCACCTCCTTCTTGATTAGCCCGAAGAGGGCCTTGTAGAAGGCTATGCGCTCCCCCTCCTCCACCTTGTCTCCCACCTTCTTGGTGAGGAATGCGGCGGTGTCCTCAGGCTCCAGGCCCAGGATCATGGATATCTTAACGATCTCCGGGTCCCCGCTGATCTCCGTGCGGGCCACAACCTGGTCATGGGTGACGGTGTCACCCTCCTTAACGAAGACCTTTCCCAGAAGGGGGAGCCTGCGGGTCTTCCTGACCACCGTGGCCCTCTTCACCTTGAGCCCAGGCGTGTATGCGTGGGCCTGCTCCGTCTCCGACTTCACGGCTTTCTCCTCCTTTGCCATTACACCATCGCCTCCAAAATCTCTTCGGGGTATAGGTGAACCGCCTTGAACCACTCCAAGAGCAACTCCTTCCTCTTGGACTCCTCCTCGGGTAAGTAGAGTGGTCTACCCCTGGCGTCCAGTAGCAGCCCAGCCACCCCCCCGATGACTGTGGCGGTCAACTCTTTCCCAGGCCCAGCCCCCACGTCGTAGTGGCTGGCAGGGGACACATGGACCGTTGCCTCCTTTCCCGGGGCTAGGGGCACCAGCTCCAGGTCGCCAAGGTTCAAGGTCTTCTCAACCTTGTCGCCGTTGGGCATCTCTATGGTGAGGTCCATGACGTGGTCCCCGGGCTTGGTTAGCCCGCTTGCAGCCACACAGGTCCCCAGCCTCACCAGGCAGTCCTTGTCGAAGATGCTCCAAGCCGCATCCCGGTAGACGGTCGAGAGAACTCCCAGGTGGGGCATCATGAAGACGCTGTCCTGCATCATACGTGTGATCCCTTCCGTCTGCCAGGCGTCTGTGAGGATGAGCATGCTCTGGATCCGCCTGGGGGCGTGGCTCAGCAGGCCGCCCGTACCAGCGCAGATATCGATGTTCATCATCTTAACGTAGCTATCCTCCACGGCTTGCTCGAACATGTCGCTGATGGTTCTCTCCAGCTGTACGCCTTTGAGCCTGGTGGCGATGGTTCGGTGGTGCTTGAGGCCCAGCCTCAGGGCCTCCCGGGCCACGCTGTGCTCCACTATGAGGTCCTCCAGGGTCTGGGGGATGGTGGTGGGCCTGATCATCTTGTTCATGAGCC
>CAYWWV010000046.1:6494-9568 GCA_964462185.1 uncultured Candidatus Bathyarchaeia archaeon | reverse complement strand
GCCCTAGTAAGCTATTTAATGGCTCACACCCAGGTTTGACTCATGAGGATAACCGAGCGAGTCTACCTGGTGGGAGGATACGGCTACGGGCTTTCGGCTTTAGGGGACTGCAATGTCTACCTGGTGGATGGGGGAGACGAGTACGCATTAATTGACACGGGGGGAGGGAGAGGGGTCCCCCAGATTCTACGGAACATGGAGGCTGACGGCTTGAAGCCTGAACGGCTTTCCCACATATTGGTGACTCATTGCCACTTCGACCATATTGGCGGCAACCGAGAGCTACGGGACCAGTTGGGTGCCCAGGTAATTTGCCACCAGGAGGACAAGGAGGCCATTGAAACCCTGGGGGAGCTCAGCCTCTACTCCATGGCCAGGGAGAGAGGCCTGGAGTTCCAACCATGTCCAGTGGATAGAACCCTCGAAGACGGCGAAACATTGAGGGTTGGCGAGGTGGAGATTGGGGCGGTGCACACGCCCGGCCACACCCCTGGCTGTCTCTCTTTCACATTAGAGGAGAAGGGGGGTCTGGCCGTCTTCACGGGGGATATCGCCAGCAGTAACGGGCGGCTTGGATACATTAATGGCCCCGGCTTCAACCTGGACCACTGGAAGGCCAGTGTTAAACGCCTCCTGGAGTTGAAGCCTACCTACATGTTCCCCGGCCACGGGACATTCCTCCTGGGGATGGCCGTCACCCACCTGCGGGTCTACGACTTGAAGATGAACTCTGCTTGGACCACCATTGTGACCGAGGCAGGCTAGCCCTTGAAACCCAGTCGAGCCCCCCAGGTCCTGGAGAACCCCAGTCTAGGCGAGGCCGCCCAACTAATAAAGAAAGGCATAGCCCAGAAGAAAACAGTGATCATAGCCTGCCATTGCACCGTGGATTACGAGGGCAGGGCAAACAGCACCCTTGGACCCGGGGATAGAGTGGTTCTGATCAAGCCAGACGGCTCCGCCCTGGTCCACCGGCCCAAAGACTACGCCCCCGTGAACTGGCAGCCCCCGGGCAGCCTCTTCAAAACCACGTTGAAGGAGGGAGAAGTCGAGCTCCGGGCATACAGGCGCAAGGAGAAGGAGCGCATGGTGGTCCACATTAAAAAGGTGGTCCTGGCTGCAGCCTTGGAGCTGAGGGACTCGGGTGAATTCACGCTGTATGCCTCGGAGAGGGATATGCAGGAGGCCATTCTCCTGGAGCCTTCCCTGTTGGAGGAGGGCTTCCGCCCCGTAACCAAGGAGAGGCCTGTGGACCCTGGGTTCATAGATGTGATGGGTTACGACTCCGATGGAAACCTGGTGCTGGTGGAGATAAAACGGGGGAGGGCGGACAAAAACTCGGTGGAGCAGCTCAAGAAGTATATGGATGTGGTAGACAGGGACGATTCCAGGAGGGTTAGGGGCCTCCTGGTGGCGCCTGAGGCCACCAGGGGGGCGTTGAAGCTCCTCGCCCAACTTGGATACGAGTTCAAGCCCTTAACCCCCCAGAAGTGCAGCGAAGTGCTGAGGAGGAGGCGGGCCACCCCCCTCACCAGGTTCCTCTCGGGTTCTAGATGATGTTCAGCTTCTTGCCAATGGCCTCCAGCTTCTCCACCACGGAGTCCAGCTGCTCGGTGGTCAGTTTGGCGTGCATCTGGACTCTAATCCGGGCTTTATCCCTGGCCACCATTGGGTAAACTATGGGCACCACATATACGCCCGCCTTGTAGAGCTCCTCCGCAAGCGCCTTGGCCTTATGGCTCTCCCCAACAATTAGCGGGATTATAGGGGTCTCGCTTGCCCCGGTGTCGTAGCCCAAGTCCTCCACAGCCGACTTGAAGTACCTGGTGTTCTTCCACAGGTTCTCCACGTGTTGGGGCTCGCTCTCCAGGACATCGATGGCCGCTATGGTGGCCGCCACTATGACTGGAGGATGGCTGCTGCTCAGGAGCCACGTCCGGCTCTTGTTGTAGGCGAACCTAACAAGGCTCTCCGACCCAGAGATGTGGCCCCCTATTGTTCCATAGGCCTTGCTGAAGGTGCCCATCTCCACGTGCACCTCCTCGTGGGTGAGGCCGAAATGGCTGACTATTCCCCGGCCCCCCTTCCCAAGGACTCCTTCGCCGTGGGCGTCGTCCACGTAGACCATGGCCCCGTGCTTGGCTGCCAACCCCACTATTTTGTCCAAAGGAGCGATGTCTCCATCCATGCTGAAGACCCCGTCGGTGATCACCAGTATCCTTCTGGGGGGGTCTTTCTCGGCCTCCTCCAGCTTGTAAGCCAGGTCCTCCGTATCGTTGTGTTTGTAAACGCCCCTGCGGGCCTTGCTGAGTCTCACACCGTCGATGATGCTGCCGTGGTTCAGCTCGTCGCTCAGCACCAGGTCGCCTTCCCCCACCAACTGGGGTATGAGGCCGCTGTTCACCATGAAGCCCGTGGGGTAGGTTAGGCTTGCCTCAGCCCTCTTGAACTTGGCCAGCCGCTCCTCCAGCTCTACGTGGATGTCCATGTTGCCGCTGATTGCCCTCACAGCGCCGCTCCCCACCCCGTATTTCTCCAGGGCCTCCATGGCTGCCTCCTTTAGGTGGGGGTGGGTGGCCAAGCCCAGGTAGTTGTTGGAGCAGAGCACCAGGACCTCGCGTCCATCCACCATGGTGACGGGTTCGCTGGGCCCCTGAACCTTCTTCAGCCTCCAGTCCAAGGCTTTGGATACTAGCTCACTATACTCCTCCTCTAAAAATCCTGTTGGATCTCTCATGGATCCTTCTTTGAAGAAAGACCTGTTTAAGCTCTTCCCTAACACCGGCCAGGACATACCCGAAAAAGGGTTACCCCCATTAAATATGGCAACTCTTTTGCCTCCACTCCCTCCTCTTCAACAGTGGTTTCCTTGGATGTGGGATGTGTTCTGGTTATGGGGGCCCTTGGGCAGATAGGCACGGAGCTGGTGGCCGAGCTTCAGCAGAGATACGGCGGGGGAAAGGTTTTGGCCATCGATATCCGCGAATCCAGCGGAGGGTTCCGGGGCAACTTCGAGCGCTTGGATGTCCTGGACCGTGAAAGCCTGGGGAGGCTCGTCAAGGAGTACGATGTGG
>CAYWWV010000046.1:0-6394 GCA_964462185.1 uncultured Candidatus Bathyarchaeia archaeon | reverse complement strand
ACGGGGTCTCCAAGGTGGTGGGCGAGCTCCTAGGGCTTTACTACTTCGAGAAATGGGGGGTCGATGTGAGAGGCATAAGGTTTCCAGGGGTTATCAGCAGTGAGGCCCCACCGGGGGGAGGCACCACCGACTACACCGTTGAAATGTTCTATGCCGCTGTGAGAGGCGAGCATTACACCTGCTTCCTAAGGGAGGACTCCAGGCTCCCCATGATCTATATGCCGGACTGTCTGAAATTCATGAGGCTTTTGATGGATGCGTCCTCGGATCGACTGGTCTAGCGCACTGGCTACAACCTTAACGCCCTCAGCTTCACCCCAGGAGAGTTGGCCGCGGCAATACGCAAGAAGCTCCCAGAGTTTAAAGTAGACTACAAGCCTGACTACCGTCAGAAGATACCTGATTCTTGGCCCATGAGTGTTGATGACAGCTTTGCGAGGGCTGAGTGGGGTTGGAGCCCCGATTATGGGTTGGATGAGATGGTGGAGGACATGCTGAGTAGGTTGAGGGAAAAGCCTCTTCAGGGCCAACTATAGGGTTTTGTCTCAGAATAACGAGACAAAAATCGTTGTAGAGGCGACATTGGCCGCCTAACCTCCCGGCTCTTAAACGGGTTTTACAGGTGATTTACCCTAGGGTAAATAACCAGAAAAACTCTAATCTTTCCCCTTCGCATCCGGCTCGGCCACAGCCACGGGGTTTTCCGTCTGGGCCCTCTCCTCCTCCGCCTTGATCTTCGCCAACAGCGACTCCACGTCGTAGAGAGGCGTCAATTCCTCAGGCTTAATGGGCCGGCCAAACTTTTGCTCTACTTCTTTTCGGTGGAAGATGTTGTAGGAGCAGAAGGGAATTATTCTTCCGTCGGGGGTTGCGTAGTGGATGACGCATCGCTGGACTCTTTCCAGGTCGTAGTTGTAGGGGTCCATAAAGTGCATGCTCCCGATCATGATCATGCTGTGGTGGATGTCGTTGAGGCTCCTATAGTTGCTGTACCTGATCACGTCTGTGAGGTACTTGGAGAGGGCGCCGAACCGGATGTTTCTAATCACGTTGAAGGCGATCTCCAGCTTGGACTGCATGGTCTTCCCCTTCTCCATCAGCTCCGTGGCCTTTCTCAAGCTCTCCAAGAGCCTGTCGACGTCGATTATCCTGGTTAAGGGCTGGATGTCGTCGCCCTCGAAGTAGAGGTAGGTGGCCATGCCGCAGTGGGGGTGGGCGCTGAAGTCTACGAAGCAGCTGTTTTTGGCCTGGTTCATGAACTTGCTTAGGGGCGCCACGGTGGGGACGGGGTACCAGTCGGAGGCCTTTATGAACCCGCCTGTCTGCTCCTCTACTCCATGCATTAGCTCTGGGATGGTAATGCGCATCTTCTCCCGTTGGTCCTTGTTCACCCGGCCTGTGATCGAGACTGGTTGGAAGTTGACCGCCCTGACCACGTCTTTGTTGTCTATGGCGAACTGGATTATGTCCCCCACCTGGTTGTCGTTGACGCCCTTCACCAGCACCGGCACCAGGACGGCAGCCCTAAACCCAATGCTTCTGAGGTTCTCGATCACCCGTTTCTTTATGGGGAAGAGGTTGAACCCCCTGGCCACCAGGTATGGCTCCGGGGTCACCCCGTCGAACTGGAGGTAGACTGTGTCCATACCCGCCTCCTTCAACTCGCGACAATACTCCGGGCTCTCAGCCATCTTGATGCCGTTGCTGTTGACCTCCACGTGGACGAAGCCCACCTCGTGGGCCATCTCTAGGATCTCGGGGAGGTCCTCTCTGACGGTGGGCTCGCCTCCGCTGATCTGGAGGGCTGGGGTCCACACGGGTTCATTGGCCATGAGGTTCTCCATCATCTCCCGGATCTGCTTCAAGGTGGGCTCGTAGAGGATGCCTGAGGCCCCTGCGTGGGCGAAGCAGATGGGGCATCGTAGGTTACACCTGTTGGTCACGTCGATGATGCCCAGGGTGGTGGTGGATTTGTGTTGGTCGCAGATGCCGCAGTCCAGTGGGCATCCAAGTTTCCGCTTGGTCCGGGGGTTCTCCATGCGGACCCCCTCATTGGCGTATTTCTCAGCCCTCAGGTAGGCCTGGTAGTCGCTCCAGTAGATCTCGGTTTGCTCTCCATGGTCCTCGCAGCACTTGGTGATATAGACCTTGCCGTCTTCCTCGTACACCTGAGCGGGAACCACTTTGAGACACTCAGGGCAAAGACTCTTTGTCTCCTTGAGTAGCCTCATTTGGTGTTTGTCCAGAGCCTCGGTTAATGAACTTTTTTTCCTATTTCCCCCTGGAATTAGTGAAAACACTAATGAGGCCTGGGTCACACACCAATAGGGATGTCAACCCCCGTTATCTCTGAGAGGGTGGAGCGGGCGCTTCGCGATATAGGCTTGACGGAATATGAGAGCCAGGCCTACTTGTCTCTGCTATACACTGGCGGGGATACCGCTGAGGCCATCAGTAAGGCCAGCAGCATTCCCTACACCAAGATATACAGCGTCCTCGACGGCCTTGAGGAGCGAGGCTGGGTTTACCGTGGGGGAGGGAGGCCCAGGCACTATTACCCCAAGGCCCCCACCGATGCCCTGCGGTCCGAGCTTCTCAGGGTTGAGGCACGGTTTGAGGAGTACAGGGAGGTCTTCGTGGAGGAGCTGCTGCCTATCTACGAGAGGAGGGAGGTCAAGGAGATCCCTGAGATTTGGTTGATCAGGGGGGAGGCTAACTGTTTCAACAGCATCTTGGAGCTATTGGGGAAGGCCAAGAAGGAGATCATATTGGCCCTGCCGACCATCTCCCCCACCATCGAGTCCAAGTACCCGGAGTTCGCAGCCAAGGCCTTCTCCCTTCTAGAAAAGATAGAGAAGGGTCACATCGATGTTAAGGTCTTGACAACCCACCGTATGCTGCAGTACTTGGAGTCTACCAGTTACTCCTTGGCGGACATCAGGATCTGCGAGGATATGTTTGGTGGGGGGATCGTCGTCGATGAGAAGGAGATGATCCTGTTGCTGGATGTCCAGAAGCCTGAGAGCGTTGACACCGCCATCTGGACCGACCATGAGGCCTTAACAGAGATCGCGAGGATGTATTTCGACTATCTTTGGAGCAACTCCGAACCCTACTCGCCGTAGACGGCATCTTTGTCTCGTTTATCTGAGACAATAAGCGGGGTTGGGCCCCTCTTCTAGAACACAGCCCTCCCAAGCCCTCGGTGAATCCCCATTTTTCACCACACTTTCAGGCCATTTACCCTAACCTATTTCCCGTCAAAACTCCTCCAAAACGAGTGGTTGAACCCCGCTCAAACCCCGCCTCCATGCTTCTACCAGGTCCCGTGTTCGGTGAAACGAAGCTGTCCCGAGGGGCTTCAATATGTTGGTTTCTGGTCTTGGCCCCTTTCTCGGCTGATACAGCCCCCCATTGAAGGGTAAAACGCCCGGTTGGGAGGTATGGACACGGTTTCTGTCCATCGGATTCCCCGGTGTTTAAATACGCCCTCCGAATATGTGGCACAATCATGTAAAAAACCTGGCCCAAACCCCTGGTTTTTAATTGTATGTGTTAATTTTCCAGGGCACTGTTTTACGCCTTATCATAAAAGTACCTTCAAGATTTTGGACACTAAAAACGTCCAAGGCAAGGAGGGGGCTCAAAACGACTACACGGCTTCGCGAGACGCCTCCACCCCCCTCCGGGTGAGCGAGGCTTTGATGAAACCCTTCAACAACCCACCCAGAGGGCGGGCCATCCCCCCCTCGAGTCGGAATAGGGGGCTTGGTGAGCCCTCAACATGGTCTTCGAGAAATTCAAGGATCTTGCTCTGGGAGACCCCTATGGACTTTGCCAACTCTCTCAGACTCTTATCCCCTTCTCTCAGGGCCCCGAGTAAAGCTGCCTCCAAGTATCTTTTTTCTAGCTCTCGGAAGGTTTCTCGTCTTTTGGGTCGGGGGCTTTGAATTAGTGCTGCACATAGTCCTTCCCAGATTCTTTTACCTTCCTCCGTGGCCTCCCAAAGGTCGAAAACGAAGCGTTTATTGTAGGGGACCAATACCGGCTTGCCTTTTTCCCCTGTTCTCTGGACTAGTCCCGCGGCCTCCATCCTGGTGAGCCAGTTGTTTAATTCGTTTTTGCTAAGTTTTTCGTGGTGTTGCTGGTGGATCAGGTGTTGGAGGTCGTGTGTTGTTAGAGGTTTGTCGCTTTTTAGGAGTTGTTTGAATATGTTTCTGGAGTTTTTGCTCATGAGGGGGCGTATTTTTTCCTCCAGTACTTGGTCTAGTGGGTGGTTTTCGCCGTCCATGGACTATATTCATATTTTTTATGAATAAAAATTATTCGTTCATTATTATTGTGAACGATTTTTGTGGGAAACCCCATATACCACAAGCAGCGAAAACAATGTGGAAACCATGCAAAAACCAAGGGTCTTAGTAACCAGGAGGCTTTTCCCCGAAGCCATCAAGATAATCGAGGAATCGGCAGAGGTTGAGGTCTACCCCAGCGACGAGGACCCCATTCCAAGAGAGGTCTTACTGGAGAAGGCCAAGGACAAGGAGGGACTACTCCTAATGTTGACCGACAGGGCTGATGGGGAGCTTTTCGATGCGGCCCCCAGGTTGAGGGTTGTTAGCAATTACGCGGTTGGCTACAATAACATCGATGTGGCTGAGGCGACGAGGCGGGGGATTCTAGTTACCAATACGCCTGGAGTGTTGACCGATGCAACGGCAGACTGTGCGTTTATGTTGTTGCTGGCCGTTAGCCGTAGGTTGGTGGAGGTGGACAGGTTTGTCCGTGAGGGGAGGTGGGTGAAGGCTTGGGGCCCCAGGATGCTGCTGGGCAGCGAGGTGACGGGTAAAACCCTTGGGATACTCGGACTGGGCAGGATAGGCAGGGCAATGGTTCCCCGGGCCAAAGGATTCAAAATGAGGGTGCTATACCACAGTCGAACCCGTAACAAGGAGGCAGAGGAAAAACTGGGCGTGGAATACAGGTCCTTTGAGGGCCTTCTCAGGGAGTCCGATTACCTCAGCATACACGTGCCCCTCACCGAGGAGACCAGAGGTATGATTGGTGTGGACGAGCTGAGAATGATGAAGCCCACAGCCTACCTCATTAACACTGCTCGGGGGCCAGTGGTGGACGAGGAGGCCTTGATCAGAGCCCTCAAGGAGGGCTGGATTGCCGGGGCGGGGTTGGATGTCCACGCCAGGGAGCCCCTGGAGCCAGACAACCCCCTGATAAAGCTGGACAACGTGGTTCTAACGCCCCACATCGGTAGCGCGACCTATGAGACCAGGCTGGCCATGGCCTTGAAGGCCGCCGAGAACCTGGTGGCAGCCCTACGGGGCCAGCGCCCCCCAGACCTGGTGAACCCCGAGGCCACCAACAGGGATTGAACCGAGGATTTTCCCCTCATCTACCCTAGGGTAAATAAGTGGAAAAATCTTCGAAAACTAGGCCTCCAGGACGGCTCCACGGTCAGCGCTGGTGACTAGTCTCGCGTAGCGGGCCAGGTAACCCTTCAACTCCCTGGCCTTGGGCTTCCACTTGGCCCTACGCTCCGAGAGCTCATCCTCTGGGACCTCCAGGGTGAGGCTTCTACGGGGGATGTCCACGGAGATGCGGTCCCCATCCTCCACCAGGGCTATGGGTCCACCGACGGCGGCCTCGGGGGCGATGTGGCCGATGCAAGGGCCTCTGCTGGCCCCGCTGAACCTTCCATCGGTGAGGAGGGAGACCCTTTTCAGGCCGTAGCCCACCACGGCGCTGGTGGAGGCCAGCATCTCCCTCATGCCGGGGCCGCCCTTGGGGCCCTCGTACCGTATAACCACGGCGTCTCCCTCATGGATCTCTCCGCCGTGGATGGCCTCAACGGCGTCCTCCTCCCTCTCGAAGACCTTGGCCTCGCCCTGGAACACCCACATGGAGGGGTCGATGGCGGAGATCTTTGCCACCGCTCCCTTGGGCGCCAGGTTGCCTCGTAGGATGGCCATGCCACCTGTCTCGTGGACGGGGTTCTCCAAGGGGCGGATAATCTGGGGGTCTGCCACCTTCACGCCCTCCAGGTTCTCGCCCAGGGTTCTACCCGTGGCTGTGAGCGCCCCCAGATCCAAGCGATCCCTCAGCCTGACCATCACCCCAGGAACCCCCCCAGCCTCATGGAGCTCCTCTATGATGACTCGACCGGAGGGAGCCATATTCACAAGGTGGGGCGTGGCCTGGCTGATCTCATCGAAGACCTCCAAGGGGAGATCCAACCCCAGCTCCTCGGCCACGGCCTTCAAGTGGAGGACGGTGTTGGTGCTACCCCCCAGCGCCATATCCACGGTGATGGCGTTCCTCAATGCCTCCGGGGTCATTATCTTGGAGGGGGTTACCCCGTTTCTCAGCAGCTCCACCA
>CAYWWV010000045.1:0-10285 GCA_964462185.1 uncultured Candidatus Bathyarchaeia archaeon | reverse complement strand
TGTAGGAGGGCGTAGCTCTTGGTCTCCTCCATCAACTCCTGGGCCTCCCTCTTGTTGAGGGGGGCTAGCTTGAAGGAGATGTCTTTCAGGTAGTTCACGTATATCCCCCCCAACCCGAACATAACCATGGGGCCGAACTGGGGGTCCCGGGTCATGCCGATGATCATCTCCCGGCCCTTTGGAACCATCTTGTCCACGGTGACGCCGTGGATGTCTGCCAGGGGCTGGGCCTTCCGGCACTTGCGCATGATCTCCTCGAAGGCAATCCTCACCATATCCGCGTTGACCAGGTTCAGCTCCACGCCCCCCACATCGGTCTTGTGGATGATGTCGGGGCTCACCACCTTCATAACCACTGGGTAGCCTATGCTCTCAGCGATCTCCACGGCCTCCTCTGGGGTGGTGGCCAGGCCCCCGTGGGGCGCGGGTATCCCATAGCACTGGACCAGGCGGGCCGCCTCATGGGGGTAAAGCATCTTCCTGCCCTCCTCCAAGGCCTTCTCAAGGATCTCCCTAGCCGTAGCCCTGTCCACATCCGGTAGTTCTGGGGGCTCCTCAGGGGGTATGTCCAACCAGCGCTTGTAGGTGTAAAGGGCGTGGAGGGTTTTCACGCCTTTCTCGGGGAAGTTGAAACAGGGGACGCCGTGGTCCTTCAAGTATTTGGAGGCTTCCTCAACCCATCCTCCCCCCATGAATACCGCGATGAAGGGCTTCTGGGGGTGTTTCCTGGAGGCCTCCACTACGTGTTTGGCCGTGGATAGGCTGTCTGTCATGGCTTGGGGGGTGAGGAGGACTATTATTGAGTATACGTTGGGGTCTTTGGCAACGGCGTCCAGCGCCAAGGCATATCTGTCGGGGAGGGCGTCCCCCAGGATGTCCACGGGGTTGCCAACCGAGGCCGCAGGTGGTAGCCCCTCTCTGAGGCGCTTAACCGTCTCCTCGGATAGGGATGCCAGTTGGAGGCCCAGGTTTTCCAGGAGGTCTGTCGTTAGAATCCCGGGGCCCCCTGCGTTGGTCACTATGGCCACGCCCTCTCCCTGGGGGAGGGACTGCTCCGTGAAGGCTATGGCGTAGTTGAAAAGGTCTTCCATGCTGCTGGTGTATATGACTCCGGCCTTCTCGAAGGCCTTCTGGTAGGCGGTGAAGCTCCCCACCAGGGCGCCTGTGTGGCTACCGGCGGCACGGGCACCGGCCGCGCTTGTCCCCCCCTTCACCACCAGCACTGGTTTCCTCCTCACCACCTGGCTGGCCACCTCCAAGAATTTGCGGCCCCTCTCAATCGACTCGAGGTAGAGGAGGATAACGCCTACGTTGGGGTCCTGGGCCATGGCCTCTATGAAGTCCACCTCGTCGAGGTCTGCCTTGTTCCCCAGGCTGATTATGCTGTGGAACCCGATCTCCTCGGCGATTATCCAGTCTAGGATGGCTGTGCCCAGGGCTCCGCTTTGGGTTATGAAGCCTATGCTCCCCGGCTTGGGGAGGGTGGAGGCAAAGCTAAGGTCTATGGGGACGCTGGTGTTCACCAACCCCAGACAGTTGGGCCCCTGAATCCTCATCCCATACCTATGCGCCGTCTCAACCAACTGCCGCTCCAGCGCCGCCCCCTCAGGCCCCACCTCCTTAAACCCAGCGGAGATCACCACCACCCCCTTAACACCCTTCACCCCGCACTGCTTGACGGTCTCCAAGACAAACCTGCCGGGGATAGCTATAACAGCGAGCTCCACCTCTCCAGGAACATCCAGTATAGACTTGTAGGCCTTCCTCCCGAGAACCTGGCCGCCCTTAATATTGACCAGGTAGACTGGTTTAGAGTACCCGCTTTTAAGCAGGTTTCTGGCGAGGACATTGCCCACCTTCCCTGGGGTGTTGGAGGCGCCAATGATGGCCACGGAGTCGGGGTTGAAGAAGGGTTTAAGACTCAACCATCCCACCTAGTATGAACTCTTGAAAGACAGGGGCCTTTCTATAAAAACTTAACTTGTGGAGCCTGGCTGTGTTGACGGGTAAAATTGTTAAGCTCTGGCGCCCCCAGCAGTGTTATGGGCGCTGGTAAGAGTTTCCAGGACCTTCACAGCGATGTGGTGGAGAAGGGGTTATGCGTCACCTGTGGGACTTGTGAGGCGGTTTGCCCCGTGGGGGCTATCGAGGTTCAGGGCTTTGAGCCTCATCTAGTGGGGGATTGCATCCAGTGTGGGCTGTGCTACTCCAACTGTCCCGCCATATCCTTTGAGGAAGCCCTGGTGGAGGAACGGGTTTTTGGTAGGAGGAGGGGGGCTGGCGAGGAACTCGTTGGCGTCGTGAGGGAGGTGTACCAGGCCAGGGCGAAGCTAAAGGAAGCCCTAGAGAGGGGCCAGGATGGGGGGGTTGTAACCGCTCTACTGGTTCACTTCTTACGTTCGGGGGGGGAGGCGGCCATCGTGGCGGGGTTGGACCCCTCGGCTCCATGGCTGCCTACTCCAGTGGTGGCTCGCACCGAGGAGGAGGTGTTGGAGGCAGCGGGGACAAAGTATACTCCCAGCCCATCCATGGCGGGGCTTGGGGAGGCGGTGAAGGAGTTAAAGCTGGGGAGGGTGGCCGTGGTTGCAACGCCTTGTGGTATGAGGGGGCTGGCCTTGGCCACCTTTGGCCCTAGAGGCGTTAAGAGGCTTAGGGAGGCGGTGGCGCTTCGCATAGGCTTGTTCTGTATGGAGTCTTTCGACCACCGGGCCCTTTTGGAGTTTCTGGAGTCCCAGGGCGTTAACCCCGAGGAGGTCACCAAGTTCGAGATTAGGAAGGGCAGGTTCATAGCGTGGAGTGGGGAAAGGAGGCTTCTGCGGGTCAAGCTGGGCAAGGTTAAAGACTTGATCCGCCCGGCCTGTAGGGTTTGCGGGGACTTCGCCTCGGAGTTTGCAGACATATCTGTGGGGAACGTGGGTTCTCCCGGCGGCTACTCCACCGTTATAACCAGGTCTGAGAGGGGAGAGGAGTTCTTCCAGTCGGCTGTGGAGGCGGGGTTGGTGGAGGCGGAGCCCTTGGAGGGCTTCGAGGAGGGGGATTCCCTGGTGCACCGCTTGGCGGAGGCCAAGAAGTCACACAAGTGATCCCCGTCTCTCAACCTCCTCGAGGAGCAGGTCTCTGAGCCTCCAAGGGGTTTGGGGTTTCACCCCCGCCCCCAGGGCTGCCACCTGCAGGGATGCCAGCCTCTCCAACACTATGGCGTTGGTTGCCGCCTCTCTTATTGTCCGCCCCAATGTGACCGAGCCGTGGTAGGCCAATAGACAGGCCATCCTACCGGTGATTACCTGGGAAACGTTTTCAGCCAGCTCCAAGCTTCCTGGGGGGGCGTACTCGGCCAGGGGTACACCCAGGGCCAAAGCGGGGGCCTCAAGGGCTTCAACGCTTAGAACCTGGAGGGGGGCTCCCAAGATGGATAGGAGTGTGGAGTTGAAGGAGTGTAGGTGGACTATTGCCCCCAGTTTGGGTCTGGTGGAGTAGAGCCTGGTGTGGAGGGGGGTCTCGATGCTGGGCCTCACCCCCTCCTCGAAGGGCTCCCCCGTGGGTATTCTTAGTTTGACGAAGTCGCGGGGCTTGAGTTCGCCCAGCCTCTTCCCCGAGGGCTTTATGAGGCACCAGTCTCCTCCCGGGGGCCTAGCGCTGATGTTGCCTGAGGCCCCCCAAACCAGTCCCTCCCGGTGGAGCCGGCTGGCCTCAGCTGCCAGCTCCATCCGGAGAGCCTCCTCAGCGGCAGTCATTGGGAAAGACTAGCCCAGCTATTTCTTAAGGGCTCCGAAGTAGACGGCGACAAAGACGCTGACCAGTGCCACCACTATTGCCGCGTACATCATGGTGCGGGTGCTAACCAGGTTCTCCTTGAGTGCCTCGTAGTCTTCCAGCAGTTCGTCGTATTGGTCTTGGAGCAGCTGGTACTCGGTGTCGCTTCGAGTGTTTTCCTCCAGCTCCTCGTACCGAGCTTGAAGGTCTTCCAGCTCCTGCCTCAACTCCTCGTTCTGGGCCAACAGCTGATTCTTCTCCTCCGCCAACGACTCCAAATCGCTCCTAATGTCATCCACCGCATCACGAATCTGTTTGATGGTCTTCAAGCTGATGATCTCGAACTGCCTAGAGACATACTCCGTCCCATCTATGTAAAGCGAAACCGTCCAGACCCCCAGTTTTCTCCGTGCAGTCGACTCGGACACCAGGATGCTGTCAAAGACTATGCCCCAGTCTTCCCCCTCCTTGGGCACTACTTCCACAGTCTTTATACGGTGCTGGTTTCCATTGGGGTCGAACCATATGATTTCGTATTCAGCCTCAGGCGGGTCCTGGATTTTCACCCAGAAACCCACTTTCTCGGTGTGGTTGAACACCGTGGTTCCCTCTCCCTTGGGCATGAGGGTAGTGGGACTATAGCCGTAACATATGGCGGAGTCCTGAATGGTCTGGGCCCACCCCAGGGGTACGCTTGCTAGAAGAAGGGTGAGGAGTATCGTAGCGATAAACCTGTTTTTTGCCATACCCAGTGATAGGCTTACAATGTTTAATAAGGTTGCTATCGGCTGGTGAGACTAACCCCCGGCCTTGCCCCGCAGCAGCTCCACCAAATAGTCCAGTATCCTCCGAGCCACCTCGCGCTTCCCAACAGGGCCCAAATGCTCTAGCAACCCCTTGGGGCCAACAATGAAAACCTCGTTGGTATCCACAGCGAAGCCAGCCTTCTCCCGCGCCACATCGTTGGCTACCACCAAGTCCAAACCCGACTCCCTGAGCCGGCCCAAAGCCCTCTCCACCAGCTCCCCATCGGAGACCCCGTACTCGGCCTTGAACCCCACCACCAACACCCCGGGGTCCAGCTCCTTCACCCGGTCAATCACCTTGGGCAGAGCCCTAAGCCTCAACACCCACTCACCCCTCTGGCTGGGAGTCTTCTCCTCCACCCTCTCCTCGGGCCCGAAATCGCTCGCCGCGGCAGCCATGATCGCGGCATCGTACCCCCCAGCCCTAACCTCCTCCTCGACGGCCCTCAACAAATCCTCGGTGGTCTCCACCCTCAGAACCCGTACACCGGGGGGCGGCGCCTCCGACCCGGGGCCATACACCAGGGTCACCTCCGCACCCCTCCAAGCCGCCACCCGAGCCAGCTCCACACCCATCTTACCGGAGCTGGGGTTGGTTATGAAACGGAAAGCATCCAGGTAAGCCCTGGTGGGCCCGGCAGTCACCAAGACCCTCCTCCCCTCCAAATCCTTGGGGCCTGCCAGGCGGGAGACCACGGCCTCCACAATCTCCACCGTCCCAGGAATCTTGGCCTTACCCTCCTCTACCCGGGGCTTCAAAACCTCAACCCCTATGGACTCCAGCCGTTTAATGTTCTCATCCACCAAGGGGTGGTTATACATGGAGGCATGCATCGCCGGCGCCACCACCACGGGCACCCCCGCACCGATACCAGTGGTCACAGTGGTGGTGACCGGCGTGTCGTCTATAGCCGCAGCTATCTTCCCAATGGTGTTGGCGGTGGAAGGAGCCACCAGAATCAGGTCCGCCCTATCCTCGTGCTCCCCCGCAAGAGTCACATGCTCCACGGCCCCCGTGAGCTCGGTGACCACGGGGTTCCCCGTGGCCCACCAAACCATGTCTGGGTGGATTATCCGCTGGGCCGCCGGAGTCATAACGGCGTAGACATCAGCCCCCCTACGCATGAGTTCCCGGGCGATCTCGGGGCTCTTAATGGCGGCCACGCTGCCTGTGATGCAGAGAACGATCTTCTTCCCCCAGAGCTCCCTGCTCTTGGAGCCTATGATGCTCTTGGAGGTGTGGTCTCCGGGAAACATATCTTAGAAGCAAGCACACGTCAGGGCTTTAATCCTTTTCCCAGCCCCAGGGGTCTAGAGCTCGTTAAGCCTTTCCTCGTGCTCCTCCAGCTTCTCCAGTATCTCTTCCAGCTGCTCCTCGATGGACTCTATCTTGTCCATAAGGCCCTTTATTTCCAGCTCCAGGTCCTCCACCTTCTTCTCCAGACTCATCCCCAACCGGTTTTCAATCGAGGAGACTCCGTTTATAAACTTTATTCCCGCCCCGCAACCAGGACCCCTAAACCTGTTTTGACTTCCTTGCCTCCTCCAGGGCGGCCTTATACCACTCCGAGTCTGCCTTCACGTACTCCTCCACGTCCACCCTCAGGGGCTTCCCGTCGTCCTTGAGGATCACAACCTCCTTTATCCGGCTGTTGATGATTTTGCGCTGGCATCTCTTGCATGGGAGGGCCATGGTGTAGGCCCCATCCCGGTCCACCCCGGCTAGGTATAAGGTGGCTCCAATCCTGTCGGCCCTGTTACTGTTTATGATGGCGTTCTCCTCTGCGTGTACCGCCGGGCAGCAGTCGTAGGCACTCCCATGGGGGGCCCCCATCAAGTCCTTAATGCAGCCCACCTCGCTGCAGTTAACCACTCCTCGGGCAGTCCCGTTGTAACCTGTTCCAACGATGGTGTTGTCCTTGACGATTACGGCCCCAAACTTCCTCCGGAGGCAGGTGCTTCTGCGGGCCACGCTTAGGGCGATCCCGAGGAAATACATGGTTTTGTCGGGTCTAGCCATAGAGGAAAATGCGGCGTGGTGGCTAAATTGGTTTGCCCTGGGTTAAGCTTAATTCCACCCCCATGGATGATCCATTGGGGCGGGCTATGATATACAAGCCCTTCTGAATGGTGATGAGGATCTTGAGTGTGGAGCCCCGCCCCACTTGAACAGCTTAAATCCCCCTAAACCCCAATATTGCTGGTTGCTATGCCGTGGGTTACGATTCAGTGGTATAAGGGCCGTGACAAGGAGACCAAGGATCGGGTGGCCAAGCTGGTGACTGAGGCCGTCTGCAAGGGCTGCGGCTCCAAGCCTGAGGCTGTGAGCGTGGTCTTCGTGGACGTCGATAAAAGCGACTGGTACTCGGCCGGGGTCTCCGCCGGCTAACCCTTTTCTCAGCCTTTCTCGACGGCTTCCCTAATTTTTTTCACGGTGGCGTCCCGGCCTATTAGGGCTACGTAGGGTCCGAATCGGGGGCCTTTGGGCTGCCCCAGGAGTACTCTGTAGAGCAGGGTGAAGGCCTCGCGGGGTCTGTGCCCCAGTCTTTTGCAGGTCTCGAATACTGCTGCCTGGTAGGCCTCAGCGCCCTCGGCGGATTCCAGGGCGTTGGCCACCGCGGTTAGCAGCTGTTTCTCCTGGGGGGTTAAGGCCAGGGGTTCTTGTTCCTGGGACTCCACCTCTCGGACCCAGTTGAGGGCCCACTGGATGCGCTGGGATAGCCCCCGGCTCCCCTGGTCCAGGTAGCCGTACTCCCTTAGCTTGGACTCCATGAACTCCTCCTCCTTCCCCTGGGGGGCCACCTGGGCCAGGTTGACTAGGACCCGGTAGGGGATGTGGACCTGGGGCTCCTTGGGGGGCCTGAGCAGGTGGGCGTACTCGTAGAGCCCTGTGAGCTTGTAGTATTCCTGGGGGTTTTTGGGCCTCCTCCTCCCGAAGTAAACGTCCTCCAACTCGTCCAGCTCATCCATGTGTACAGGTATGTCTTCAACAGAGCCACTCTTGGTCCCCACGAACCGCTTGAAAATGAGGAGGTTCAAGCTCTCCTTACTCCCGTAGCGGTACCAGACCTGGGGGGTGAAGACGTTCCCAGCCGACTTACTTATCTTCCTCCCCCCACGGTCCACAAACATCTCATACTGAACGTGCATAGGGGGCTCCCAGTTGAATATCTCGCGACAGATGGCGTCGTTGACGTAGACGCTGTCGGCTATGTCCTTCCCATAGGCCTCGAACCGGATGTCCAGGGCGTGCCAACGAGCCCCGAACTCCACCTTCCAGCTCAGCTTCCCATTCCCGCTGAGCACGTCCACCTCGCCTTTGTGGCCGCAGCCCTCCATCCAACGGCCCTTCACCTCCATACCCCGGCAGTCGTACTGGATGGTTTGACTGGCCGGGTTGTAGTCGTGGGCGTAGGTGGTGTATATTCTCCCGCACTCCTCGCAGACCACGAAGTAGGGGAGGGCCTCGGTGTATTTCTCCTGGCCGGTGATGGATTCGATTATGCGGCCCACCTTCTCGTGGTTCTCCAGTATGGTGATTATCTCCTCGTTCAGTAGGCCGTCCCGGTAGGTCTCGTAGGCCGACATGGGGGTGTACTTCACTCCGTTAAGGTCCAGGGCCTCCTTGAGGAGGCTGCTCATGTGCTCCCCGAAGCTGCGGTGGCACTCCCCGAAGATGTCGGGTATCTGGGCCACGCTGAAGCCCAGGTATTTCTCCAGCTCCTCAGGCATGCCCTCAGGCACCCTCCTCAACCCATCCTTGTCGTCGGCGAAGGCGATGTACTCGCTCTCATAGCCCTGGACTTGGAGGGCCAGGGTGATGGCGTAGTTTCTAAGGGCGTCTGCCAGGCTTCCTATGTGGGGGTAGCCGCTGGCGCCCAGCCCGCTCTCGGTGCGCAGCAGCTCCAGGCTCCTGCCCAGCTTGCGCTCCCGCTCCACCAGCTCGCGGGCCGCCTTGTCGTACCAGGTTCCCCGGCCTATGATGCCCTTCTCATGGATGGGTCTGAGGTCTCCTATCATGGTTTTCAGCCCCCAATATATGGAGGGACCCATCCAAAAGTGTTATCCTGATCGAGAGTAGAGTTATGTGGAAATGCCAGGGGGAAGATCCTCCTTCACCCATGCCGTGGTTATCGGGTGCACGGCCCTCTACGTGGCCTTGGTGTTTCTGCCTGGGGCTTCACGGATGGAGCTGGTTGGTTTACTGGGGCTTAAACCCAGGTGGCTCTGGTCCCACGGGATGTACCACACCCTCCTCTCATACCAGTTTCTCCACAGCAGCATCCAACACCTGGCTGGAAACATGTTCACCCTCTTCTACCTGGGGAGAGCCCTGGAGCCCGAATTGGGGAGCCTCCGATTCTCCGCAATATACCTGGGGAGCGGCGCCCTCGCAGGGCTCACCCATGCACTCCTCCACCCATCCTCCAACACAGTCCTAATAGGCGCCTCGGGATCCATCTTCGGCGCCATCGCCCTCCTCATCCTCCTCATGCCCTTCAAGTTCACCAGCGTCTTCATCATCCCCCTGCCCGGCGTTGTGGCCGGCCTCGGACTCCTAGCCCTGGAGGCCTTAACCATAGTGGCCTCCGCCCAGCCAGGGGTGGCCCACGACGTCCACCTATACGGCTTCATAGCAGGTGCCCTGGGAGCCTTCGCCCTGGACTTCGACAAGGCCTTTAAGGGGCTGGTGATCGCCGTGATGGTTGCCCTAGCCCTCTACCTATGGGTTTTCCACCTGTCCCCAGGGATGGTTTAAAAGGTTTAGAGCCCCGAGCAGGGTTTTAACCCCGTTTACTAGTATAACGGTTATTCTTCAATCGGAAGGCCTTTAACCCCCATAGGGATGGCTCTGAAACCCAGAACAATGTGAAGCGATTAATACGAACCATATTACTAGATTCAAATACCTCGATATAATATGTTAAGATTGATGGTATGAACGGAGAAGACTTTCTCAACGACCTACTCCTTAAAGGGCTCCTGGTTAAGCGCGAGGACTGCGAGGTAACGGACGTATCACCCTGCATCGCCGACAGCACTCGTATAAAGTTCATCGGCAGGATCAATAAGAGCCTGGGATGTCCTGCCGGTGCTCTACCTGGCCACACGAAACTCTAAGCTCACGAATAACCCCATGATCCTGAGCTTCACCGTGGAGCAACACAACTTCATGTTGGGGGAGAATGGGGACCTAGCGGTAACCTTCGTAAAGGATGAGGCTGAGATAGGCTACATCTTGGAGAAGGTGGTTGACCTAATCAACAGAGGCATCAAGTTTAACCTCTCCAATAAAAGCGACCTAGGAGGGCTGATAGAAAAGAAGAAGAAGCTGAACCCCATGAGCCTTTACAACGTTTTCCCCAAAACAGACTGCAAGAAGTGCGGCGAAGAGAGCTGCTTCAACTACGCGGCCAAGGTATACTCGGGGGAACTCGACACCCAGAGGTGCCCTTACGTACCATCTCAAACCATCGAGAGAATGATCACGCCAGTCAACCTCGGATGGTCCATTGGCTTTAAGGAAAGAGGATAAACAAGGCACCTAACTGGCAACTACCTACAGCGCTACAAGGTTAAAGGTCTTTGTGACCAGCGAGAAGAGGCTGCAGGGGAGAGTAGCGGCGCTGGAGGAAAAGATTGAACAATCTTCAACTCTCTACTACGAAGGCGACCCCAAAAGCAACTGGAAACAATAATGCGGATAAAGCAAGCCCTGGAGGAAC
>CAYWWV010000044.1:6314-10610 GCA_964462185.1 uncultured Candidatus Bathyarchaeia archaeon | reverse complement strand
GAGTTACACTGAGGCTTCCTGCGGTGTAACACTTGTTGCACTGCAGGATTATTCTGGTCGAGGTTAAGAGCTCCCGTCTTAGTATGTTTATGCGGTTGGCAGTAGGCTTCGAGGGGTTCTTGGTTTTTCGATTCGGCAGGGTAGTCAAGGATAGGTGTATCGTCCGTGGGGTGTTTGTATGGTGAGTTTGTTTCCGTTTTGGGTGGGTTTGCACTCGCCAATTATCTGGGCCCCCACCTGGAAGTGTTCCACCGTGGAGAGGACATCCTCAGCCTCCTCCTGGGCCACCACCAGCTCGAACCCCACCCCCATGTTGAACACCTGGTGCATCTCCCGCCACCCGACCCCGCCCTCGCGCTGGACCACCTGGAAGATGGGGTCGGGCTCAGGGAGCCGGTCTTTGACGTAGTGGATGTTCTGGCCCAGCCGCAGACACTTGGTGAGGCCCCCCCCAGTGTTGTGGACCAGGCCGTGGATGGCCCCGCCATGCCTCTCCAAGGCCTCGAGGGCTAGAGGGGCGTAGAGCCGCGTGGGGCTGAGGAGTGCCTCCCCCACCGTGGCGTCCAGCTCCTCCACGTAGGTGTCGAAAAAGTATCGGCCCCGGTACCTCTCTGGGCCGCTGGCTGACACCTCGGGGTATTCCTCGGCCACCTTGGGGCTGAGAAGGCTGGTGCGTGCCAGGGTGTGGCCGTTGCTCATGATGCCCGAGTTGGGGCCTCTCTCGAAGCCAGCTGTGCCCCCGCTTCTCACCCCAATGATCTGGTCGCCGGGCTGGATTCCCCGCCCCGTCACCACGCCCCCCAGCCGTACCCGTCCCACCATGGCGACACAAACATCCAAGGTCCTCACCAAGTCGGGGAGGTCGGCCGTCTCACCCCCGGCGAACATGGGGGTGCACCCCAACCCCCTCAGGGCGTCCAAGGCGTCTTGGAACCCCTTTGCCAGGGCTTCCAGGAGGTCCACCCGGTCTATTAGGAGGGTGTTGAAGGCCACATAGTCTACGAAGCTGAGGGGTTGGGCGGCCACGCAGGCCAGGTCGTTGATGTTCATGGCCAGGGCGTCCTGGGCCAGCCCCTCGAACCACCGTGGCTCCCCCGTTTCCCGGTAACCCAGGTAGGCTGCAATGGTCTTGCTGCCCGCCGAGTCGGTGTGAAGCACCAGCCCCCAACCCGGCATCAGGGGGTCGGGCTGGACCACGCAGAAGGCCTCGGGGTGAAGGTTGAAGACCGCCCTCCTGAAGGACTCTATTCCCTTCTTCCCCACGTCCACCCCTAGCTCTCTGTACTTCGACAAATCTGCTCAGCCTTAAGAGGTGGGGATGGCTATAAAAGAGAGTCGAGGACGCTGTGGTCTACCTGGTAGGTTCCCCGCCGTGGCTCGCCGAAGAGGGGTTTCAGCAGCCCAGGGTAGCCGCCGAGCACAGCCCAGACCGGGTCTCCCCGCTCCCCGTAGTACATCCAGAGGGTGACGTTGTTTTGGTCCAGCCACTCCAAGTAGGCCCGAGGCTCCAACACCCCATAGTAGTGGGGGCCGTAAAGGTTGCTGAGGAGGCTACCCGGCTCCACCTCCCACCGGGTGACTAGGCGGTAGACCATGCTGGGGATGTCACAGACCACCGTCCCCCCCTGGTAGTGCCGTGCCGCCTGGTCTGCGACCTGGAACTCGGCCTCCACCGTGCCCTGGAGCCCCATGTAGCATGGAGCCGCCACCAGGTTGAGAGCCAGTAAACCCACTGGGAGGGCGGCGGAAAACGCCCTAGAGGCCTTCCCCCAGCCCTCAACGTTTTGAAGGCGGGTGAGGAGATGGGTGAAGACTGGCAAACCCAGGGCTATGGGGGGTATGGCAAACCTGGCCATGAGCTTCAACGGCTGCCCCCCCACCTCCAGGTAGGGGAGGAAGAGGGGGGCTGTGGCGGCCAGGGTTGAGACGGCGTAGAGCTGGGGCTGGTATCGATACCACTTTCTCAAAGCCATATAGGGGATGGCCACCACGGTCACCGCAACTGTGGCAATCAGCAAGACCCCCCAGGCGGAGCCAAGCCAGATTTGAGGCCTCGCCCTTAGCCAACCCGAGAAGACGCTGAGGAAGGGTTGCCCCCTGTATTTGGAGGTGAAGCCGCCGAGGTAGCTGTAAAGCCCCCAATAAACGGGGTAGAACGGGTTTCCCGTCTGCAGGTATATGTGGAGGCTGGGGATGGCCCAGGCGGTGAGCCAGCCTATGAGGAATGGCTGGCTGTCGGTGTAGAGCCTCTCCCTCAACAAGAACCCCGCCAGCACCAGGGCTGAGGCCACGGTGTACTCCACCCTGGTGTGGCATGCTAACCCCAGGAGGACTCCCGACCAGAAATACCTATCACGGAAGACGGCCAGGGAGCCCAACACCAGAGCCAGGGCCATGGTGTCTTGCATGGCCACCGAGTCGAACCAGACGGCTAGGGGTAGGGCTGCGTATGAGAGCCCGCTGATCAAGCCGTTTCTACGGCTATAGTACTGGCGTCCCACCCTGTAGATGAGGACGGCGTTTAGGCCGCCTAGGATTGTGTTGAGGGACCTGTAGGTGTCGATGTTGGGTGTTTTGAGGGCTCCCATTAGGGCTGCCTGGGTTAGGTGGGGGAGCATGCCCCAGTAGTACTCGCAGCCCAGCAGGTCCCACAGCCTCCACTCCTTGAACCCCAGGTGGAGGCTGAGGTAGCTGATCTGCCAGTGGTGGTAGCTGTCAGGGTTCCAGTCCACAGGGGTGAGGACCCGGGCGAGGAGTCTGAGGAGGAGGGCTGCTAGGAATATGGCTTTCTCGTCTCGGGGCTGTGTGTTGTCTGGGGTCCAACCCATGGGGGAAGCTAGGTTTTGCTCGATATATATTGTTAACTGGGGTTGAAACTTGGTGTCACAGGAGGCCTTCCAGCTTGGGGTCCTCTTTCTGGAGCTCCCTGCACTGGTCCAGCGTTTCGAAAGCCCTGCGGATGTGGGGGATGGTGATGGACCCCCCCACCACCAGGCTGACGTTGAAGGCCTCGTAGAACTCTTGGTCGGTGGCCCCCAGCTGGACGAGCCTGATGATGTGGTAGGTGACACAGTCGTCGCACCGGAGAACCATGCTGGTGGCCAGGCCCAGGAACTCCAAGGTCTTCTCGTCCAGCGCACCCGCCGTATAGGCCCGGCTGTCGAGGCTCCAAAACCTCTTCAACCCCAGGTGGCCCGAGGCCAGAACCCTCTCATTCATCCTGCGACGATATTCGTTAAACTCCTCTAACCTGTTCATAGCCGTCTCTATTGGGTGTGCCCCCTATAAGCACTGGCTTCCCAGGGTAGGGGTTTTATTCCAAACCTACTATTCATCTGCCATGAGGCGGGTCGAGGAGGGGGACTTGGTCCTCCTCTATTTGGATGAGAGGCGGAGGTACCTGGTGAAAGCCGTGCCTGGGGAGGTCTTCCACACCCATAAGGGGTTCTTGAATCTGGGAGACCTTGTGGGAGCCCCTATTGGTGGTTCGGTGGAGACCAGCCTGGGGGCCAGGTTCACCCTCCTAAACCCCCTGGTGCGGGACCTCATCCACAAAGGAGACCGCTTGACCCAGGTCCTATACCCCAAGGACATTGGCTACGTCCTCCTCCAAGCCGGCGTCTCAGCGGGCCACAGGGTGCTGGAGGCGGGCACTGGGAGCGGGGCTCTCACCATGGCCCTGGCCAACCAGGTGAGGCCAGGCGGGGTGGTCTACAGCTACGACATCAACGCCAAACACCAAGGCGTGGCCCGCAGAAACCTGGAGCAGGCCGGACTAGCATCCAACGTGGAGTTCAAGATTGGGGACATCACCCAGGGGGTGGAGGAGCGGGACTTGGACGCCGTCTTCCTAGACCTGGCCACACCTTGGAGGGCAGTGGGGCCCGCGTGGGAGGCCTTGGCCGGTGGCGGCGTCCTAGTAAGCTTCAGCCCCACCATCGAACAAGCCATTAAGACCACCGAGGAGCTTAGAGCCCACCCCTTCGTGGAGGTGGAGACGGTGGAGCTGCTCCTTAGACGCTACAATGTGAGGAAAAACCGCACCCGCCCCCACACCCGCATGATAGGTCACTCAGGGTACCTCACCACAGCCAGGAAGGTTCTGGGGTCGCATGGCTAAGGAGAAGGGAGGATGGGGGTTGGTGAAGCCCCCCGTCCTCAAGGTGGGGGACAGGGTTCGAGTGGTGGCCCCCTCCAGCAACATTGGGGGGCTGAGCCCCGAAGTCGTCAAGCGTGGCCTCTCCAACCTCGAGGGGCTGGGCCTCCAAGTGGAGCTGGATGAGGGCTGCTGGAGGG
>CAYWWV010000044.1:0-6214 GCA_964462185.1 uncultured Candidatus Bathyarchaeia archaeon | reverse complement strand
CTGCTGGAGGGGGTGGACTACCCCGTGGTGGCAGGGGTGGACCTTGGCCACACAAGCCCCTCGGCCACCCTCCCCATTGGTGTGAGGGCTAGGCTTTCCACCACACCACCCAGGCTGGCCCTGCTCGAGCCCTGGAACATGTGAAAACGACCCAGTTGCCGTAAAAAGCATTCTCCACGGTTTAATGGGTGAAAAGGGCTTGAAAAACGGTTATTCTCACTAAATGCAAGAATAGTTTTTTAAACAAGCTTAAAAAGAGTCTTTACAGGCTTGCTAGTGGAGACTGGAAAGGCTATCCGGTTCGGAAGATTTGTATAGGGCTACCGGAGTGCTTCCAACTGGGTGGGGGACCAGCGCTCCACTACCAAGCTCCGCTTCTAAAACTACGCCCTCTCCAGATTTAAAATCTTGGAACACCGGCCAAAACAAGTTTAAACAAAAACCAACCCCCGCCCAGACCACAACTTTAAACCACCCACACAAACCAACCCCATAAAAAGGAGCCGGCTAGAGAACCACCGAATTTAACTAGCCGGGAAAAAATTGCACCGCTAGAACCAGGGCCACATGACTGTTATCCGCAATCCATCCCCACCCTCCAATGGCAAGCCTCCACCACCCAAACTGGGTCGATAGTCAGACTTATCCGTGGGCACCACATGTGTTTGATTGAGATGGATGAGCGAGCCATTAAGCTGATGGGGCGTCTCATGGACGCCTTTGGTCCCTCGGGGTTCGAGAGGGAGGTTAACCGTATCGTCAAGGAGGAGATGGAGCCTATTGTGGACCGCATTATTACCGATAAGCTGGGGACGGTGGGCTTCGTGTTGGAGGGGGAGGGCCCCACCATCCTCTTGGCAGGCCACACCGATGAGGTGGGGTTCATAGTTTCCTCCATCACCGATGACGGCTACCTGACTTTCAACCAGCTTGGGGGTTGGTGGGACCAGGTGCTGCTGGCCCAAAAGGTGGTGGTCAGAGGCTCCAAAGGCGACCACATGGGGGTAATAGCCTCAAAGCCACCCCACATCCTGCCCCCCGATGAGAGGAAGAAGGTGGTGGAGAAGAAAGACATGTTCATCGACATCGGGGCCACCAGCCGGGAGGAGGTGGAGGAGGCTGGCATCCGCATAGGCGACCCCGTTGTGCCCTGGAGCCCCTTCACCCTCACAAGGGGTGGGAAGGTGGCCATGGGGAAAGCCTTCGACGATAGGATCGGGGCGTTTGTAATTATGGAGGCGGTTCGCAGGATAAAGGAGGAGGGGATAAGCCACCCCAACCGGATAGTGGGGGCGGCCACCGTCCAGGAGGAGGTGGGCCTCCGGGGGGCCCAGACCATGGCTCAGACGGTGAACCCCGACGCCAGCATTGTGGTGGAGGTGGATATCGCGGGGGATGTGCCTGGTATCAAGCCCAACGAGGCTCCCACCAAGATGGGGAAGGGCCCTGGGCTGGGGACCTATGATAGGAGCATGATCCCCAACCAGCCATTCAAGGAGTTCGTCATCGAGACCGCCAAGCAAGCCCAGATACCCCTCCAGCTCAGCCAGATGGCGGGCGGAGGAACCGACGCCGGGCGCATCCACGTGAACGCCTCAGGGTGCCCCACGGTGGTCTTGACGGTTCCCACTCGCCACATCCACAGCCATGTGGGCTATCTGAGTCTAAGGGACACGGAGAACGCCATTAGGCTGATGGTTGAGCTGTTGAAGAGGCTGGATTGGGAGCGGGTTAAGAGCTTCACCGAGTTTTAGACTTTTGGGACTCCAGAATCTTAATCCAATCCACCTTCAACAAGGCCACGACGATCAGCGCCAAGAGCAGGGTGGAGGCTATGCCCCCCATCCACCCACTGGTTTCAAACATCTTTTTGACGGCCGTGTAGCTGTACTTCCCAGCGTATGCTAGAAGGGTGCACATAACAAGCTTCCCCGCGAACATTGCTGCCACGGCTTTTCTCACTGGGAACCGGATTATTCCTAGGGGTATGAGTATGAGGTCGTCGGGGAGGGGTAGCACGGCGAATAGGAAGATAACCCACACGCCGTAGGTTTCCACGAGGGCTTTGGCGGCGTCCAGTTTGTCGCCATAGCGCTGGTCTATCACCTTTCTGCCCCCGCGTCCAATGAGGTAGGCGCTAATCTCCCCCACTGTGGACCCCACTGCGCTTACCAGGCCGAGGAGGGCGGGGTTGAGCTTGGCGCCGAAGGCGTAGATGGTGACGGCGAAGGGGACGGGGAAGAAGACGGTGAAGTTTCCGAAGAGGGAGATGAGGAAGGCTCCCAGGTAGCCGTAGGTGGCTACCAGGTCGCTCATCCAACCCCATAATTCCATGGGGCCATTTATGGGCTTCAAATGGTTAAAACTTAGGGTCCCCCAGAAGGGCCAGCAGCCCCTCCACTCCCTTCTCCTCCATGAAGGCCTCGTCCACAAGAACCGCTTCAGGCCTCTGGGCCTTGGCAATGGCGGCGAATAAGCCGTCTCCAAGGGTGTATGACCCATCGTTGAATATCTTCGCCGTCCCCAACCCGCAGGAGGGTGACTTGCTCTTCAAAACAAATGCGTCCACAGGTTTTAGGCTTCCAAGATAGCCCTGGGCGAAGGCCTCTAGGGTGGGGGTTATGTCCTCGCCTGAATCGCACACCACCACGCGGGTTTGTTCTCCATGTTTCCTGAGGCATATGGGGGGTCGGGGGGTGCCCAGTCCAGCGTCCTCCTCGGGGCAGACGCCGATTATCTCCGCTACCTGGGAGAGCCTCTGGAGCCAGGGGGCTTTCACCATGGTGCCATCAAACCTGCAGGCAGCCAGGCCTAGACACCGGCTCATCACCACTCGAACCATGGGTGTATGAGGGCTTCCCCCGTTTTTTATGTGTGTTGTGGATGGGTGTCGATGGGTCTTGGCTGGGTAGTGGTTTTGAGGCTCTACCAGGGTGGTTGGCCTCGCGTCAATGGTCTGCCCAATTGTTGTGGAGGGGGGAGCAGAGACCTACCTCAGTACCCGAGAGATTTACTGGGGCTATGGAGAGCCCCCGCCCCTCATCCTCTCCCAGATGTCCCTTTGGTCGGGGTGTTCCTGGAAGAAGGTCTCCACTATTTCTCTACACGTCTCCTGGGCCTGCGCCAGGGCCTCCCCAAGGTCGATTGTGGTGAGTTTCCCCCCTTGCTTGAGGAACCTCCCGTCGCATATCACGTTGTCCACATCCCCTGGCGTGGCGTAGAGGAATACGCTGGTCACCGGGTCTTGGGTGGGGGTTAGATAGGGGTTGGCCAGGTCTATGGTTATTATGTCTGCCCGCTTCCCCGGCTCCAGGCTTCCCACCTCTTTCTCCAGCCCCAGGGCCTCCGCCCCCCCACGGGTGGCAAGCTCCAACATCTCGTAGAAGGTGGGCCTGCTGGTTCTCCTGGCCCCCCAGGTTAGGCCCAGGTACCCCCCCACCTTGGAGGCCCTTGTCTGGACCCCCATCCGCTGCTTCCTCAGGAGGCTGAACATATCATGGTGGTAGTCGTCGGTCCCCACCCCCACTTTGAACCCCGTCTCCAACCACTCCAGTAGGGGGCTCTCCACGCTGTGGCAGTGGAGGATGGAGACCCCCCGCCTCCAGAGCAGCTGGAAGTCTTGGGGGGTCCCGTAGGTGAGGTGGGCGGCGCTGAGTTTGTGGTCCAGAACCCCCAGGTTCTCCAGGTGGCGGGGAGGGGTGACGCCGTAGAGTTTTTTCACGTGGCGGAACTCCCTGGCGCTCTGGCTCAGGTGGGTGGTCATCCTCAACCCATGGGCGTCGGCGAACTCCTTCAACTCCAGGTAGGCCTCGGGCTGGGCCATGTCGGGGGCCTTGGGGCAGACAAGGGTTTTAATCCTCCCCCCAGCCTTCCCATGCCAGTCACGGTGGAGACTCTTGGACCGGCGTAGGCCTGCCTCCAGCTTCTCCGGCACATACTCGTAAACCCCTTGGCGCAACTTCTCCAGGTCCACATGCTCCACGTCGGCCGCCAGGAGACATCTGTTGCCAGCCTTCTCCACCGCCTCGGCGTAGCCCTGGGGATAAGTGTATATCACCAGGCTGGTGGTACATCCCCCGTAGATGAACTCAGCACAGGAGGCCAACCCCAGCGTCTCCATTTGATCGGGCCTCCTGTAGCCCTCCAGGGGGAGGTTGGTCTCGAAGAAGTCGCCCATCAACTCGTAGACCCCACGGAAGTATTGTTGGAGGTGGCTGTGGGCATTCACAAACCCGGGCATAACCACATGGTTCCGGGCGTCCACCACAACCTCGGGGGAGGGGACCCTCAAACCCCGCCCCACCTCCACAATCCTCCCATCCTCCACGTAGACATCGCCATCGGGGATGATCCCCTGGCTCCTATCCATGGTGACCACGAAGCCGTTTTTGATTAGAATCTCTCCAGACAACTCAACCATTCTATTGGTGGCCCTCCGGTTTTTAACTAGATTGGAGTATGGATTTGTAATCCCTATTCAAGGAGGGTAATCATAAAAAAGCAAGGGAGTGCTCCTCCCACCAGCCTGAGAGGATGGGCTTGGATCTAGAGTCTGAACACCTGGGGATCCAGGAGATAATAAGCCTGTGGAAGCAGCATGAGGCGCGGATATCCTCATTGGAGGCCAGCTTGGAGGAGCTCTCCAAATCCCTTGGCTCTGGCGCCCCTGAGCCCATGGGGGGGAGGGGCACCGTTCTGGTGGTGGACGACGACCCAACCCTGGTGGAGACCTACCGACTGCTGTTGGAGCGGGCAGGCTACTCCGCTGAGGCCGCCTTCAACGGCTTCGAGGCTTTGAAGAAGGCTCGAAGGCTCCACTTTGATGTGGCTATCGTGGATATGAGTCTACCCGACATCTTGGGCGACGAGCTGGTTAGGAGGCTGTCGGAGGAGAGGGAGGGCTTGAAGTTCCTAATGATCACAGGGTACTCCAGTTATAAGGCGCGGTTCGAGTCCCTGGGGAGCGGCATAAAGGTGTTGATGAAGCCTGTGAGTGTCGAGGAGATGCTGGGGGCTCTCAGGGAGTTGGCTTAAACCAAAAAAAGGGTTTACTGGGTGTCGGCTAGTTTCTCTGGGTCGTTCCCCAGGTAGATGGGGTTGGCCCCACCGCAGACCGGGCAGAACTCGTCGTCGTAGCGGAGGTTGGCCCCGCACTCGTGTATGGCCCATATCTGGGTGGCGCAGTTGGGGCAGTACCGGGCCTTGGTCTTGGGGTGGGGCCCCTGGCTTAAAACCTCCCTAATCTCGGTCTTACAGTAGGCACAGTAACCCAACTTGATGGTTGACTCCATGCCAAACCCCTTTTACTATTATGTTTCCCCGAGGGTTAAACCTTTACCAGCTGGCAGCTCCTGCAGATGGGTTGGGGTGAGGGGGCTCCGCAGAGGGTGCACCTCCCAATTGGGCGAGGCTCCCCCTGGGCTTTCAGCCTAAGCCCTGTACGGAATACCATGAACTTGGTGCCAGGCCGTTTCTCCTCCATCTGGTTGAGAAACCTGCGGACGTCGTTCCTCATGGCCTCCCCCGCGTAGGGGCAGGTGTGGGACTGGAATCTAAGGCCGTTTAAGTAGGCGTAGAGGGTGGTCTCCCGCTCGGGGACCTGGCAGAGGGGTTTCACCCTTCTGACGAAGCCCTCAACTTGGCTGCCCCCGGGGTCAAACTGGTTGAGCCTGTGGTGGTCTCCCCGCAGCACGTTCAACAACACTGTCTGAGCCATGTCGTCCAGGTTGTGGCCCGTGGCTAAGACATCGGCCCCCACCTTTTTTGCAGCCTCGTTGAGGGCCCTCCTCCTTAGGACGCCGCAGTAGCTGCAGACCCCCAGCTCCCTGGGCTGGCTTGCGATGCCGTCGATGGTGACCCCGAAAAGCTCTTGGAATCCCACCTCCACCATCTCGACTCCCAGCTCCCTACACGCCTCCCGGGCCAACGCCAAGGCCTCGTCCCTGTAGCCCTCCACGCCCTCGTCTACGCTGAGGGCCACCAGCTCCGAGTGGGGATACTCCTCCTCGATCTGGGCCAGCATGTGTAGGAGGGCCAGGCTGTCTTTCCCACCTGAGACCCCTATGGCTATCCTGCTGTTCCACTGGAACATCTTGTGTTTGGAGATGGTTTTTCGGACCCGTTCCAGGAGGGTTTCGCTGAAGCAGCTTCGGCAGAGGCGCTCCCCCGAGTATGGCCGGTGGTAGATGGCTGGCTGGGACCGGCACTTGGTGCA
>CAYWWV010000043.1:0-10615 GCA_964462185.1 uncultured Candidatus Bathyarchaeia archaeon | reverse complement strand
GGGGGTTGTTTCCTCCATGGGGTTGTTGTAGGGCGTGGGTTGAAAACAGTTGTGAAGGCTATTCCCTAAGCCAGTTGGCAAGCCTGACCTTCTCGGTGTTGAAGTATTTCCCCATGGTGTCCAAACCCTCCCAGCTCCCGCCCCCACCCCCAGACCCACCAGCAAGATGGATGCGACATATTGGGATCCCTCAGAGGCTCACGCCATAGACCCTAAAACCAACATCAACACGCCGGACAAAGAGCAAAAAGAACCACCTCAAAATAGAGGTTAAAAAATAGTCCAGACGGGAAGATGATCTGCGAGAACCATAGAGTCGCTGTAGGTCTATTAGCAGCTCAGTGCTGCAAGCAGCTTCTCCAAACCAGGGAGAAACACATAGATCAAAGCAGAGAAAGAGAAAACCCGGCGCAAATAAGCAAAACACTTGAGAGGTGGCCCATAAACTCCGGTAATTTAGGCTCCGCCAAGCCCAAAGCACCAAACGCCCAACACACCCCACCCAATATGAGATATGATGCCTTTCCCCCAGCCAATTATGCAGATTTTTCCAACTATGGGCAATGGGTCTAGTAAATTGTATATATTTATCGAATATAGAATTAGGTTCAGTACAGTGTGGTTCTACCATGACGAGTAAAAACCTGTTAATATTGGGGGCCGGTGCAACGGGCTCCATTATAGCCAATAAAATCACGAGGGAGCTGAGGCGTGAGATAGCTAAGGGCGAGTACAGCGTCACAGTGCTCGATAAAAGCGAGACAACCTACAACCCTGCTGGGTACACCTTCCTCCCCTTCGACCTCCTCGCCCCCGAGGATATAATGCGGCCTGTGAAGCGGGTCATCAGCCCAAGGGCGAAGATGTTTCTAGGGGAAGCAGGAGAAGTGGTAAAGGTCGACCTGGATAATCGAAGAGTCTCGGTGAAAAGCGGCAAGGTATATCCCTACGACTATCTAGTAATCGCGACCGGGGTGAGGCTAGCCCCTGAAGCTGTACCCGGGCTACTGGAAGACTATAATACCTTCTACACTTTTACAGGCGCCCTGGAGCTCAGGGAGAAGCTGAGACGGTTTGAAGGAGGGAGAATAGTGGTGGCGACCCCCGAGATGCCCATCTCATGCCCAGGTGCACCCAGCAAGTTCACAGTGCTCCTTGACGACTATCTTAGATATACAAGCAGCCCAGACGTGCGCAGTAAAACCGAAATAACCTTCCTATGGCCCATAAACAATGTTGGTCCAAAGGTCTACAATGAAAAGGTCATTAAAGGATTCAAAGAACGGGAGATAGATCGGAGATACAACTTCAAGCTGGCCTCGGTTGACGCGGAAGCCAAGACGGTGACCTCCACGGAGGGCGAAGACGTTGAATACGACCTCCTCATCACAATTCCCCCCCACAGGGGAGTCAAAGCCATGCAGGACTCGGGGATAAGCGATGAGAAGGGGTGGCTCCCCTCCAACCGGTATACCCTGCAGTACCAGTCGCCCGACAAAAGCTACGACGAGGTCTACGTCGTGGGCGATGCTGGGCCGATACGGATGAACAAGATGGGTATCAACGCTCACTTCCAAGCGCTCAAGACCGCCCAGAACCTCATCTACGACTACCATGGCAACGGGGTTAAATCCTACTACAAGGGCGAGCAGGGCTGCCCCATAGTGGAGTCCTCCTACACCGCGTCAACGAGCGGCGAGGCATACATGGTTACATGGACCTATGGCAACCCGGCCAAGCCCTTCGAGTCTTGTAAACTGGGGTGGCTGATCTATCGTATGTACTACTATGTGTACTTCGATCTAACGGCCAAGGCCATTTTGTAGGTGATAAATATGTCTGAAGAAAAAATCGGTTTGGATCTGGAGTCTTACACCCTGGATTCTTTGAAGGAGTTCCTCCACGCATTCGGGCTCATAACGTCCTTCCTAAACGACCAGGCGGCTCAGGACCTATCCGGGCTAATGGCCCAGATGCTGAAACTAGTGAATGGCTTATCCGCGAGCGACTTCCCAGAGTTACTGGAAGCGGCGTTGATGGACCCGGAGCTAGACAAAGCGTTTCTAAACCCTCCCCAAGTCGGGTTGATGGGCCTTTTAGGTGCCCTGAGAGACGAAGACACTCAGAGAGGAATTGGAATCCTATTGGCGCTGGTGAAGGCCTTAGGGAAAGCCTCCACACGGTAACCCCTCTTTTTTTGAGGACGATGGCTTAAACGAGCTGCGGGCTTGGACGATCACTTGTTCCCCTATGTGGCTGCCAACTAGATTTTATAGGGTGTGTTTCGTTGTTTGGTTCGTTTAAACCCATAGCTGGGGGCTCCAGGGGTATGCGCTAGGTGTTGAGCCATAATCGGTGGAAAGGCAAAGAACCTTGAAGGTGTTGGCCCGCCTAGTAGGGCTTCTGTTTTTGGCGGCTCCCCATTTTTGTTATCCGCCCATGGTTGGTAAACCTTCCAGGGGATGAGTATGGAGTATATTCACCCCAAGTGCATATCTACGTGTGGTGACACGGGGTAAACACTATTGTTCTTACGAAGACCCAGGTAAACAATTTAAACGACGCCCCAACCCCTAACACCATGCCCCCTAAACTAACCTTCTTCACCCCCCAACCCGTATTCCCCAGCGTCTCCATCACAGGTACCAGGTGCCAACTAATGTGCAAACACTGCCGAGCCCACTACTTGGAGGGCATGGTGGACGTAAGCACGCCAGAGCGGCTGAGGGAGTTCTGCGTGGAGCATGAGGCCAGGGGAGGGGTGGGGGTTCTGGTCAGCGGGGGCTCCACCAGGGAGGGGAGGGTGCCCTTGAGGCCCTTCCTGGGGGCCCTCCAATGGGTAAAGGAGAACACGGGGTTGGTGTTGAACCTCCACACCGGGATGCTCAGCCAGGAGGAGGCCCAGGAGGTGGCCTCCACAGGGGTGGACGTGGTCTCAGTGGACCTTGTGGGTTCGGATGACACCCTCCGCCAGGTCTACGGGCTCGGTGTCAGCGTGGAGGAGTACGGTGAAACCTTGGTGCACCTGGTAGAGGCCGGGGTCTCGGTGGCCCCCCACGTTTGCGTTGGCCTCCACTTCGGGGAGGTGCGTGGCGAGAGGAGGGCCCTGGAGCAGGCCTCCCAGGTAAACCCGGAGGTGGTGGTGCTAATCAGCCTAATACCCACCCCAGGCACACCCATGGCTGACGTGGAGCCCCCTACGGCGAGCCAGGTGGCGGAACTTGTTGGATATGCCGCAGAAGTCTGCCCTGGGAGCGAGGTGGCCCTGGGGTGTATGAGGAGCAGAAGGTCGAAGGAGGAGGTTGAGCGTATGGCTATCCAGGCTGGCGCATCCAGGATAGCCATGGCTTCTCGGGCCACCATGGGTTGGGCCTTGGAGCGGGGATACCAGGTTGAGAGGCTGGGAGGGTGCTGCGCCCTCCCCCCCAGCATCCTAGGTAGGCTCCCCAGACTCTAAGGCCAATCTAAGAACCCGGGCGAAGTCTTGGGGGGAGACTCCGAAGAGCTGTGGCTTCCTCTCCTCGAAGAAGCCCAGCAGCCTGGACTCGGCCTCCCCCGTGGAAACCCCCGTTAGCCGTTTCTCCAACTCGTCTATGGCCTCCTCCGGGTGCATAAAGAAGTCCCCGGTGATCCGGATGCGCTTAACCACACCCTTCTCCACCGATACCTCGCAGACCAACAGCTTCCCCCCGGGAACCTTGTATTCCGCCCTCATCTCCGGAAGACCCACTCCCTGCTTCTATACTTGGCCTCCAGCTCCCGGGCCAACTCCTCCTCCTCCCGGGTAAGCTTTCCAGGCACCAACTCCACCTGGAAGGCCTCCTGGAAGCCCTCCACCAGGGCATCCCGGGCCTCCTGGAAGCCCACCTCCCGCCCCAAATAGCGTCGGAGATTGGTGACCCGCTCCTCCACCGCCTTGATCAGCTTATCACTGATCTTGGCGTCCTTCACCCGCAAAACCTGGAACATCCGCTTCAGGTCGCTGTCCACCAGGATAGTGCCATGCTGGAGCACAACCCCGTACCTACGCGTCTGGGCATTCCCGCTGATCTTCCGCCCCCCAGCCACTATGTCGTTTACCGGTGCGAACTCAGCATCCACCCCCAGCTTGGCCAATCCCCGAACCACGGCACCGCAAATCACGCGGTAGCTCTCCAATATGTCCTGGGGTATGCGGGGGTCCCCCTCGGGGGCCACCAAGCTATAGGTGATCTCCCCATTATAGTCGTGGAAAACCGCTCCCCCGCCAGTGATCCTTCTGATCACATCGACTCCAAAGCGCTGGCAGGCCTCCAGGTTCACCTCCTCCTCCACGCTCTGGAAATACCCTATGCTGACGGCTGATGGCCTCCACCGGTAGAGCCTCACGGTGTTGGGGGTTCCCAGCCTAAGCCTAAGCCTGGCCAAGGCCTCGTCCAGAGCCATCTGGCGGGGCGCGCTATCCACCAACAGATCAATAAGTCTCCACTCTTCCCCCATGGGGCATAAACAACCCCTCCAAGTCCAAATAGTTTTCCAGGGGTATGTTCAACAAAATTTAAAATGCCTCTCCTCTACAACAGGTGAAATGCAGGAGGATATGGCGAAGCTTTTACAGATTCTTAAGGAGGAGTTTCCCCAGTGCCCACTGGAGGAACTCAAGCCACTCCTCGAAGAGTCCTCCGAGATCAGCTATGAGGAGATGGTGAAGGTCCTGGCTAGGCTAAAGGACTACATAAACCAGGTCTCCGAGTTCGTTAAGCAGATGGAGAGATACTTGCTGGAGTACCGCTTGGAGACTCTTACGGGGTGAGCCCACCGCCACATCTTAAAAGCAACCCCTGGGAACAATCTTTGATGTACAGCTTCACCGAGCCCTTCAGAGACGGCTCCAACGCCAAGGCCGTGTTGAGATACATAGAGGAAGAGTCCCGTGGGAGAAGCTTCCGCATAGTCCACATCTGCGGCACTCACGAGGACACCATCATGAAGTACGGCATCCGGTCGATGCTGCCCCCCAACGTGGAGGTGTTGATGGGCCCCGGCTGCCCCGTCTGCACCGTCCCCCCCAACAAGGTGGGCTTCGCCATCGAGCTGGCGGAGCAGGGGGTCACCGTAACCAGCTACGGGGACATGATGCGGGTCCCCAGCCCCAAGGGGAGCCTGGACCAGGCCCGGGCCCGGGGATGCGACGTCCGAGTAGTCTACAGCATCCACGACTCGGTGAAGCTGGCGGAGGCCCACCCCGGCGAGGTCGTCCACTTCGCAGTGGGCTTCGAGACCACGGCCCCCACCACGGCAAGCGAGGTCCTCAACGAGCCCCCAGAAAACTTCTCCGTCTACTCCGCCCACCTGCTTATCCCCCCCGCCATGAACGCCCTCCTGGACATGGGGGAGACCCAGGTGGACGGCTTCATCAACCCCGGCCACGTGAGCACCATCATAGGCGAGGAGGGCTACAGGGAGGTCTCCCAGAGACACCCCGTGCCCCAAGTCATAGCCGGCTTCGAGCCCCTGGACATCCTATTGGCGGTGGCCCTACTCATCCGTCAGGTAAACGAGGGGAGGGCCGAGGTGGAGAACACCTATAGGAGGGCTGTTAAGCCCCAGGGCAACCAGCGCGCCCTCCGCCTCATGAACCGGGTCTTCCAGAGGGTGGACGCCCCTTGGAGGGGGATAGGCCCCATCCCCAAATCAGGGCTGGCCCTCCGCGATGAGTACTCTGACCACGACGCCTCCAAGAGGTACAGGGAGACCCAGGAGACCGACTACTCCATGCCCGAAGGGTGTAAATGCGGGGAGGTGTTGAGAGCCGTCATCTACCCCTGGGAGTGCCCCCTCTTCCAAACCCGGTGCACCCCCGAGAACCCCGTGGGCCCCTGCATGGTGAGCCACGAGGGAAGCTGCTACATAGCCTCCAGGTATGGGGTGGAGCCCCGGTGATACAGGCCCACATCCTGGTGGAGGGCAGGGTCCAGGGCGTAGGCTACCGAGCCAGCGCTAGACGGATGGCCCGGAGCCTAGGCTTAACCGGGTGGGCCCGCAACCTGAGGGACGGCCGGGTGGAGATACTGGTGGAGGGGGAGGAGTCGGCCGTGGACCGCATGGTGGAGTGGTGTCGGAGGGGGCCGGCTGCTGCCCGCGTCACCAGGGTCACAGTCCAGAAGGGCCAGGCCACCAACCAATACACGGGGTTCCACATCAGGCCCACAGTATAGGGGGAGGGGGGGTCACCCAACCCCGTTGATCCCAGAGCCCTCCAAGTGAGACAACCCGAAAAACTGCTCCGAACACCCCCTTAAAACGTGCAAACTCCGGGGGTTTTAACCAGGCCCTGGCCCTGAAGCCGGCTTGGGGGCATCCCACGGCTAGAATCTGATCTGGGTGTCGTTCCGCACGATCCACTCTTTGATGGCCTGCTCGGCGGCTATGCTGAGGGCTCCCCTCCTCTCCCCGTAAACCCTTTTAACAACCTCCCTGAAGCGTTCCTCGGTTTCGTCCTCCAAGGTGATCAGGATTTTCCCCATGGCTGAAAAATCCTAGGATTTCCTTATAAATATTAGGATGTCTATGGAGATGTCAGGATATCCAAAGATTTCTAGGCCCGCCCCAAAAATATTTGAAAAATATTCAACTACTACAATCCTTAAACGCATATATAAATTCTCACAGCGCCATATATATACTATAAAAACCATGTGGGGGAGCCCTAAACACTAACAAGGCTTCATAAATCCCTTAACAATCCACCCCCCTGAAAAACCAAACCAACAGTGGCTGACATGCAGAGGAGAAGCCAGGCAGCAATCATACTACCAACCATGCTCCTAGCCATAGTCATCCACCTCCTACTCCACACCACACCCGTTGGAGCCGAGTATTACCCCGTCTATGGAAACATAACGGTGGTGGGTAAACCAGGCTTCCCCGTGAGGATACTGGAGAACCAGATTGAGCCCGGCGAGGTCTGGACCTACACATACGACTTTGAGGAGGGCCACACCTACCACATATACCTCACAGGAGACTGGGTGGACCTCCAAAACCACCTAACCGACTACGACATATACCTATACAAGGTTAACAGGAATACCCTCACCCTCATAAGCAGCCACACCGAGGCCGCGGGTTACCCGGAGCAGGTGGGGAACGACGCCCAAGGCTGGTTCTTCCAACCCCCCCAAACGGGCACCTACTACATCTGCATCCGCAACGACCCCCAGGAGAGCCAGGCCGCCGAGGAGGCCATCCTCATGGTCATAGAGAAAATAGAGCCCGACATCCACTACGTCATCCCCATGAAGGAGCCTGGGGCCTACGACAACCCCCTCAGCAGCTATGCCTTCAGCTTTACCACAGACCAGCCCAGGATAACGGTCAACATCACGGTCCCCCCCACCCTGGATATGTACGAGGCTCGGCTCTACCCCATGGCCAACATGAAGGCGGGCATAGGGTTGGAGGTCAGGGGGTTAACCACCCCCTGGAGCCCAGGCCTCCTGGGGTATCTTAACAAAGGCTACGGCGGCTTCAACGACGACCCCCAGGGATACCGGGACCATGGGGCCTCGGCCAGCTGCGAGAGATACGGCCAGGATATGTTGATCGACTACCAGGAGGGCCCCACCACCCCCACCCTCTACTTCTTGGTGCTCATAGCCGAGAAGGGCAAGGGGAAGGTCTCCTTTGTGTTGAGGACCGACTTCACCCCACCCAACATCACCCTAGTAAACGCGCCGGGGTTCGCGGCCAGCAACACCACCCTGCCCCTTAGGGCTAACATCACCGACGACTCCACCCTGGGGGATGTCTCGTTCCGATACAGCTTGGACCAGGGCCTCACGTGGAGGTCTCTGCCCTGGGAGCAAAACGGAACCATCTACACCGTCCAGGTCCCGCCCCAGCCCGAGGGCACCATCATAAACTACCAGTGGGCGGCGTCAGACAGCCTGGGAAACAAAGCCACCAAAACAGGGGAAACCAGGTTCATGAAGCCCACCGCCCTCACCCTGCTGGTGGAGCCAAGCCGCATCTATGGGGGGGAAACAGTCCACACCCAAGGCTATTTGGGGCTGCCGCTCAAGCAAGTCAGGATCACTTACACCGGGAGATCCCAGACCAACTTCACCGTCACCACCGATAGAGACGGCTACTTCTCCCACTGGTTCACCCCCAACCAGGTTGGAGACTGGAACGCCCAGGCCTTCTTCCCCGGAGACACAACCTACTGGCCCAGCCAGTCCAACAAGGCCAACTTCACCGTAGAGAGAAAGCCCACCACCCTGAGCATGAACATAAGCCGAAAATGGATAGGCCTCGGAGACTACGTCAACATCACAGGCAGGTTCAGCGAGCCCAGGGTGGGATACGAGGTCTTCATAAACGCCCGCAACGGCCTCAACACCACCCAGCTCCTAGCCCTAACCGATGAGAACGGGACCTACCGCACCACCTTCACCCCCCCAGCCATGGGGGAGTGGACCCTGTACGCCGAGGTCCCCGCAGATGGGATATACACCGAGGCGGCCCACAGCCTCCCCAAGACCCTGGAGGTGCGGGACCCCACCTTGGCGTATATGGCTGCCAACTGGAGGGACTACATAACCAAGCCCCCCCTGGTCTACGGCTTGGGGGCCACCCTGGGGGGAGGCACCCTTGGGGGCCTCACCCTGGCCAGGAGGAGGGGCCTCTTGAGAAACCCCCTGAGCCGTGGGGGGGCGGAGGAGGAGACCGTGGGGGAGGGGGGTGAGGAGTTGGACGAGGACCTGGATGAGGAGGACTTCGAGTTCTAGTTTGTTTACATGAACGTGTTAAAGAGAAACCACGTATACCTTGAATCAAACAAGCGTATACAACCGTAAACTCATCGTAAACTGAAGGTAAATACATCAAACCTTTAAGCCCAGAAACAACTACCCCACACGGGGTACCACCCATGTCGAGTAGACGCCGCAGAAAGACAGGCGGCCTATGGAGTAGAAAATACGTCGTCGCAGTGGTAGCCCTACTGTTATTGGGAACCCTCTCGACGCTGGCCCTCACCTATATGCAGACGGAGCTGCGGGAGCCCTGGGGCGCCCAGTACACCCTGACGTACACAGGGGCATCCATAGAGCTCAGCAACCCCCACACCACGGTGGTGGGCAAAAACACCTTGTATGTCGAGTTCGACGTCACCCCCAGCGACAAGGAGGTGAGGTGCCGCTTCACCGTAACCCCCCTGGATTCCAACCAAGACCCCCTCGACGCCGCGGGGGACACCAGAACCACCACCGTAACATGGTACCCAACTGGTGGGGGTAACCCAATCTCCGACTTCAAGGAGGTGGACGCCGGCCTACCCATGCAGACGGTCCACAATATGCCCAACGCCCAGAGGATAAACAAGATCCGCATAAAGTGGACCAACGACAACTTCCTCAGCGAGTACGAAGGCGTCAAAATACTCATAGAGGACATCGAGTGATGAGGGTGCGAAGAGATCTCCTGTTGGTGGTGGGGATCCCCCTCACCCTGGTCTTGGGGGTCCAACTCATCCTGGCCCTCACCATCCCCCAGGAGCAGCTCCAGGAGGAGCTCACCCTATACCAGGTAGACTACACCCCCACCCAGTTCACCCTCACCAAGGTCGAAGTAGGCTACGTCAACCAACACACCCTGAAAGTAGACTTTAAGGTCACTGGGGGAGACGGCTCCACCGACCTGGTCTTCAAGGCCGTCTGCCAAGACCTGGACCACAACCCCCTGGTGGCCCAGGAGGAGGGCCTCCTGGAGTTGGCCCTGGGAGACGGCTCCTCCGCCAACAACACCCTCCTCACACCAGGCCAAAAGGTCTCGGGATCCATCCTGTGGGCCGATATGCCGTCGGGGGAGCAGACCATCTCCCTCAGGGTTTGGCTCACCGACATCTACCTGGACACCTGGACCTTCTTCGTCGAGCTGCGCGAGGCCTAGCAACCATTAACACATTCATGTTAATTTTTCAGGGCGTTCACACCCATCAACACCCAACAAACAAAGAGTAAACAAACGTTAACAAACCGTATTCACCCAACCCATAATAAAAACCACCCACCACATACACCCGACCAAAGATGAAGAAACAATACATCTTAGCCTTCCTACTCCTAGTAGGACTAGGCGTGGTGAGCACCATGGCCTTCAACACAGGCAGCGCGGACTCCACCGTAGCCTATCCCATCACAATTACTCAGAGCGGAACCGAACACATCACTGATGTCAAGGTACTACCATACAAGGGAGTCGACGGAATATACTTCATAATAACGGTAGACACAGCTAAAAGCATGACCTTTTACCTACAGCTTGTCGATAGTAGTGGAAATGCTATCGATGTAAATGATTATACTACTGCGTGTAAAGTGGAATCAGATTGGGATGAGACCGTGAGCTGGGACGCTGACTACGAGGCCCTTAAAATCGATGCTGCGAGTACCACCGGCTTTACCAATGTAAAGGTTCGTATCTATAAATCGGGCACCAATGTATACGAAACCACCACACAAGTGGTCTTAATCGAGACCGCTCATTCCAACACCTAGTCTTGTTGAGTGAGGAAAGTTGAACTCCGCGAAGATCTTCAGCGTCGTCAGCCTGGCCAGCGCCACAACGGTGG
>CAYWWV010000042.1:9078-10792 GCA_964462185.1 uncultured Candidatus Bathyarchaeia archaeon | reverse complement strand
TAGGCTCCAATGAAAGGGTTTAAAACCAACCATGGTACCCTTCACGTGGATACCTAGAACCTAGTCAACCAAGCTATCTTCTAAGTATACCGAGCGAATAGGAGTGAAAGTATTGGGTTATAGAGAAAGGCGTAGACACGACCGGGGTCCCCGAGAGATGCATAAGATCATCTGCTCCGAATGTGGAGCCGAGGACGAGGTCCCCTTCGAGCCTACCCAGGGTAGGCCGGTCTACTGCAAAGCGTGTTATGAGAAGCATAGGCCTCCCAGAAGATACTGATGGGATTAAGGCAGCGGATAGCTGCTTTCTTTCCAAGCCAGCCAACTTTTTCCAACTGTCCAAACGGATTAGGTGTACCCGGTTACAATCGGTTTAACGTTTCAGCTTCTTCCATTCAAACAATAGACGCCTTGGAGAGTGGGAGTTGAGATATAGAACCCTCCTAATCCTAACCATCATCATCGCCACCAGCATACCCACAGCCCAAGCCACCTTCGTGGAGATGGAGAAAACCCACACACCTGAAAAGACGGAATATTTCTGCGGGGAAACCCTAGAGTTCAACATCACCATAACAGTTAGAACCACCGCAGGAGGGCCAATCCTCAGCATCGAAGACCTAAAGATAATAGACTACCTGGCTCCAGGAGTCACCATACTACCCGGCAACTGGACCTCAACCCCCTCCTCCAACTTCACCGACTATGGAAACGGCACACTCCTATGGGACTTTGGACCAGGACCGTTTACCACGGAGCCCCAAGCAACAGTAGCCTTCAACGTAACCGTCAACCAAGACGCCCCAGAAAACACGTATTTAATTAACACGGCCACGGCCAAATACAACGAGACCGTTTCAGGAGCAGCCTCCGCACCCACCGTAACAGACACCATCCGAATCATCTACCCAATAATTAACATCACCAAATCCTGCTCAGGCCCCATCCTCGAGGGAGGCTGGATCAACTACACTATAATACTCACCAACCACGGCCACATGGACGACGAAAACATAACCCTTACCGACCACCTTCCCCCGGGCACCATCTACACCCCTGGCACAGCCTCGGCAACCAGCGGCACCCTCGATGAATCCCAGCTACCAGGCAAACTCCTATGGAGGGGAGTCCTACCCAACGTCACCGGCGTAAACACAGTCAACATAACCATACCCGTACAAGACGACCCCCTGGAATACTCACAACAACACACCAACAACGCCAGCTTCACCGAGTTAACAGGCTGCGAGAGGGTGGAGCGCAGATGGGTCACCTGCAACACCACCGTTTTACACCCCCAACTAAACTTGGAGAAGACCTGCACAGCATCCTCCACCACAGAGCCAGCCAACGTAACCTACATCTACAACCTGACCAACACAGGCGACACCGTCATCTTCAACGCCACAGTCTTCGATCAAACCCTCAACCAGACCATAATACCGCCCATACACCTCCCCCCAGGAGCAACGGTCTCAGCGAACCTAACCCTACTAAACGTCTCCGCCGGAACCCACACCAACATAGCGCTCGCATGGGGGACGCCCCCTCTGGGGCCCCCGGTAAATGACACTGACTCGGCCACCTGCACCATCCGAGAAAAACCCCCAGCATTCGTGGGGGGAGCAGTTACCCGAGCATACCCCCCACAACTGGTGGGACTAGCCCTAGCGGTAAACCTGCTTCTCCTAGGACTAGTGGCCAAGAAACTAGC
>CAYWWV010000042.1:6152-8978 GCA_964462185.1 uncultured Candidatus Bathyarchaeia archaeon | reverse complement strand
ACTAGGTTCTCTCAAAGGGCAGGTCCCAATACTTCCGGGGGTCACTCATACGCCCATACCCCAAGAGATCGTCGGACCAAACCCAGAAACGATTCAACGCCGGAACATTCCTGATAAACCACTTAACAATCTCATGGGACAACCCCTTCTTCTTAGTGAAGCTGCAAACCCTGAAACATATGCTACACCCTGTAGCCACCTCATGCCAGTACTCGAAACAGCTTTGCTCGTCACAGTACCACTTGAAAACCCCGGGGTTGTTGGACTCGTTAACCGGCTCCCACCCTCTAGGCCCAAAAGGTATCGACTGGCTAGGGCAGTGCTTGGCACACTTCTCACAGACCTCACAGAACTCTATTATCCCTGAAGGCGCCGGAGGACTCTGGGGGAGAGGCATATCGGTAAAAATCTTGGATATCCTCACCAAGGGCCCTCGCTCCCAGGTGATGAGCCTACCATTGCGGCCCACATGACCCAAACCAGCCTGGATGGCTATAGGGACACTGAGAGCAGTATCGTTGCCACAGGGAATAGCATTCCAGCCCAACCCCCTTATGAACTCAGCAAGGGTCCCAGTGGTAACATGCATACGGGCATAACCCATGTTGCTAGTCACCTCCAACGTGGTGGGAGCATAGCTATTCTCATTGAACTCCATGGGCAAAGCCAAAGCCACCACATACCTATAACTCTCCGGGATAACCACCTTGTCCTCGCCCACATACGGCTTCTCCACATCCTCGAAAACTATTGGAACCCCCTTGGAAGTGTGGCTGTAAACCCACCTCTTATCCAAGGTAGTGAACCCAACCTTCACCGCACCATAGTAGAGAGCCGCCTTTCGAACCACCTTGGCATGTTCTTCAGGAGTCCTCTCCCACCGGGGAACGTCATCGGGCTTAACTGAAACCCCCAAGGGCTCCCAGGAATAGTAGCCAGAATTCATCTCCCCATGGTCGGCCGTCTGCGCAGCGTTCTTAAAGCTGATATCAGGGTGGCCAAAACCGGGTACGCCCTCCCGCATCTTATCCCAAACCTTCTTGGTATAGCTAAACAACTCAGCCCCATATACACGCCGCTTCACCGAGAAAGCCGTGTTGCGCTGGTCGAACCGCTTGTAGTCTTCACTAACGGGGTAGTACTCCTCGAAGGGTATTCTCCTGCCCATGATAATTCACAATAGTGAACCCCCAGGTTTTTAACATTGCCACATTGAAACGGTTAAAACAGGGGGAACCACACAGTGACAAACCTTTATCAGGTGGCTCCTAGTAGTAGAGGCAGTGAAGGAATTGGAAAGGGATAGCCTTCCGAGGAAATAACTTCTCCCAAGAGGTGGAGGTCCAAGGCCACCTCATCGACTCCCTCATCCTAAGCAAAATCCTCGACGCCATAATGGAGCGTGGAGGAGACTTCGAGTTCCAAGAGTTCAGGGTTGGACGGAAGAGGGCCGACCATAGCTACGCTAGGATAGTGATTTGGGGGGAGAACCAGAAACACCTTGACTCTATATTGAGTGAGGTTACACGGTATGGGGCAACTCTAACGGAGACCCCGGAGGTGTCCTACGAGCCAGCCCCAGCCGACAGTGTGCTGCCAGAGGATTTCTACTGCACCACCAACCACCCCACATGGGTCTACTTGGGTGACCAATGGATACCGGTAGAGGACCTGATGATGGACAAACAGATCATAGTAGACCCAGAGAAGCCCAGGGCCTTTTGCAAACCCATCGCGAATGTTAAAAAGGGAGACCTGGTGGTAGTCGGCGACAAAGGTATCCGGATACAACCACCTGAAAGACCCCGACACTCCAAGGGAGTCTTCGAGTTCATGAACAGCGATGTCTCCCCTGAAAGGCCTTCCACCTCCATCATCAAGGAGATAGCAAGAAACCTATTCGAACAGGCTAGTAACGGTGGAAAGATAGTGGTGGTTGCAGGTCCGGCAGTGGTCCACACGGGGGCAGCCCCCCACCTGGCTAGGATGGTTGAGCTGGGTTATGTGGATGCCCTCCTAACGGGGAACGCCTTGGCGGTGCACGACATCGAATACGCTCTCTTCGGCACCTCTCTGGGCGTGGACTTGGAGACCTCCAGGGTGGTGAACCCTCGAAACCACATAGCAGCCATAAACAGGGTTATGAGAGCCGGCTCCATCGAAAACCTTGTACGTAGTGGGGAACTCCGAAGGGGAATATTCTATCAGATGGTTAAACAGGGGAAGCCCTTCGTGCTCGCTGGAAGCATACGGGACGACGGCCCACTCCCCGAGGTGGTGAAATGCAGCCAAGAAGCCCAGAAGCTTTACAGAGAACAGGTAAAAGACGCTAAAATAGTGATTATGCTGGCCTCCACCCTACACAGCATAGCTGTAGGCAATATGTTAACCAGTGAAGTGAAAACAGTCTGCGTAGACATCAACCCCGCCGTCGTTGTGAAGCTGAGCGACCGGGGAACCAGCCACGCCGTGGGCCTGGTAACAGACGTAGGCTCCTTCCTCCCCCTGCTAGTCCAGGAGTTGGAAGCCCTCTCAACCCAAACCACCAAGGATAGACCCAGGAAATATTAAACGCCACTGAACACTTAAACAAGGATGATGGAGAAACGCTACACCCTAAACGACGGCAGAACCATAGCCATCAGAACAGTGGAGAACGGAGACATACGCGGATTGAAAGCCCTATACCAACGGCTTTATCGAGATGACGCCGAACCCTGGACCCAGCTACTAACGCCAAGTGAAATAGACAACAGGTTTGAGTCCCCCAACGGGTTCATAGGACTTGTAACCAAACATAATGAGGAGGTTGTGGCTTACACCGAG
>CAYWWV010000042.1:0-6052 GCA_964462185.1 uncultured Candidatus Bathyarchaeia archaeon | reverse complement strand
GTGGACCCTGAGATATATGAATCAATACTTAATGAGCTTGATAGGATCGAGAATGGAGTTGAGCTTATTCCTTCAGAGAACTTTGTATCCCGCGCGGTTATGCAAGCAATGAGCAGCGTATTCACCAACAAGTACAGTGAAGGCTATCCTGGAAAACGTTACTATGGTGGTCAGGTGAACGTCGATACCGTCGAGTTACTAGCGATAAATCGCGCTAAGGAGCTTTTTGGCGCTGAGCACGTTAATGTCCAGCCCTATAGTGGTAGCCCAGCTAATCATGCGGTATACATGGCGCTCCTTGAACTCGGAGACAAATTTATGGGAATGGATCTAAGCTGTGGAGGCCACTTGACTCATGGGAGTCCAGTTAACTTTAGTGGACTACACTATAAAGTTGTTCCATATTTCGTAGATAGGGAATCAGAGTTATTGGACATGGATGCTATTAGGAGGACGGCCGAAAAAGAGCGGCCCAAGATGATAATCAGCAGCTTGACTGCTTACCCTCGCATCCTTCCATTCAAGGAGTTCAGTGAGATTGCTAAGGATGTTAATGCTTACAGTATGGCGGATATAAGTCACATTGCAGGGTTGATTGCTGGGGGAGTCCACCCGAATCCCTGTGAGCATATGGATGTTGTGACTACAACTACTCATAAGAGTCTCCGGGGCCCTAGGGGAGCTATAATAATGTGTCGAAAAGAAGATCCATATCACGATCTTTACCATAAGGATACAAAGAAGAATCTAGCGCAGTTGATAGATAGTGCTGTTTTTCCTGGGCTTCAGGGAGGCCCTCACGTGCATACTATAGCGGCTAAGGCTGTTGCCTTTAAAGAGGCTATGCAGCCGGAGTTTAAGGTTTATGCGAGGCAGGTTGTGAGGAATGCTAAGGCATTGGCTGATGAATTGATGAGCCTGGGTGCTAAACTAGTGACTGATGGAACAGATAACCATCTTATGGTGATAGATTTAAGGCCGCTTGGGTTAGGCGGCAGAGGTAAACAGCTTCAGAATGCGTTGGATAAGGCGGGTATAACGGTTAACAAGAACAGTGTACCGTTTGACGACGCTAGCCCATTTAACCCTTCAGGGTTGAGGTTAGGGACCCCGGCTGTGACGAGCAGAGGAATGAAGGAATCAGAGATGCGCTTCATAGCTCGCTGTATAATGGAGGTCATTAAGAACTACAAGGATAATGCATTGTTAAAGCGAGTTAGGTGTGATATAACGGAGCTGGTTTCCGACTACCCCATCTATCCAGGGCTTAGTGTTTAAAAAATAGAACCAACTATTCAGTTATTTAAAGGCTAGATTCACAGCGTTTATTTTCTTCGTTGAAAGAGTAATCGCGCGGTGTTGGTCTCCTTAACGATGGGGCGTAGCGCCTCTTTGAGGTTTGAGGATTTATTCAAGGAGTTGTTTAACCGGGGATTACTCTGGTTTGTTACTTCATCTGTGTTTTGGGGCCGCGTATAAAAGATGAGTGAAGCCTAGCTCAATAGGCCTTTGGCAACTCCTGGGAATCAAACCTCCACTTCAAGAGAAACATGCTGCCCAGCGCCTTGGCTACTCCAGGGTGGAACGTTATGGCAGCCTCCCTGAGAAACAGGGGCACCCCCTCCTCCTCCACTAGAAACAAGGCCTTCCCCTCAGCACTATAATCCACTATGCACCCCCGGATCTCCACCTTCCTACTATATCTAACGCTAATCGAGTCGCCAAACTCCTCCTGCAAGGCCTTCAAGCTGGCTTGTTGTCGAGCCGCATCAGCAGGCCTAAGGGTCTCTGGATGCCTCATCAGGATTTTGACCTCAACGCCTCTCCCCACGGCCTCCCCCAAAGCCTTCTTCACCTCTCCCAAATACTCAAAGGCCCTAGTCGCTATGAACAACCTCTCCTGGGCCCCCCTGTAGAGCTTACGAGTCTCCTCCAAGGATACTTCCCCCACGCTGATAATCCGGATGAGCCCCCGTCTCTCCTCCCGGCCCCCCGCCTTCAAGTATATCCTCCTAGAGGCCTCCTCGAATTCCCCCCGGTAATCCTCCAAGAGAGCCATCTCACGCCTAAGCTCCTCCCTGCTCGCCCCAATCAATGCATCAGCGATCTCCTCGGGTGAAAGCGCAGAGTATCGTGTAGGTCTACCAGGGCGGACGATGATCAGCCCCTTCTGGCTGAGCTCCTCTAGGACTCCGTAAATCCTAGCGCTTGGGACCTTGCTTGCCTTGCTTAAGGTGGTTGCCTTGGTCTCTCCTAGATACATGAGGTGGGCCAGGGCGGAGGCTTGGTATTCGTTCAAGCCCATGGCCATTAGGCGCATCTTCACCTGGTTGATTAGCGACTCCAAGCGTGTGTCCCCGGTGTTACTCAGCAACACGCTTATAAGAAATAAACTTACTATTCAACGGTAGTAAAAAGGTCGATAGAATTGAAAGTCATGATCATGGGGATGGACGGATACCTGGGGTGGACCCTCAGCATGTACCTGGCCGACAGAGGCCACGACGTCTGCGGAGTCGACAACATGAGCAGGAGGAGAATGGTGGCCGAGATAGGAAGCCACAGCGCCACACCCATAAGACCCATGGAGAAAAGATTAGAGGCCTTCAAGAAGGCCTTCAACAAAGAACTGAGATTCTACTACGGAGACCTACTGGAAACCAACTTCGTGAGACTCCTAGTTAAAAAGGAGAAGCCTGACTGCATCGTACACCTGGGTGAAATACCCAGCGCCCCCTACAGCATGATAGACGCCGAACACTGCAACAAGGTCCAAATAAACAACGTAATAGGCCACAACAACATCCTTTTCGCCATCAAAGACCACGCCCCCAACTGCCACCTACTCAAATTGGGCACCATGGGGGAATACGGGACTCCCAACTTGGACATACCCGAGGGATTCTTCGAGGTTGAATACCGGGGGCGGAAAGACTACCTGCCTTTCCCCAGGCAACCAGGCAGCTGGTACCACCTCACAAAGGTCCACGACACTTGGAACCTCATGTTCGCCAACAAGATATGGGGCATAAGAGCCACAGACGTTATGCAGGGAGTGGTACATGGGTTGAACACGCCTCAAATGGTGAACGACGACCTCCTCACCAGGTTTGACTTCGACGAGGTTTTCGGCACCGCGATAAACAGGTTCTGCGCCCAAGCCGTGATAGGCCACGAGATAACCCCCTACGGCAAAGGAGGACAAACCCGAGGATACCTCGCATTGAGGGACAGCATGCAGTGTTTCACCCTGGCCATAGAGAATCCGCCTGACGAGGGGGAATACAGGGTCTTCAACCAGTTCGATGAGTGCTACGCGGTGAATGAATTGGCTGAAAGGGTTTCTAAGGTGGCCCAGGAGTTCGGGTTGGAGGGGAAGATTTGGAACATACCTAACCCGCGAATAGAGGCAGAGGAACACTACTATAACCCCGACATGAAGCACCTTCCCAACCTAGGGTTCAAGCCAACCTACACACTAGAGGAAGAACTACGCATCACCATACCCAAACTAATGGAGTTTAAGGATCGGATAGAGGCCAAAAAACACACTATTGATCCCAAAATCAAGTGGGCTGCATAAGAAACCCTTTAACCCACACCCTCCAAATCAGAGGATGGAAACATTGAAGATAGGCGTAACTGGTGGGGCAGGATACATTGGGTCAACGCTGGTCGTGAACCTCGTTGAAAACGGCCATGAAGTTGTGTCCATCGACAACCAGAGATTAGGGGACTACCGTTACTTGCAAAAGACTATTGGCGACAAGGCGAGACTAGTGGTGGGAGACATAAGAGACCAAGAACTCTTGTTGAGAGAGTGGGAGGGTTGCGAGGCAATAGCCCACCTAGCGGCACTCCCAGGGCTAGTGCTCTGCAACCAAGAACCAGAGGAAGCCATATCTGTCAACATCTATGGTACCCACCAAGTAGGGGAAGCCGCCAAGAAACTAGGCGTAAAAAGACTGGTGTTTTGCAGCAGCGCCGCCACATATGGAATACCCAAGGAACTCCCCGTAACTGAGGACCACCCCCTGAACCCTGTTAACCTGTATGGGGTGACCAAAGTAGCCGGAGAACTCATCCTCAACACCTACCACCACAACTTCGGCTTGGAAACGGTGAACCTTCGTTTCGGGAACATCTACGGGGTCGGGCTGTACACAAGATGGGGCACGGTTATCCCCAAGTTTGTTAAACAAGCGCTGACAGGGGAACCCTTGACCGTCTATGGCGATGGAGAGTATAGCCGCGATTTTGTCCACGTCCAGGACATCACCAACGCCCTTTACCTGTCCCTGACAAAAGAAGGCGTATCGGGGGAAACATTCAACGTGGGGGGCGAAACACTCACCATAAACCAGGTGGCATCGATTGTGGCTGAAGAAGTGGAAAAGGAGACAGGAATCCATGTGGAAAAATTGTTTACACCGCCTAGGGTGGGGGAGGCGAAAAGGTTCAGCTACGACCTCTCAAAAATTCGAAGGGGGCTGGGGTTTAAGAACGAGTGGACGGTTAGACGGGGGGTTCGGCAGCTGATCCGATTCTACTTGGAAACCCAGCGGGAGAGATGACCCCAACAATCTCAGCGGTCATACCGGCGTACAACGAAGAGAAGACCATTGCTGGGATCATAGAGGGAGCCCTGAGCCACGCAGATGAGGTTGTCGTGGTGGATGATGGAAGCAAAGATCAGACCTCCCAAGTAGCAGTGAGGGCAGGTGCAAGGGTTGTGAAACTGGAAACCAATCAAGGGGTGCTAACAGCCTTGAAAACAGGTTTCCAAGCGGCTAAGGGTGATATCATAGTAACGCTGGACGCCGACGGCCAACACAACCCCGCTGAAATCCCCAAGCTCCTTGGACCCATACTCGCCGGCCAGGCAGACCTGGTAATAGGGAAACGGCCGACCATGCCTTACTTGAGTGAACGAATAATCACAGCCATAGTCAACCTACGAATACCCTGCCAGGACGCCTCCTCAGGGTTCCGAGCGATGAGAAGCAGCATAGCAAAAAGGCTTACCCTTCCGGGCACCTGCCCCTGTGGCACCTTAATAATAGAGGCCTATAGACTAGGCGCAGTAATAAAATACACCCCTATTACCATCCAGCCGAGAGAAGGTAAAAGAAGGATAAAAACCAACCATCTACACCAGACCCTCGTCGTGATCCGTGAGTTAATTATAAAAAGAGAGTATAAAGAAGGATTCAACTTACGAGGCTGACAGCGTCGAGGCTATACCCAGTCTTCGTCTTCTCGCTCTTCTTCCAAGTTTTCCTCTTCTTCCCAGTCTTCTTCCTCTTCCTCTTCTAGGCACGTAAGGCAGAGCTTGTCCTCAACCGAGCCGCACTCCTCGCAGAAGAGGGTGCCGCAGACCTTGCACTTGTAGACCTTGTCGACTAGTTCACCGCATATCTCGCATTCCTTTTTCGGCATGTCAATCACTCCTAGTTCTTTTCCTGAGAGCCCTCGGCCATCTTAGGCTTCGGGCATTTTCGTGTTCACGACGCTAGGCAAAATTGGTTTGTTGACAGAACCACGTTAAATAGACCAGGTTTCATATATAAAAAGGACGGCTTAGTAGTAACGAGGTTAGATGTTTTTTAAGCTCTTAAAAATGATGTTTATTTATCCATTTTCATTAATTTCAACCGTTGTTGGTAGGCGTTTTTGTCTTGTGAAAATTGGAAAATCTAAATAATGCCGTCTCGAAGCCTTTTCGTTTTATCTTTTATTCAATTGTTCAAGACAGGTTGGGCAATAGAGGATTTATACTCTGGTCTAGGATGCCATGCAGTTTGCTCTCCGGGAACCTGGGGTCTTCGTGGGGGGGGTAACTGTTGACGCCCATCAGCAGGTCGATGTGGGGCCTCTGGTGGACGCCCTCCAGCACACCCTTCACCTCTATAAGCAGCTCCAACTCCAGCCGCTCCACCATCACTACCTTCGGACAGTGGCTTAGCGGCAGATCCCAAAGTGTCAGGATGCCCAAAGGGAGTTGCCTGAGGTTGGTGCTGAGGTTAAACAGCTGGAAGCCATTGGCGCCTTG
>CAYWWV010000041.1:0-10808 GCA_964462185.1 uncultured Candidatus Bathyarchaeia archaeon | reverse complement strand
TTCCCGGGGAAACCAGGCTTAGAACGACTGGGATGGGTGACCCCCCCTCCCCCCTCACCCGGATAGAGGTGTGGCGCCGGTTGTTTAGTGGGCTATAAGGTGAGAATTGGTGCCGCCGGAGTGATTTGAACACTCGGCACCCCGGTCTTCAGCCGGGCGCTCTCCCAGGCTGAGCTACGGCGGCTGGCAAACATTGTTCCCATTGAATAGTTAAAAGCCTTACGAGGATCGTTAGACCTATAGCCCTTGGGGGCTTACACCTACCCATGATTGGTGAGGTCTATAAGAGGGTGGAGGCCGAGGCCTCGGGGGAGATAGCCCTGGGCCATGTGGCCGAGATAACCAGGCACCACAGGATTCAGGCCAGCCCCGGGATACGGGAGGCCTGTAGGTATGCCGTGGAGGCCTTGAAGGGGTTTGGCCTGGGGGCGGAGTTGAGGGTTTACCCTGCCAGCGGGGTGGAGTACGATTGGAGCAGCCTGCGGTTCCTTGAGTGGCAGTGCAGGGATGCTTGGCTGAGGATGGTGGAGCCCAGGGAGGGGTATTTGGCCCGCTTCCAGGAGCAGAAGATGAGTGTGGTCCAGAGGAGCGTCTCCACTGGGGGGGTGGTGAGGGCGGAGCTGGTGGCCGCCGGGGGGAAGGGTGAGGAGGCTGAGGACTATGAGGGCTTGGATGTGGCTGGGAAGCTGGTGCTGGTTTGCGGGGACATCCACCGGGCCCACCAGTTGGCGGTGGTGGAGCGGGGCGCCTTGGGGCTGGTGTTCGACGGGATGTTCGTCAGGCCCCCCAACCTGCTGGAGGGGGAGCTGGACGACGCCTTGAAGTACACCAGTTTCTGGTGGACCCCGGGGGACAAACCTGGGTACGGGTGGGTCATAACCCCCAGGGCTGGGAGGGAGATCAGGAGGATGCTGGAGAAGGGTGAGACGGTGAAGGTGGAGGGCCTGGTGGACGCCGAGTTGGCCCCGGGGAGCCTGGAGAACGCGGTGGCCTCGATAGAGGGGGCCGCCGAGGGGGAGGTGGTGCTGGTGGGGCACATCTGCCACCCCCAGCCCAGCGCCAACGACAACGCCTCGGGGGCGGCAGCCGTGTTGGAGGCCGCCAGGGTCCTGGCCAAGCTCATCGGCGAGGGCCGCCTGGAGAAGCCCAGGCGGAGGATCACCTTCACCCTGGTCCCCGAGATGACGGGCACCTACAGCTACTTGGCGGAGAGGGAGGGGGAGCTGGGGAGCATGGTGGCCGCCCTCAACCTGGACATGGTGGGGGAGGACCAGTGCAAGACGGGGAGCGTGCTCACCATCCACCGCACCCCCGACAGCCTGCCCAGCTTCGTAAACCATGTGGCTGAGGCTGTCTTTGAGGAGGCCCAGAAGGAGCTGGCCTCCTTCGGAGGCGAGCCCACCACCCCCAGCTTCCGGGTCAAGGTGGAGGAGTTCAGCGCCGGGAGCGACCACTACATCTACAGCGACCCCACCGTGGGGGTGCCCTGCCCCATGTTGATCCAGTGGCCCGACAAGTTCTACCACACCAGCCATGACACCTTGGACAAGGTGAGCCCCCACATGTTGAGGAAGGCGGCGGCCATAGCGGCCACCTACGCCTACACCCTGGCCAACCTGGGGGAGGAGGACGCCCCCTGGCTGGCCGCCCAGGTCTACACCCGAGAGGTGGAGAGGCTGGCCAGGCTCACCCGGCAGCTCTCCCAGCTCAAGGAGGAGAACCCGGCCAGGGCGGTGGAGAGGCTACTACACAAGGGGGAGACAGCCAAGAAGGCCCTCAACAGCATTACAAAGGTGGCCCCCAACTCCACCCCAATCATAGAGCCCTACCTGGAGGCCATCGACAGGGAGGTGAAACACCTGACAGAAACCCTGGAGAGGGCTTTGGGGAAACCCAGAGAAGAGGAGGCCTCCAACGATGAAGGCGAGGCCTCAGAGCTGGTGCCAGTGAGAATCCACCGAGGACCCCCCAGCCTCAGGCCCTGGGTGAGCCGGCTTGGACCGGAGGACCGGGAAGCCTACTGGAGGTTCACCAAGGAGCACGAATCTTCCCGTGGGCTCGAGACCCTCGCCCTCTACTGGGCAGACGGGGAGCGGAGCATAGCAGAGATAAGCAAACAGGTCTACCTGGAGAGAGGCAAAACCGACTTAGACTACCTTAAAGGCTTCTTCGGATTCCTGGAGAAGATGGGTTTAATCCAACTCAAAAGGAATAAAGCTTAAACCCTCCCCCCTTCACCTTATTGAACGCATGGGCCGATGGTCTAGTGGTATGACATCGCCTTGACGTGGCGAGGGTCGCAGGTTCGATCCCTGCTCGGCCCCCCAAACAAAAAAACTAGGAGAGCGTAGAGACCCCTCTCAAGACATCGGAAGACCTGAGAACCCCCACGACTTCGCCCTCACCAAGATCAAAACATGGCTCAAACCGTTTTTACTGAGGAGCTGCGCAGCCTCCTCCAGCGAGGCTTCGGCACTTATGCTAATCGCCAGGTTAGAGCCGGTGAACCCGCAGGCCTCCATGAAGCCCACCACCCGGGGATTCTCTATGAGTTCGGAGACTATGAGGGAGCGCTCCTCCTGGGGGATGGATTTGTTCGATATCTTGGAGACCAGCGAGGAGTGGGAGGCGTTCACAACATCGGCCGCCGTCAATATTCCCTTCAGCTCTCCGTCCTCCTTCACCAGGGCAAACTCGCAGCCCTCCTACTTTCTGTGGCGTTAGGGGTCACCCTCTACCTCTACAGGCTCCCCACACTCGGGGAATAACTGCTTTAACCCCCCAAGAAGTGTTGGGCTATCTTAGAGGCAGTGGATTTAATTCTCGGCTGGACTTCTTGTGGCACCTAGTCTTCAACCACCCAGGCCCAGGCTCCTTCTAGTTCAGTGTCAGGGCAGCATCCACAGCCCTCACACCCTACACGCCCATTCAACCCTCCCAGGGCAGGTATAAGTATAGCTAACACCCTTTCCTTAAACCACCAAAAGGGGATCAAGTTGCGCGCAATCTACGTAGTCCAGCACGCTCAATCGATACACCATGTTGAAAAACTTGTAGGAGGTAACTACGATACTTCTCTAACGCCTCTAGGCATACAACAAGCAAAAAAGATCGGCGAATACTTGGCAGATGTTATCGGACCAGAGAAAGTAGAGATCATTTCATCAGACCTTCGCCGAGCAGCCGAGACCGCGAACATCATCGCTTCCTACTTTAACCAGGGAGTAACACTGGACCCCGGCTTCCGGGAGTTTGGTTATGGTCGAGCAGAAGGAAAACCCCGGGAATGGCTGGAGAAACACCTGGTCCCCAGGCCGGCTGACGGAAACCGCCTAGACCATAGGGTGTGTGAAGGCTCGGAGACGCGAAGAGAAATCGCATACCGGGTACAGGGAGCCCTAGAGAGGGTCCTAGAAAAGGAGGTGAAGAACACCGTAATTGTATCTCACGGCTTCGCCTTGACGTTTATCATCATGGCTTGGCTGAAGGTGCCTATAGAGAATATGGACTACTGCAACTTTAAAGCGGACCCAGGGGGAATCACGCTTCTGGTGGAGGATGATCTATTCTGCAACCGTGGAGTACAATATGTTAACAGGACGGAACATCTCTCATAGATGAATGCCTCACCACGTCCAACGCACCGCTGGTCCTGGCGGCTCACCGCGGGGGCGGCCTGGGGGGCCCTATACGAGTCCACGGGCTCCCTCTGGGCCGCGGCTTTCTCCCACATGGTTTGGACGGAGCTGGTATTCGTCTTAAAACCCCTTGGGGGATGAGAAATATATTCAGGCGGCGTAAAACTACAACCATGTCCCTAGCCACATGGTTCATAGCCACACGCCCCTGGTCGCTGGTTATGACCGTGGTCTCCACATGCCTAGCGGGGCTCCTGGCCTACTCCTACGGGGTCTTCAGCCCCTTCCTCTTCCTCCTAGTCCTGGTGGGCCTCATAACAGCCCACGTGGCGGCCAACATGGCCAACGACTACTTCGACGTGGAACACGGGGTGGACACCCAGTCCCCAGCCTCACAGCACCGGCCCCACCCCCTCCTGGGAGGCGAGCTGGACAAGCAGACCTACAAAACAGTGGTGGCAGCCCTATACTCAACGGGGATACTCATAGGGCTAGCCATAGCATGGATACGGGGCCCAATAGTTCTGATTCTGGCCGCGGCAGGCGCCTTCCTCGGGTATTTCTACACGGCCGACCCGGTGAAGCTCAAACACAAGGCCCTGGGCGAGGTCAGCGTCTTCCTAGCCTTCGGCCCCCTCATGGTGGGAGGGGCCTTCTACGCCATAACCGGGGCCCTGGAGTGGAAACCCTTCCTGGCTGCGGTTCCAACGGGCCTATTCGTCTCCCTCGTGTTGCTGGCCAACAACATCAGGGACAAAGAGTTCGACGCCCATCACGGGATCAAGACCATCGCCACCAACAAGGACACCCCCACAGGCATATCCATCTACAGCCTAGTCCTGGTCGCCGCCTACGCCTCCACCCTGGCATTAATAGCTGTGGGGTTTCTGAGCCCCTTCACCGTTATCACCCTGCTCTCTGCGGTGGAGGCCCGCCGGCTGTTAAAAGGTTTCCACGAGGAGCTCCCCCCCAACGCAGACCAGTTAACCTCCCAGCTCATGACCCGTTTCAGCCTCCTCCTCCTCGCCGGGGAGGCCCTAGGCATGGTCGCCAGCCAACTCCTATAGCGAGCCCTCTGCCTTGTTTCAAGAGAACTCAAATTTCGAATATGGTTTCTGAGTTGTTAGTGTTTATCCAATGTGTTTGCAGGTATGCCTGACAATCATTCGAATTGTTTTAAATCAGGCTGTTTAATTACGTTTAAGTATCCAAGGGCAGATGTTTCTTCATTGCCATGTTCCAAGGTAGGCGGCTCCTATTGGTTTTAGGGGTGGTGATCATCGCCCTCCCAGCCATCTACATATACGACTACACCCAGAACAACCCCAAGTTCTGCACCACCTGCCACAACTAGCCTCTGAGGCCCCTTCGGAGGGCCTCCTCTATCAGCCTTATCTCGGGGTCTATGCGGCAGTAGATGAAGTTGTTGATGGTCTTCTTGGTTAGCCAGTTGAGCCTGGTGGCCACCTCGATGAGGCGCCTATCCCGGAAGACGATGTCGCTCATCCTGCGCAGGCGGAGGCTGCTCTCCAGCACAGCCCCCATCTGATTCCTCCAGGCCCCCTCATACTCCTCGAGGGAGGCCCCCTCCAAAACGTGGTCTGCCGCCACCTGGCCTGCCACCCGGCCCACGATCAAACCTGGAGGGATTCCACCTCCAACAGTGGGGATGGTGTGGCCGCCGGCGTCGCCCACCAATAAGACGTTTCCACCGACGGTGCGGCTGAGGGGGCCTCCGACGGGGATGTTTCCGGCTTTCAAGGCGGTGGGTGTGGCCTGGGAGAGTTTGGGGGAGGCGAGGGGGTGTTCCTGGATGAAGGCCTTCAGGTAGTCTCTGATGGTGGATGCGGGCTTCATGAAGGGTACTCGGACTCCTGTGCCGACGTTTGCCACGTCTGGGCCCTTGGGTATGATCCAGGCGTAGGTTCCAGGGGCTATGTCCTCCCCCAGGAACATATCCACGTATTGGGGGTCGTGGTCCACGTTAACCATCTCGTATTGGAGGCCCACGCCGAAGTCCATGGGATCTAAGGGGCCTGAGAGGCCCGCAGCCCTCCCCACCAGGGAGAAAACCCCGTCGGCACCCACAACCACCTTAGCACCCACCACGTACTCCTCCCCACCGCTCCGCAGCACCACCCCCCCGGGGCGTAGGCCCACAGCCCGGGTGAAGGGCCTAACCTCGGCCCCCCTCCTGGCAGCCATGTTGGCCAGGTGCTTGTCGAAGAGCTTCCTCTCCACCACCACCCCCTGGAAGTCTATGGAGACCTCCCGGCCGTTGGGGAAAACAAAGCGGACATACTTGGTTCTGTTGACCACCGTCTCCTCGGGGGGGTCGAACAACTCCTCCAAGTGGGGGACACAGGGGGCCAGCCTCCTCATCTCCTCCAACGCCGGCACAAACTCCCCGCACTTGTCGGGAACCCCCACCTCCAACTCCCTCTCCACCAGGAGCACGCTGACACCCCTCTCAGCGGCAGCCCTGGCCGCGCTGCAGCCAGCCGGCCCCGCCCCCACCACCACTACGTCGTAAGAATCTCCACACCTCAACAAACCAAACACCCCTTGGGCTAGGGGGAGAGGAAGTCCTCCACCCTTTCCTTGTCGTACTGGTCGAGCAGCCCCAGCAGCGACCTTGAGGCCTCGCCGTCGGGGTAGGCCTCAATGATGGCCCTGGCCTCCCTTAGAAACTCCTTCATCTTGCCGATGGCCATCGCCAGGGCCCCCGAGTCCTGGTATACTCGGGCCGCGAAGCCTATATCCAGCTCCCTGGACCTGCCCTGGAAGACGGATAGAAGCCTCTCCCGGTCCTCCCGTTGGATTTTTGGGGATTTCACGGCTATGAGGAAGAGGAGGGAGGGGTCTCCGTTGATCAAATCGTTGTTGGGCTTTCCATTTGTGCCCCCCTCGTTGAAGGCGTCCAGGATGTCGTCGTGGATCTGGTAGGCGTTGCCAAACATCCTCCCGAAAGCGGCCAGCCGGTCCACATCCTCCCGCCTACCCGAGCCCACCAAGGCCCCCAGGGCGCCTGCGGCCTCGAAGAGGCTTCCACTCTTGAGGTAGTTCATCTGGAGGTATTCCTCCACCGACATTAGGCGCCGCTTGTATTGGTTTTGGATGGATATGCCTTCGATCATCTTGAGGGACGTGGAGGCCAGCCAGTGAACCACCTGGGGGTTCTCCGTCCTAGCGGCGTGTTTGAGACCCAGGCTTAGGAGGGCGTCTCCGGTGAGCACCGCCTTCTTCACCCCCTCAGCCACGTAGAGGGCGGGCTTCCCCCGCCTATAGGTGTCCTCGTCGAGGATGTCGTCATGGACCAGGGTGGCGTTGTGGATGAGCTCCAGGGCTAGGATGACTTCTTTGGCGTCCTGGTATCGGCCTCCCACCAGTTCGGCGCATAGGGCCAGTATGAGGGGTCTGAGACGCTTCCCCCCCGTGTTTAGGGCGTATAGGGTGGTGGAGGCCAGTATGGGGTGGATGGAGGCTAGGTCTATTTCCTGGAAGACCTGGTCTATGAACCTCATCTGGGGCTGAATAGATTCCATGGTTGGACCCGGGCACTCCTCTCGAAACTATACCAATAACACCTTGGTCCACTAATTAAAACTAACCGAGGGTTACCCTGGGCCCGGTTTCCTTGCTAAGATGACAACTATTCCCCCTAGGAGGATTTCAACTCGTTCAACCACCTCCAGGCAGGTGTTGAGCAATTGTAGAAGACCTTTGTTGGAGGGGATGCTGAGGTAGGTATCGTAGAGCCTCCCCCAAGGGTTCCTGGGGCCGTAACCCGAGGAAAGCCCCCCCACCAGGGGAACGAGGAGCCTCATGTAGAGGCCCATGGACTCCATGAGAAACCGGTTATCGGGCTTTCCGATGTCCACTACTAGGAGGCGGCCTCCACGTCGGAGGACTCTGGAGGCCTCCTCGACGGCCCTAGTCTTGTTGACGGCGTCTCTCAGGGCGTAGGCCGCGTAGGTGGCGTGGAAGGCGTTGGTCTTTAGGGGTAGTTGCTCGAACACGGCTATTACGTGGTGGTGTTGGGGGGTTGCGTGGTTGCGCTGTTTCGCCTTGATGTGCATACTGGCTAGGAAGTCCAGGCACACCAGGGGGCCGTCGTGGAAGCTGGAGATCATGCGGCTAAAGTTCCCCGGGCCTGAGCCCAGCTCCAGCCCCACTCCCCGCCTCCTCCCAGCAAGGTGGAGGCCTATGAGCCTGCTCCTGTCGTCTTGGAGGAGGGATATGAGGTGGTTTACCCGCTCGTATTGGGGTATGATCTCGTCGAGGGCTTCCACGACTTCCCGCCAGAGAGCCACAGAGTTTCAGGGCCCCCCACTCTTATGAAACTATTTTACCCAACCGGGGATAATATGCGTGAGATGCGGCCAGAGCGGGGGACCCCCATCAAGATGTTCTGCGGCAAGGGTGGCGTGGGGAAGACCACCTGCAGCGCGTCCACGGCCATCCACTACAGCGAGCAGGGCTATAGGACCCTCCTGGTGTCGACGGACCCCTCCCCCTCCCTCAGCGACATACTGGAGACCGATGTCTATGGGAGGGTGGTGGAGGTGGCTGGCCAGCCAGGCCTCTACGCCGTGGAGCTGGACTACGCTGGAATCAAGGACCTCTGGCTCGAGCGGTTCGGGGGGGAGGTCTACGAGGTGGTCTCCTCCTTCCTCCCAGTGGGGGAGGAGGTTCTCCAATACATCTCGGGGGCCCCAGGCATAAGCGAGGAGTTCGCCCTCAGCTACATATACGACTTCTACGTGGGGGGTGAGTACGACTTGATTGTCTGGGACACCGCCCCCGCGGGGGGCACCCTCTCCCTCCTCAAGCTCCAGGAGACCTTCTACCGCCACATGGGTGAGGCCGCGGGCCTATACCTGAGGTTGAAGAACACCTTGGACAGGCTCTCGGGACAGGAGAAGAAGGACCCTTTGAGGCTCATCAAGGAGTGGGAGGCCTTGGCCCGGAACGTCTTGGAGATGGTGCGGGCGCCCACTACGCTGGCCTACATAGTCACCATCCCAGAGAGCCTGGGGGTTAGCCAGACGAGGCGGATATGGGAGGAGCTGGGGAGGTTCGGGGTGAACATAGCTGGAATAATAATAAACACCCTCATCACCGAGGACCAGGAGTGCTCAAGGCTCCTCGCCCAGAGGAAGGCCATGCAGCAGACCTACGTAGACCAGATCAAGGAGGAATACCAGGAGGTGAACATCCTCACCCTCCCCCTGGCAGAGTTCGAGGTCAAAGGCCTGGAACCCTTGAGGAGGGTTAAGAAGAGGCTGTTCAGCCAAACAGGTATTTGATCAAGAACCTTACGGCCCCCTTCAACCTTATACCCTTCATCCCGGGCATCCTCAACTCATTCTTGAAGACTCTCCGGGAGCGTCTCACCGTCTCCAACTCCTCCCTCAGATGGTGGAGCCTGGCGTCCACCTCCTCCTGGCCCCGGGAGGTCCTGAGGATTTCATCGATCTTCCCCATGACCTCCTTGGCCAAGAGGAGGCCCTCCCTCACCGCTTCCCCATGGTCGCCGGGGACCACCCCGTACTCCATCTTCACCTCGTTCATCCCAAGCATGGCGTCGTAGGTGGTCTCGGCTAGGGTGTCCCGGCTCATCCACTTGGTGTGGTAGTTGAGGTAATGCTTCCAACTGGGCTTCATGAGGGCCTCCTTGTGCTCCCTCAGGGTGTGGTACAGCCGGGTGAAGCCATATTTCTCTGGGTTCTCGTAGACCATGCTCCCCGGGTCCAGGAAGGGGGCCATGGGGGAGGTGAAACAGAAAAGCCTCTCAGGGTCAGCCACCTTCCCATACAGGTGCCGGGCATACTCCACGGACGCCAGCGCCGACTCCCGGGTCTGCCCCGAGAGGCCCACCATGAAGAACACATCCACCTTCTGGGCCCCCAACGCGTAAGCCTTCTCGATGGTCTCCTCCATCTGTTTAGTTGTGTAGGGCTTCCCCATGGTGTGCCTGACCTGGTCGTCGTGGCTTTCGGGGCTGATCTCTATGGTCCAGCTGGGGGTGGAGTCCGCCAGCCTCTCCAGCCACCCCCTGGGCGCGGCGTCGAACAACTCGAAGGTCAGAGTGTTGTCGATCTGCTCCTCCCTCAAAGCCTCCAAGACCCCCTCCGCCCACTTCAACCCCCCCTGGCGTAGGTCCCCCACCAGGAATATGGGGGCCTTGAAGTACTCGCTTATGGCTGCCACCTCCTCCACCAGCTTCCCAGGGGACTTGTGGGCGGGTCCATCCCTGTTGAAGAAGTTCTGGAAGGCGTAGCAGCTCCCCCCACAGGTGATACAGTTGTAGGCACACCCCTTACAGGTGATGACCGCCGTGAAAGGGTAGTTCATGAAGCTCTCGTAGGGGAGAACGCTTTCCAGGTCCCGGTAGCGGAGCACTTGTTTCACCACGGAGCCGTAGTCCACGAAGAGGTCGTCCAGGTTTGTGGGGACGTAGCTGAGGGGGTTGGCCTTAACCCTGCCCTCAGGGGTCCTCCAGGTGAGGTTCTCAACACGGGAGAAGTCCCCGCCTCCCTCCAGGGCGTCCAGCAGGTCTAACAGGGGCTTCTCCGTGGTGTCCCCCCGCAACACAAAGTCGACCTGGGGGAAGTGGGCCATGATCTCCTCGTGGAAGTAGGTCGCCGAGAGCCCCCCCAGGACCACGGGTGCGTCGGGGTGGTGTTCCTTGACCACCTGAGCCAGGTCGAGGCTGCCCCCTGCGTGGGCCAGCCAGTGGAGGTCGAAGCCATAAACCCTTGCCTCCAGCTTCCTCAGGTATTCCCCCACGTCGAACTTGGGGTTCCTCAGCATCCGCACAGCCAGGTTCACGATCCGGGCGTGGTATCCGTGCTGCTCCAGGAATCCAACCATGCTTACGAAGCCCAAGGGGTACATCTCGAATACGGGTGTGGAGGGAACCACATCGCTGATGGGCCCCCCCATGGCTGGGCGTTCCCGAAAGTCGTATACGCTGGGGGCGTGCAGCAGGGCCAGGTCCAGGGTGGGCATATGTACCTATCCTCGTGGGGGTGGTATTAATCTATGCGGCTCTGGGCCTGGTCTTGAAGGAGGGGTAGACGATGCCCAGACACATGAGGGCCACCCCCACCCAGACCAGGTTCAACAACGGTATGTACCTCACGCTCACCACGAAGCTCTGGGGGT
>CAYWWV010000040.1:0-10966 GCA_964462185.1 uncultured Candidatus Bathyarchaeia archaeon | reverse complement strand
ACCATAGAGAGGAACATCCCAGCCGTCTACAACACCATCATGTCCCTCAACTAGGAAACCCATCTCTCTCCCCCTTATTTTTCTCAATTTTTGGCGATCAACGTTCTATAATCCTTTTTAGCGAAGCCTGTAAGGGTTGGCTGCATGGCCGAGGAGAAGACCCAGTCAGATCTTGATGTGGTGGGAGAGGTGGACGACTTGGATTTAGGTCAGACAGATCTGAGCAACGACCTTCTTGAGCTGAAGAACCGTATGGACAAGACCGACCAGGAGATGCGGGCCATGACCCAGGCCATGAAGTCGACGCTTCTAGACGTCAGGGCTCTGATGCAGGACATGGATAACCCGTTTAAGATGCTGAGAGACATGGGGGTGGACAAGCTGGTCGACAAGGCTGTGGAGGTGGTTGAGGACGAGGTTAACAAGCAGAAGAGGGAGGAGGCCAAGAAGAGGATGGCCGGTGCAGAGGAGAATGTGAAACCCGTGGCTGTGCAGGTTTCAGGCCAACAGGGGCTCTCTATGCGGGATGAGGGGTTGGAGAGCCTCTCCCCGGAAGCCGATGGGGGTGCCCCCAAGAGGGATGCCAGCCCCCCTGTTTCGCCTCCCAGCGGAGTCGGTGTAGTAGAAGAGCCCAGGGGTGAGGTGGTTGCTAGGGGATCCACCTCTGTGCCACCCCAGATCGAGCAGTGGATGGCTCAGACAGAGGCCTCTCTGAAGAGGCTCTCAGATGCCCTGGCCAAGGTGACCCATGGCCTTGAGGAGGCGGTGTCCCGGAGCAGTAGGGCTGAGCCTGCGTGGGGGGGGAGGGAGCTGGGAGGTTCAGACTACTACGAGGCCTATGTGAACCTGGTAGCCGATTATCTTAGGCTCCGACTGGGGGTCAAGGGTGCTGAGAGCGTACTACTGGAGGGTATGTATCGGGAGTGGGCCTCGCCCAAGGTGGTCCGAGACATAATGGAGAAGATGACCGCCATAAACAAGTTCTCCAGTAGGGGCTTGGCCAGCCTAGACCTGGGTAATGGGGTGGAGGACAGGTTGCTGTTCACCGCCCTCCTCCGAAACCTGGACAAACCCATATCCACCTGGGGGGAGTCAACCATACTCTTCCTGCTCCTAGCCCTCGTCTCCAGGGCTAGGGAGAACCAGGCGCGAAAGGGTTAGCCATGAGCGGCCTCGGCGAAGACGAGAACATTCTGAAGCTCAACAACCCAGAGCTGGATCGGAAGATGGGGGGCCTACCCCTCCCCAGCCTGACCCTGGTGGAGGGCCCCAACGACTCGGGAAAGACCGTGATGGTCCAACAATTCACCTACGGCGCCTTGACAGCGGGGAAGCGGGTCCTCTATATAACCACTGAGGACACTGCTAAGGGTTTGATAAAGAACATGGAGAGGTTGAACTGGAACGTCACCGACTACTACCTGGTTGGAGACCTGAGGGTTACCACGATGAACACCCTCGGCATGGAGTGGAGCGAGGAGGTCTCCAAATACTATTTAATAGCCCTCACAAACTTCATCAAGAAGAAGGGTCGAGGCTACGACATAATAGTGGTGGACTCCCTCACCCACCTTCTCACCTACGCAAATGAGAACGACGTATTGGATTTTTTCAGCACTTGCAGATTCATAGTGGACACCTTGGAGCAGACCTTCATAATGACCATCCACCCCTACGCCATCAACCAGGAACTCATGATACGCATACGCAGCTTCTGCGACGGCCACCTGGTGCTGGAGATCAAGACGTTCCGAAACCAGACAGCGCTAACCGTCAACATCGCCAAACTCAAGGGAGCCACCCGATCCCTCTCAGAGACCATCAGCTTCGAGGTCTCCCCTGCCTACGGAATCAAGATCCTGCCCTTCAGCAGCACCAGGGGTTAACCCCCTAATGGATTCATGATAGGTAACCCACTTAGTTAATCACTATAAACCCCGCCCATCGTCTTAGGTTGGAAAAGCTTAGGCGCGGAGGATCTACCCTTGGAGTCATTCAGCACCCTAGAACAGAGCTTCGCAGGTTACAACACGAACTCCACCGTGGGTGTGGCGGGGAAGATCGCCAAGCTGAAAGGCTTCAACGAGGACTGGGCGAGGAGGGTCAAGAAGAACCCCTATTTCCGCTACTATATGGCCAAGCTGTTTAAGAGTGGTGAGCCCCTCCCCACCCTGGTGGACAGCCTCAGCAGGGACATGGCGGGGCTGTCCGAGCCCAACATCATCTACCCTGTGGGCGACCCCGTCTTCATCCACATATTTATTTCAGGGGTCAACAGGGATTTGATATACAAGCCCATAGAGCCCCGTCTAATATACCACAGGGACTGGATACTCTCCGAGGTGGAGAGGCGGATCGCCGTAAGCATTGACGACACCCTCATGTTTAAGACCCCAGAGGAGAAAACCAGCTACCTCTACGATATCCTAGACTCCTTTGTCAAGGTCAAAAAAGGGTATAGCCTAAAGAACCTCAAGCCCGAGGAGGAGGCGAACTCCAAAGGACTACTCTCCAGGTTCAAGCGAAACGAGGTCCGAGAACTTCTCCTGGACCCCCTAAGCTATGAGATGCTGAAATACGAGGTTTACTGCGAGAAGGTGGGCTCCAGCATACTGGAGCCCTTCATCCGGGACATCTACATAGAGGACATCCACTGCAGCGGCGTGGGTCCCATCTATGTGGACCACAAGATCTTCAAGACTATGGAGAGCACCGTGGTTTTGGGCAGCATTGAGGAGTTGGACGCCTTCGCCCTTAAGCTGAGTGAGATCGTGGGTAAGCCCGCCAGCCACAGGGAGCCCATCGTGGATGCCAAGATGCCCGATGGTTCGAGGCTAAACCTGGTCTTTGGGGAGGACGTATCCACAAGGGGCAGCAACTTCACCATCCGTAAGTTTGCGGCCAACCCCATTAGCATCAACCAGATCATCAAGTGGGGCACCATGAGCAGCCTGGCCGCCGCCTATGTCTGGATGTTGTTGGAGAACAAGATGAGTATATGGATCTGTGGGGAGACGGCCAGCGGTAAGACCACCAGCCTCTCCGCCCTCATGTGCTTCATGCCCCGAGACTACAAGATCGTCAGCATAGAGGAGGTCCCCGAGGTCCACGTCCCCCACAAGAACTGGATACGCGAGGTGGTGAGGGACACGGCCAACAGCGGCAGCGAGGAAGGAGTCACCATGTTCGCCCTCTTGAAGGCGGCCCTCAGGCAGAGGCCCACCTACATCATAGTGGGCGAGGTGAGGGGCGCCGAGGGGAACATCGCCTTCCAAGCCATGCAGACGGGCCACCCCAGCATAGCCACATTCCACGCGGCCAGCGTGGGGAAGCTGGTTCAAAGGCTCACCAACTACCCCATCAACGTCCCCAAGACCCACGTGGACAACCTCAACGCAGCCCTCTTCCAAAGCGCTGTCCACGACCCAGAGACGGGGAAGTATAAGCGCCGTGTTCTGTCTATCAACGAGATTCTGGGCTATGAGCCCGCCGACCAGGCCTTCAACTTCATAGAGGTCTTCGGCTTCGATCCCTCCGCTGACGAGGTGGTCTTCAGGGGTCTGGGCACCAGCTACCTTTTGGACCAGAAGATCGCAGTCATGAAGGGCTACACGGGTGCTGAGGTTCGGAAGGTCTATGACGAGTTGTATATGAGGGCCGAGATCCTGGAGTACATGATTAGCCTGGGGATCTTGGAGTACCAGGACGTGTTGAACAACCTTCTCTGGGTGCAAGGGGTGGGCATTGAGAAGGCCCACCAGAAGTATAGGAACGACGCCTTGAAGAAGCTGGGCCAGGAGGTGGAGAACCAGATCAAGGTGAAGCTGGGGAGGGTTTAGATGCTGGGACTCAAACTAAGGCTGCCTAAACGGCTCTCCAACATGAGCGGGGGGGACAAGATCGAGTTCGAGTTCCCCTTCTTCATGTTGTATTTGAAGTCCATCACCTCCGGCACCATATCCAGGCTCATGCTTCTCCAGGTGGCCTCGCAGAAGGAGATATTCAAGAACATAGCCCCCTTCCTGAAGCGTATAATCGTCTTGATGACCCAGTGGAGGTATCCCCAGGCCCGGGCCGCCGAGATCATGAGCCAAGAGGTTCCCACCAAGGGCTTCAAGGACTTTCTCTTCAAATTCAGCCAGAGCATTTCCTCTGGTGAGCCGGTAAACCTCTTCATTGGGCGCTACTACGACAACTTTTTGGCCGACTTCAAGGCCCGCAGGTCCCAGGAGATGAACCGGTTGAAGACTCTGAGTGATGCCTACCTCCCCATGATCAGCATAACCCTCTTCATGACCACCACCATGCTCATCAGCAGCATATTCTACGACGCCAAGATAATGATAACCCTGGCAATACTCATCGTCATCATCGTCAGCTTCATCCTATACGTGATCTCATGGCTCATCTTCCAGGCCTCCAAGCCCGACAACCTGTTGATCCAGGACCAGAGGGAGAAGCCCCCAGCCAGGAGGAGAGCCGAGTATGTCTCAATGATGTCCCTGGTGGCTGCAGCAGGCATCCTGACTATTCCCTTCGAGAACCACTTCATGCACCTCACCCTCATCGGCATCGTGCTCTTCGCCGGCGGTTTGGTTGGCAAACAGTATGTGGCCAAGGTTCGGGCCAGGGAGAGGGACTACCCCACCTTCTTCAGATATATGGCCTCCAACCTGTCGGCTAACATACCCCTCCTCCAAATCATGGACAGTGCGGTGGAGACGGATTTTGGGAGCCTCAACCCTGCTATCAAGAGCCTGAACAACAAGCTGCGGATGAGGGTGGAGCCCAGGGTGGCCTGGTGGAGCTTCGAGACCGAGATAGACAGCCTGTTGATTAGGCGGATTAACACCATTATGACTGATACTATTTACACTGGTGGGGACCTGGGTAAGAGCTACAAGCACTTGGAGGAGTTCTACCACACCTATACTACTTTGAGGGAACAGAGGTACACCGCCGTGGGGTACCATGTGGGTCTCGCCGTCCCCATATACATAGTGGCGGCGGCCCTCTTCGCGGTGATAGACGGGTTCTTCGACTCCCTGGTGGGGTTCATTGGGGAGATGGCCACCATGCTGGACTTCTTCAGCGTCCCCGACGTGGGGTTCATGAGGCTCTTCTTCATCTTCGCTTTGGCCCTCTTCTCCCTCAACAATGTCTTCAGCATATACAACATGGAGGGGGATAGCCGCTTCACCATCTTGTATTACTTTGGCATGCAGTTGAGTGTGGGCGGCCTGATCTACCTGTTGGTGAGCGAGGCGGTGAAGGGATACTTGGCAGGGGTGGCGATGATTTAGGGGGTGGCGTGGATGAGATTAGGTTCTTTGAGGTTGGCGCCCCTGGTTTCCGCGTTGGCTTTGGGGGCCTCACTGGCAGCCCAGCTATACATGGCCTCCCTGCTCCCTGAGCTAAAACCAACACCCGCCTCCCTAGCCCTAGCAGCCTCCTACGTCCTAACCTCGGCAGCCATGGTGGCGTGTGTCCACGAGGCTACCAAGCCCCGCTCTAACGCCGTGGAAACTCCCCTAGCCCCGCCAGTCTCCGCTGAGGAGTTGGAGCCCGTCCCTGTTTCGGGGTTGCTGGAGGAAGCCGATGACTTGGAGGAGCTATTGGAGCTGGCCTTCGAGGAGAAGCCGGAGGCAAAGTACCCTGCTACCCAGGTGAAGGTGGAGGAGCTGGAGCTGGAGCCTGTGGAGGCGGGGGGCCTCCAACCCGTCCTCGACTACCAGGAGGAAGAAGAGGAGGAACCCCAGCTCATCGAGAGCGACGTCATCGAGACCCTCACCGAGTTGGAGAAGCTGGTGGAGGAGTTGAAGCAGAAGAAGCCCAAACCCCTGCCAGCTTATCTGTAACCGCATCTCGGTGTTGCTGTGTCTTAGCTGACCCCCCCTCGGAGTATGGTGGGTTTATTAAACTGGCTTGGGGGCCTTACACTGCTTGTCGAGGAAACCAGGCCCCAGGGGCTTCTTAAAGCGATTAAAGGAGCCTGCCGCTTTTCTCGTCTCCCCCAGAGAGATCCTTTCCGTAGGTTCTTTAGGAGTGCTTAGATAGGTTTATCAACTACTAGCTTAGAGAATACCTGATTTAGTCTAGACTAAATTGAGGTATTTGGCTTGGCTGAAAAAAATGATGCCCTCAGTATGATGAAGCGAAACCAAGAGCAGATGGAGCTAATCCGGGAACGCATGGGGAAGGTCAAACACAAAATCGCCGTTATGAGCGGTAAAGGCGGCGTAGGGAAGACTCTGGTGACGGTTAACCTCTCCCTAGAACTCGCCTTAAACAACAAAGTCGCCATATTGGACGCTGATCTCACTGGCCCCTGCGTTCCCAAGATGATGGGGCTAAAGGGCAGTAGGCTGGACGCAGGACCCGCCGGCATAGCACCAGTTAAGGGTCCCAGGGGGGTCGGAGTGGTCTCCATGGATTTCTTGCTGCCCACCGATGACAGCCCAGTGATCTGGCGGGGCCCTCTAAAAACAAGTGCGATAAAGCAGTTTCTGGGGGAGGTGGCCTGGGGGGAGCTGGACTACCTACTGGTGGACCTTCCCCCGGGGACGGGCGATGAAAGCCTGAGCATACTGCAACTATTGCCCAAAATGGACGGCGTAATCATAGTGACCATCCCCAGTGAGGTGAGTCAGGCGGTGGTGAAGAAGTCCATAACCTTTGCGCATAAGATGAACACTCCGATCTTTGGGCTGATAGAAAACATGGCTGGGCTTGTGTGCCCCCACTGCGGTGAGACCATCAACGTCTTCAGCGAGGGAGGCGGGGCCAAGGTAGCCGAGGAGATGGGTGTAGAACTCCTGGGGAGCATACCCCTCGATCCCCGCATATCTAGGGACAGCGACGAGGGAACCCCCTTCATCATAAGCCACCCAGACTCGGCGGCAGCCAAGTCGTTCAAGAGCATAGTTGAGAAAATCGAGGAAAAGGTGAAAAATAGTTGAAGGTAGCGGTGTCTTCCACAGGAGGAAGCCTTAACAGCGTTGTGGACCCCCGGTTCGGGCGATGCAGGTTCTTCCTCATAGTAGACACAGAAACCATGGAGGCTCAAGCAGTACCTAACTCCAACATAATGGCCGCCCATGGCTCTGGAATAGGCTCGGCGCAGACCGTTGCCCGGCTTGGGGTAGACGCGGTGATTACTGGCCAAATAGGGCCGAACGCCTACATGGCTCTAAGCCAGGCAGGGATAGCCGTATATACGGGGGCTTCAGGAACCGTGGAGTCGGCTGTTCGCCAGTTCAAGGCGGGAGCCCTTCTAACGGCTTCAAGACCCACGGTGGGAGGCCATTTTGGCCAAGGCGGGGGTAGGGGCATGGGCCGGGGAAGAGGCTGGAGGCAGAGCTGAAAGGGAGGTTAGAACTTGGTTAAAATCGTTATTCCCGTGGAGGATGAAAACGGGAGGCGTCTCTCAAACCACTTTGGGAGAGCCCCCTACTTCGCATGGTTCCAGGTGGAAAATAGGGAAGTAGTGGATCAAGGTGTTACGATTAACGATAGCAGTCACTTTGGTGGAGTTGGGCTTCCCCCGGAGCGGATGATGGCCCTGGGCGCCGATGTAGTTATTACCACTGGCATGGGTGTGAGAGCCATCCAAATGTTTCAGGAAAACAACGTCGCAGTTCTACAAGCCCGGAGCCAAGACGTAGCCCAAACGATTGCCGACTTCATCGATGGACGCCTGAAGGAACTCACAGAGGGCTGTCTCCACTCCCACCAACACGAGGACACAGACTAAGATGCAGATAGTGGTGGCCAGCGGCAAAGGCGGCACCGGTAAGACAAGCGTCGCGGTGAACCTCGCCCTCTCTGGGGGTGTCGATCAGGTTCTGGACTGCGACGTTGAAGAGCCCAATGTACATATATTAATGAAGCCAAGTGGCGTCGAGTCCCAACCCGTCGAGTTGCTTGTGCCAAGGATAAACGAGGACAAATGCACCTACTGTGGGAGATGCGCCGAGTTTTGCCAGTACAACGCCCTCTTCGTGGCAGGGGAAACCGCCCTGGTATTCCCTGAACTATGCCACAGCTGTGGAGGGTGCAAGCTGGTGTGCCCAGAGGGGGCTATAGAGGAAATCCCGCGAGCGATCGGGGAGATATTAAGGGGAAAACACCGCGATGTGGAGCTGGTTTATGGGCGGCTCAGCATCGGGGAGCCCCTCGCAGTCCCCATAATATCCAAGGTCAAGGAACAAGCCAAGGAGGATGGAGTAGTGGTAATCGACGCCCCCCCGGGCTCGGCGTGCCCAGTTGTGGAGGCGGTGCACGGCAGCGACTTCTGCCTCCTAGTCACTGAGCCCACCCCCTTCGGGTTACACGACTTGAAGGTGGCGGTAGAGGTGGTCAAGCAGCTTAACGTACCCATGGGCGTGGTGGTCAACTTTGCTGGAATAGGCGATGCGAAGGTATACGAGTTCTGCGAGGAGGAGGGTTTACCGGTGCTCCTTGAGATACCCTTCGATAGACGGATAGCAGAGCTCTACTCCAGGGGCATACCCTTCACCCAAGAGATGGCCGAGTGGAAACCCAGATTCCAAAAACTCCTATACGAGGTGGAGAGGCTAGCTAAATGAAACAGATCACAATCCTAAGCGGGAAGGGTGGCACCGGAAAAACGACGATAACGGCGAGTTTTGCCGCCCTGTCGGAGAACGCTGTATTCGCAGACTGTGACGTAGATGCGAGTAACCTCCACCTACTGCTCAACCCCGAGGTGCAGGAAACCATCGAGTTTAAGGGGTTGAAGCAGGCCGTCATAGACCCGGCTCGATGTACCCGGTGCGGCCTATGCAGGGAGCTATGTAGATTCAATGCCATAGATGAGGGTTACCGCGTAGACCCAATACATTGCGAGGGGTGCAAAGTCTGCGTTGCCAACTGTCCCGTGGGGGCGATAGACTTCGTCGATAGGATTTGCGGGTATGCCTACATAAGCAAGACACGGTATGGGCTCATGAGCCATGCCAGGCTGACCCCCGGCATGGAGAACAGCGGGAAACTGGTAGCCTTGGTACGCCAGAACGCGCAGAGGTTGGCCGAGGAAAATGGATGCGAACTTGTGCTGGTAGACGGCCCCCCTGGCATAGGCTGCCCAGTTATATCCAGCCTTTCTAACGTCGACTACTCTCTCGTAGTGGTAGAGCCAACGCTTTCAGGGGTGCACGACCTTGAACGTGTTCTAGGGCTTCTACGCCACTTCGAAATCGAACCCCTCGTATGTGTTAACAAGTATGACTTGAACCTGGAGAACACCGAAAGGATAACCGCTCTCTGCAGTGAAAACGGTTTAGTGGTGGTGGGGTCCGTGCCCTTTGACCCAGCGGTCACCCAGGCGATGGTCCACGGGCAGCCAGTCGTTGAATACCGGCCCATGTCGCCTGCCAGCGTCGCTATAACTGAGATGTTCGACGATACCAGGAAGCTGTTGGGTGTCTAGGCACCCTTAACCCATTTTTCTAAGGCTTCTTTGACCCTCAACCCAGGCTCCACTTTTTCCACCCTTATATCAATGGTTTCAAGAATGTCTCTGGCCCCCGGCCCTATGTCCCCCGCCAGTACTACATCTACCTTGTTTTCCTTGAGAGTCCTCGCGGCCACTGGGCCTGCCCCCTGGCTCATCTCTGAGGCCCTGTTTTTCACAATCTCTACGTTTCTTACTTTGCCCTTCTCGAGTGTTATAATGGTGAAGATGGGTGCCCGTGAAAAGGTCTCTGCCACCTGGTCCCTCAGCCCTTTCTCCCCCTTTGATGGTATTGCCACCTTCATGTTGACCACGAAAAAATGGTGGTTATTATTTGTTTACGGATTCGAGCTCTTCCAGGCGTTTCTTGATGGCGGCCAGCTCCTCCTCCAGGTACTTGCTTTGCTCTTGGAGGAACTTGCGTTCATCTATCGCCGGAACTGGCGGTGCCGTTGCCGGGTCGCTGGCGGGTGGTACTGGAACGGTTCCTTGGTAGTTGGGGTTTGCCCACCACCATCTGGGTAGCCATGGGAACCTGGCGCACCTCGTGGGGTCGCCTCTGTACCAGTACCATCCACCGTATCCTCGGCCGTAGCCGTATACCCAGCCCGGCCTCTGCCAGGGAGGTAGGTCTCTGAAGGGCCCGTTTCCGGGGTATATTCCTCTTCTTCCTCTGTAACCCATATTTCTCACCTATGTGTGCTTATGCACGGAAGTTTATAAATATTGTGTCTATGCACAGATTAATCCATGCCCCGTGGAATAAAACGGCGTAGACAAATACGGAGGGCTATGTCCTAAAAAGTCGTATTCCAAGGCCAAAGAACTCGAACTAAGCAAAGGAGCATTGGTACACCTTTAATCCCCAGAACCCCCCAGAGCCTGGAGGGTAACATCCATCTTGACCTAGAGGGTCTATCGCAGTAGAGGCAGGGAAGGGGATGGGTGTTAGCAGAGGAGGGCCCACGTCTTTGGCTTATATATAACAGGGGTCCACAATCCACGTAAAACCCTCCGGCGTGTGGTTGTTGGATGTCTCAGTCGGTTATATCGGAGGGCATACTATTGGTGGCCGTGGTGGTGGCGGCGGCCACCATCAGCCAGGTCTTCCTCGCCAACGTGGTGGGCCTCCAGTCTGGCTCTGCCTCCATGGCTGAGCGTCTCGCCTCCAAGATGGAGACCGACATTTGCATATTGGGGGCGGTGAACCAGTCCGAGACGGTGGTCAAGGTCTGGCTGAAGAACACTGGCTCGGAGACGATTCCCTCGGCCCTTGTGAAGGAGGGTGATGTGTTGTTTGGGGAGTGTGGGGGGTTCTCTTTCTTGGAGTACAGCGAGGCGGGGTCGGGGTGGAGGTTTACGGTTTTGGACGGTGTGGACTCCGACTGGCACCCTGGGGAGACCCTGGAGGTCACCGTCACCTCCTCCACCACCTTGACGAGGGGCGACTACTACTTCGCCTACATCACCCACAACGGCATCAAGGATGAG
>CAYWWV010000039.1:0-11003 GCA_964462185.1 uncultured Candidatus Bathyarchaeia archaeon | reverse complement strand
CCCTGGGCTTCCAGCCCCGCCTGGACTGCGACCCCTTCAAAACCTTCTGGAGCACCGGGACCGCCTGGGGCACAGCCACCCTAACCAGAAAACAGGGTCGGTGGACCCTCGTGGAGCTGCAGGTCATACACGGCGGGCTGGCAAACCACCCCGCCTAAGCATGGCCTCGGCCTCCTCCAACTCCCCCCGGTGGTTGATGTTCCAGAAGGAGCGTAGCCCCGGGTCCAACCCTTCCAGGTCCTCCACCGGGACGAACCTCACCCTAACCAGCCTGGAGACGAGGGCTTGCAGCCTCCTCTCCCCCTCCCCCAGGGCTTTCTCCGCGGCCAACCGGGCGGCCTCCACCCGGTAGACGCTGTGGAGGGGTTCCAGGTACCCGTTTCTCCACCGGGGGACCACGGCATCCCACCCCCCCCTCAGGGAGACCAGGTGGGCCAGGAGGCGGGGGCTCAGGAAGGGCGTGTCACAGGGGAGCGCCAGGACATAGTCGTGGGGGAGAACCCTGAGGGCCGAGTATAGCCCCATCAGGGGCCCCAGCCCGGGCTCCAAGTCGGACAGCTGCCTCACCTCCAAGTCGAGTTCACCCAGTTCGGGCCTCGCCGCGTCCTGGGGCTCCACGACGAGGGTGAGGTCTTTGGAAATCCTCTGGGCTGCTTGGAGGGTGTGTGCCAGCAAGGGTTTCCCAGCGAGTCGGGTGAATGCTTTTCTCTCCCCCAGTCTTTTTCCCGTGCCTCCGGCTAGGACCACGACGCCCAGGCTCATCCTCGTAAATCCTTCCCCTGGGGGTTTATTTGTTGCGCGTGGCAAACCCCCAAACCAATAAATATTTATATATTAGCATATTGGCATTGTTTCTACCTTGACAACCCCAAACAAGGAGCACAGGAAATGAGCCTACCAACCCAGATGCTCAACGCCGGAATAGAAACCCTGGTGGACTACCTGACAGCCCACGTACTCCTATGCCTGATACCAGCCTTCTTCCTATCAGGAGCCTTCAACGCCCTCATCCCCAGCGCATCCATAATCAAATACATGGGCGAAGGAGCCACAGCCACCCAGAAAGCCATAGCCTACATCTTTGCATCCACCAGCGGACTCATCATCGAGGTATGCAGCTGCACCATCCTCCCCCTCTTCGCAGGCATCTGGAAGAAGGGGGCCGGCTTCGGCCCCGCCATAGCCTTCCTCTTCGCAGGCCCAGGGATAACCCTACTATCCACACCCCTAACAGTAGCAATCCTAGGAACGGGCTTCGCCCTTACCAAGCTACTCCTCAGCATCATAATGGCCATCGCCATAGGGGTAGCCATGGAGCTAACCTTCCCAGAGAGCGGCCAACAGGAAGAGGGAGGGGGGCTGGGCACCTCCACTGGTTCGGAGCCCAGGGGGCGAGGGCCCATCCTCTTTTTCTCCTCCCTCGTGATGGTGATGATCTCGGGAACCGCCCCCCTGGAGCTGACAGCCAAGTTGGTGCTGGTGGTCTTCTTCGCAGCCCTGACAGCCTTCTTCGCCTATAGGCACTATACCCGCGATGAGATTGGGCTGTGGATGCGGGAGACCTATGGATTCATAAAGTCCATATTCCCCGTGCTCCTCTTGGGGGTCTTCATATCTGGAGCCGTGAAACCCCTCATACCCCAGGAGGCCGTGGCCCGCATAGCAGGCAGCAACACCATCACCGCCAACATAGTGGCAGCCCTCTTCGGGACGGTTGCCTATTTCCCCACCCTGGTAGAGGTGCCGGTGGCCAGGATGTTCATGGAGCTGGGGATGCACCGGGGGCCCTTGATGAGCTACCTCCTGGTGGACCCGGCGGTGAGTCTACAGACCCTGCTGGTGGTGAACACCATCATCGGGCCCAGGAAGACCTTCACCTACGCGGTTTATATGCTGGGTTTCGGCGTCGCTGCAGGCTACTTATATGGTTGGTTGGTGTAAGAGATGAAGAAGATAGAGGTCTTGGGGACTGGATGCCCCAAGTGTCGTAAACTGGAAGCCATGGCCAAGGAGGCCGTCTCCAAGCTGGGCCTGGAGGCCGAGGTCACCCACATCTACGACCTCAACAAGATCATGCAGTACGGCGTTTTTACCACCCCCGCCCTCGTGGTTGACGGGGAGGTGAAGATCGCTGGTAGGCTTCCCAGCGAGAAGGAGCTGCATGAGGCCCTGGCCTAGCCCAACCCCATTTTTTTCGCCAGCTCACCGGCTAAAAGCTCAACCATCTCCTGGTCCACGGCGTCGAGAATCCTGAGAACCATGGGGCTCACCAGGCTATAGTAGACCCTGGTGCCCTCCTTGCGGGTGCGGATGAGGCCTGCATCCTCCAGTAGTTTGAGGTGTCGGGACACGGTGGGCTGGCTCTGGCCTATGACTGGCACTATCTCGCACTGGCAGACCTCGCCGCCTCGGAGCATCTCCAGGATTCTGATCCTGTTGGGGTCGCCGAGGGTCTTGAAGAGACGGGCCTTTAGGCGTATGGTTTCCTCGATGGATTTTTGCAGCAACCTGAGCCTTCAAACATATCTAAATATTTAAATCTTTTCAATCGCCCCCTCGTGCCCTTATTCTCGGAGCCTCCACAAGGGTCGGGAACCCTCAACCCTTGGGCCCAATAAGCAGTGGGAGTCAAACCAATCGAGAGAAAATACTTGAGAGAGCCCAATTCCTCCACGTAGGCCTCAATCGAGGGAGAAAAATTTGGAGGCCAGGTGGGTTACTCCACGTTGATGGGTGTGCCCTTCTCCTTCCCCTTCTTCTTGAATGAGACCTCCAATACGCCGTTGCGGTAGGTGCTCTTGGCGCTGGTCTTGTCGATGGGGGAGTCGAACTCCAGCTCCTTGTAGTACTGCCGGTCCTCCCCCTTCACATCTATGGTCAACCCGTGGTCGGTGGCGTATAGCTTGATGTCCTTCTTCTCCACCCCTGGGAGCTCGGCCACCACCCTAACGGTGTCCTCGCCCTCGATGATGTCCACCAGGGGCTCACGCTTCTCCTGGAGGCTCAACGGCTTGCCCCCTGGACCCAGGCCAGGCCTAAAGTTGCCGAACTCGTTAACCACCGGCTTCCCATCGGGCCCGATCCTCACGCTATACCCGTAGACAAAGGGGCCATACTCCCTCCTCACGGAGCCATCGGGCATACGGACCTCCCTCATCATCTCCTGGGGTAGGCCTTTCTCGATCTCCTTGAGGAACTCCTCCATCTCACGCTCCATATCCCGGAACATGCTGTCGAAGCCAGGGAAAAACCCCCAGCGCCTAAACCTTTTGAACCAGTCATCCCAGAAATCTCTTCCACTCAACTAAACCACCGGGTAAACCAGCGGAAACCCTTGATAATAAAGATTTCAGCTGATTCAGAAGGGGGTAAAGGGTAATATCCAGCGGAGAGGATGGTTTTGTGAATTGTGCATCCTGGTTGGGTACAGCGAGATTGCTTTGAAGTCCAGATATGTTCGGAGTAAATTGGAGAGGAGCCTGGCGCGGGACCTGGAGGCTATGCTGGCTAAGGGAGGGTGGCCCGGCGCCAAGGCCAGTAGGAGGTTTGGCCGGATTGTGGTTGAGGGGGCTCCCCCAGAGGCCGCCTCCCAGGCAGCTAAGACCTTCGGCGTCTCCCGGGCCATGCCCTGCAGGAGGGTGGAGGCCGACTTGGCCTCGGTGGTGGAGGCCTTGGTGGAGGAGGCTGGGAGGGCTCTCCCCCAGGGGGCGGGGTTTGCGGTGAGGGCCAGGGTGGTGGGGGACCACGACTACTCTGGGAGGGATGTGGCCTACCGGGCGGGGGCCAGGATACTGGAGGAGTACGAGGAGCAGGGGGTTCACGTGGACTTGGACAACCCCCAGGTGACTCTGAGGGTGGAGGTCCGAGACCAGGAGGCCTACGTCTACTCCCAGGAGTACCCAGGCGTGCTGGGCCTACCCTACGGGACCCAGGGGAAAGCCGTATCCCTGTTCAGCGGAGGCATCGACAGCCCCGTGGCCGCCTGGCTTATGATGAAGAGGGGGGTGGCGGTCCTACCGCTTTTCATGGACCAAAGACCGCTGGTGGGTGAGAGCTACGTGGAGCGGGTGGTGGAAGCCTTCCACGCCTTGGCTGCCTACGTGCCAAGGGAGAACTACAAGCTCTACTCAGCCCCCATGGGGGGGCTCATGGAGAGGCTGACAGAGGCTAGGGAGCCCAAATACATCTGCGTTATGTGCAAGCGAAGCATGTACCGCATCGCGCAAGCCTTCGCCAAGAGGCATAGGGCCAAGGCCATCGTCACTGGGGAAAGCCTGGGCCAGGTGGCCAGCCAGACCCTGGACAACATGTATGTGTTGAGCCAGGCAGTCGAGCTACCCCTCCTCAGACCACTGGTTGGCCTGGACAAAGTGGAGATAGAGGACCTCTCCAGGCGGATCGGCCTCTACTCCAAGACGGCCCGCAAGGTAGAGGGCTGCAAAGCAGTGCCGTCCACACCCTCCACCAGGGCGAGGCTTGGCAAGGTGGAGGAGCTGGAGGAGGAGCTGGGTGTTCTGGAGCTATGCCGGGAGGCCGCCAAGAACATCCAGGTTCTGGCTGAAGGGTAAAAGGTTAAACCCCCGGGCTCCCCTCACATCCCTGAGGAAAGTTGCCCAAACTATCAGGTGAAGCCCTCCTAGGCGCAAAAGACCTTGACTTCAAGGAGGAGAAGGAGTACTGGAACGAGTATCTGCTGGAGGATGGAACCACACTAAAGGTCAAACTGGTCCTCCGCGGCGTCAAACGCCTAGACAAATACGAGCCCGACGGCACACCCATATACGTCATCAACACCATGAACGTGGTACGGGCAGTAAACGTTCCCCCCGAGCTTAAGCGCCGCCCCCGGGAGCCAGAGGTCAACCCAGTCTAGGTGACCCCTGTTGAGGCTCAAACTCCTGGCCCACACCCCAGATGTGGAGACCCTCATAGCTGTGAGCATGCTCACCACCACCAGCGGCGCCAAGCCCTCCACCCTCTACCAGCGCCTCAAAGCCAAACCCGGGAAGGTCTCAGAGGTGGTGGGCAGGGCCGAGACCCAGCACGGAAACATCTTGGAGCACAACCGCTTCACCTGGCTGGTGGAGGCCTCGGAGCCAGAGGTCTTGGCGGTGCTGGAGAACTCCCGGTTCATAAACACCACCCGCCTGGGTGAGGGCAGGTGGGTGCTTAGCTGCAACCTCAGGGCCGCCGTAGAGTACTCAAAGCTCCACGGGGACGAGTTCAGCCGGCTTGTGGCAGAGTCCATCGTGGGGGTCGAGCCTGGGCTGAGACGCTTCTTCAAGGGGGTTATGGGATGAGGGTGCGTCTGCTGAGCTACACCCCGCTGGAACCTTTGATGGAGGCCCTCCCGGGGACACGGCCCCGTGACCTCCTCCCCCACATGGGCTATGTGTTTGCCGTGGAGGGGGTGAGCCGCGCCTGCAGCCACCAGCTGGTGCGCCACCGGGTGGCCAGCTTCAGCCAGCAGAGCCAGAGATACATAACGGTGAAGCGTCTGGGGGAGAGGGTTGTGGAGCCCCCCAGCATGGCTGGGCGCAGGGAGTTCCTGGACGTGGTTAAGGCCGTGCAGGAGGCCTACGAGTCCCTCATCGCCAGCGGCGTCTCCAAGGAGGACGCCAGGTTCCTCCTGCCCAACGCCACCGAGACCAGCCTCCTCATGACCATGGACGGAGGGAGCCTCCTCCACTTCCTGGGGCTGAGGCTCTGCTACCGCGCCCAGTGGGAGATACGGGCCCTGGCCAAGGAGGCCCTCAGAGAGCTAAGGGAGGCCCAGCCAACCCTCTTCCGCGGTGCCGGCCCCTACTGCCTCCAACTGGGATACTGCCCCGAGGGCCGCTTCAACTGCGGCCGCATGAAGGAGGCCTGGGAGGAGTATAGGGCCGAGCCCTAGTAGCTCTTGGGCTCCGGGTCCCTCATAAGGCTGCCCACCAGGCAGTGGATGCTGCCGCTGTTCCGCGGGCGCACCAGGCTTGGGATGTGGACCTCCACCACCTCAACCCCGATGCTCTCAAACCACTTGGTGGCCTTGGGATACTGGTCGGTGGTCATGATCTTCATGGGCTCCAAGACCACCCCGCAATCGGGGCCCTTGGCAAAACCCCGCGTATCAATGCTCACCAAGTCGTCTGGGGGCTTGATGAACTCCCAACCCATCTCCGCCTTCATCCAATCAACCAAATAGGGGTCGTAAAACCGCTCATCCCCCACAGAGGTGTGCCTGTCAATCATACTGTAGTGGATGGTGCCCTTCCTGGTCCCATACCCAGGGCCAATACGGATGTCTACCTCAGGGTCCTGCTGCCAGATGATCCGGGCGTACTGCATATGGCCAGACTCGTTTGCCCGCATAACCTCGGGCTCCTTGGTGTTGCCACGAGGATAGTGGACCTCGATGATGGCGTGCTTCTCGTCGAGCCAACCGCAGGGCCCGCCCTCCACCATCCCCTTCCCCGTGATCATCCCCACCACGGGTATGCCGTGCTCCGCCAGCGTCTGGAAGGTGGGCATCTCCTCCCCCTTCCTAATATAGTCGTACATCCGGAGGATCACGTGGCCATAGACGGCGGGGTGGGCCACGTCATCACAGTAGATGGACTTCACAGTGTAGGGGGGGTCGTAGGGGTCTGGCTTACGTATGATGACCTCCACCCCCTCAGCCTTGAAGGCGTCCACCAGGTTCTCATGGTGCTCCACCAGCTCATCCAGGTTGGGCTTCTCCGTCATCCGCCAAGCCCTCCAACTGGACTCGTGGGGGGGCCAAGGCGTGGGCTTCCCCACACTCAGAAACTCCCTTCCAGGGCGGTGGAGCAAGACCACCCTCAGCTTGCCCACCGTGGTGTTGGCCTTCCACTTCCTCCCCCAATACTTGGGCATCTCCTCCTCGAAGTCGCTCACCACCTGGGGGTGAAGCCGGTGGTAGGTATCGTGGAGGTCCTTCGCAGACTCGGTGTACTCCTTAACCTTTGTCTCTAGGTCGCTCAACTCGATCAAAGAGGGTGGCCCCACTCTTTAAAACACATTCGCGGGTTGGGGGTGTAGGTAGTAGTAGGGCTCCCTCTGGAAGCCTGGGGATGGGAGAGGGGAGGGGGCAGAGGTCTCGCATAAGAATTATACCTAAGGGTGTGGTGATAGAGGTGAGGTTTAGAGATGGTTGGAAAACTCTCTCAGGGGGGGAGCAGATAGGTGCCCTACTGCACCGAGTGCGGGGGAAGGCTCAAGTGGGACTACAAGCTCCGCCAGTATAGCTGCCAGAGCTGCGGCCTCACTTACACCGAGTCCCAGCTGAGCAAAGAGCTGGAGAGGCTCTACTCACGGGATGACGACGAGGAGGAGAAGCGTAGGCAGCGGAACCAGGAATACCTGGAGTGGTGGACCTCCAACAAGAAAGACCAGCGAAGGTAGAGGCCGGGAACCCCCTCCTCTCCTACGCGGAACCCTACACTCAGCCATAGCCATGCATAGCAGCAAGGCTTCCAGACCTCAACCCCTTACGGGGTAAACCCCCGGCAGGGAAACAGTAACATAGTCTACGCCTCCACGGGGAGTAACCCGCGCACCTTCTCCGGCGTGGAGGCAGGTCCGAGAGAGGTATGGAAGACTTGACCGTAAGCCCTGAACCCCGTTTAAGGCCTTGAAAAGGGTTATTGGCCGCTAGGGATGCTTGAAGCGAGGGGCCAGCCAGTAGAAGATTTGCAACCCATAGTCCTCTTTAGGGCTTTTTGAAGCCCTCTCCGGGTCCACTGTGGTAGTAAGTTTAAAACCGCCCAGGGAGTTATCTTACATGGTAAGCTGGTGTCATAATGGTATTCCCAGTAGAATCAGAAGACCGCACAATGCGCACCCTCATCATGCTCTGCCAGGACAACACAAGGTTGATTGTGAATGCATTTAGAATAATACTCACCATCCTAGACTCGGTGAAAAAGGGGGAAGGAGAGGGGGTCTCCGAGAAGATGGGTGAGGTGGAGGAACTCATAGAGAAGTCCAATGACATCCGGGGGAGCCTTTTGAAGGAGCTCCACGAGATTGGGGGGGTCTTGGTTTCGAGGGATGACTTCTTCCGTTTGATAAGCACATTTGGGGACATCTTGGACCACATATACAGCATTGGCCAGAGGCTGTCGGCCATGGAGCAGAGGGGGTGGAAACCGCCGGCGGAGGCCTTGGAGAAGATTGAGGGGGTGGCCGACCTAGCCTTCGACGCCCTGTTGAAGCTCCGGGAGGCCATGATGTCCATGGGGTTCAACAGCACCAAGGCCATCGGGTTCACCAAGGAGATAGACGCCATCGAGAGAAAGGTAGACTCCGTCCACGTCCAGGTGGAGATGGATATTATGGAGAGCGAGGCCGAGGTCCATATCTTACTCATGCTCAAGGACACGGTCTACCAGATCGAGGAGCTGGTGGACACCGTTCGAGACACCTCGGACCTAATACGAATCATATCCCTGTAGTGATTGGGGTTGAAGAACACGCCTATCGGGGAGCTGTTAGGCGGGTTCAAGGTGGTGGTCTGGGACCGCGACCATGCTAACCAGCTGTACTCCACGGGCTTCTACGGACGGCCAATTGGAGACCCCAGGCCCCGCAAAGGGGTTGACCCGCCCCTGGTCTTGGACCTAATAGAGGCATACTACTTGGCCCAGCGCCGCGCCCTCAGGGTGCTCCAAGGGGGGAGGGAGCTGACAGCCCCGGAGGTGGCTGAAGCAGCCAGAGGCTTCCAAGGATTCCAAGAGAAGAGTCGGGTCTACAAGGAGCTTAGGGATAAAGGATACGTGGTGACGCCAGGCCTGAAATACGGCTGCGACTTCGCCGTCTACGAGCATGGGCCAGGGATCGACCACGCCCCCTACCTGGTGGATGTGGCAAAGCCTGGAACCCCATTAACCGCCACCCAGATTCTAAGAACGGGGAGGCTGGCCACCACCGTCCGGAAAGCCTTCGTCTTGGCGGTGGTGGATCAAGGCGTGGATTTCGTCGAGTTCAACTGGTGGAGGCCCTAGGCCTGCCGCGACTCGCTCAGTAGCTTGTCGAAGTCCTCGGGATCGGTGAAGTTCCTGTAGACCGATGCGAAGCGAACGTAGGAGACGTAGTCCAGCTCCTTGAGGAACCCCATGACCAGGTCACCGATCTCCTGGCTGGAGACCACCTCCCGCCCCTCCTCGAGGATGCTCTGCCGCACCTTCTCCGCCAAGTCCCGCATATCCTCCAGGCTCACAGGGCGTTTCTCACAGGCCTTCTGCAGGCCCTTAACGATCTTGTCGAGGTTGAACCTCTCCAAACGCCCATCTTTCTTCCTAACCATCAACTCGATCTCCTCTATGTACTCATAGGTGGTCATCCGCCGCCCACAGTCCAGGCACTCCTTCCTCCTACGATTCATGTTGTTTGGCGACTCCCTCGTCTCCAGGGTTCTAAGATTGGGGGAGCCACAGAACGGACACCTCAAACAAGACACCGATCCCGAGCGCTATAGGGGCTAAACCCTCCGAAACTATAAGGATTCCGAAAAAAGGGGGGAAAGTGGATGGAGAAACTAGTTTTTCGCTCCAGATTCTTTTTACATATTCCGACAAGGCTGCTATTTGGTTCCGATGCAGTCAGACCAAGTAGCCTTGGAACAGGAGTCGAAGAGGGTTTTGAGGGAGGCTAAAGACCTCCTACCCATCTATTCCAAGGCGGCCCTGGTGCACAGAGCCCCCGAAGCCCTCCAACAAATCAACGCCCTGAGAACCATCGAGCAAGAGCTAGAAAGGTTCAGACTCAACAAGAACGAGATCCGCGTTTACTTGTTCCTGGCTAGGTTGGGCCCCCACAAGGCACAGGCCATAGCCGAGGCCCTTGGGGTTCACCGGACGGAGGCCTACAAGATCCTCAACAGGCTGGAGGAGCAAGGGTTTGTATGCCGGATCCTGGAGCGCCCCCTCAGGTTCAGCGCCTACCCTTTGGAGCGGGTCTTGGAGAACCAGATCGAGGAGAGGCGGCAGAGGGTCCACCAGATGGAGAGGCGTAAGAAGGAGCTGCTGGAGATCTGGGAGAGCCTGCCCCAGCCCCGGGGAACCCAACAAGACAGAGAGGTCTTCCAAGTCCTAGACGGGAGGAAACACATAGCGGCCCGCATCATGGAGATGGTGAAGGCTGCCAAGGAGATCGAGGTGGCCCTCTCCGACGACAACCTCATCTGGCTCTACAACACCCCCTTCCTCGACGAGATCCAGGTCAGAACCAGTGGGGGCTCCCTGCGAACCCGTATCCTGACCAATTATAGCGCCACCAGCCTCTACGTCCTGGAGCAGATGGAGCTGGGCGAGTCGGACTTCGCCTACACCGAGAGGAAGACGCCGGGCTTCATCGTCTCAGACCGAGACGAGGCAATAATAATGCTGACAGGGGAGAGCACGAGGGCCAAGGCCCTTTACACCAACTACAAGGTCCTGGTGGAGGACTACCGAGAACTATTCCAAAAGATGTGGGCATTGGCTTCCCGATGACTAATTAAAGAAGCGCCAGGTTCCAGGCAGCGGCCAAGAGGCGGGCCAACCCGGCTGCAAGGGGGAGGAGGAACAGGTGTTCTAAGCGGCGGTCCCCCGTGGCTCTCACTGCTATGAGGGGTGTGGCTAGGCAAACAGTTACTGCCAGTAGGTCTGCTTGAATCCATTTTCCGCCTTCCATCAATGTCTGGGCTAGGGGGTTGGACTCGGCTAGGCCCCTGGCCAGGCCCAGCCAGGTGGAGATCCAGTCGCCGGCCACCCCCAGGAGCAGCACCAGCGACGCCTTCAACACCCCAGGCCTGCCAGCAAACATATGGAACAATAATATAGAACATAAATACATGATTTAAAGCTTCGTTTTTCAACACATTAAACAACCTATTCTCCATGTGGAAACATATTGATGGCTGTAAATACATAGTGGTAAGTGTTCACAGAATCAGTTTGTTAGAGTTAGCTCCCCGTGGAGAACACCAACTCATCCTTGATGCCGTTGTGGGTGATGTAGGC
>CAYWWV010000038.1:1466-11402 GCA_964462185.1 uncultured Candidatus Bathyarchaeia archaeon | reverse complement strand
CCCCAGCTCCTCCCCCCCGAAGGCCTCCAGGGCGCCCACGGTCTCCTCGGCTGCCTTGGGCTGGGCGAGGCTGGCCACCCTGCTGGGCACGGCTGCCACCAAGAAGTAACCCACCACCACTGCCACCACCAGCCACAGCCTCCCCTTAGCCCACATCCAACAACACCCCCGCCCCGCACCACTTAATACTACAGTTTAGAACAGTCTGGGCTGTCATCTGGGTAGCTCCCTCCATGCCCGCAGGGTCTCGAACCAGAAGGCCCCTGCTGAGACCAGGCCCACTGTGAGGGCTGTGAAGTATTCGGGGGTGGGGGCGTAGGGGGTCTTCAGGAGGAAGGTGGCCAGCATGGTGGTGGTGAGCACGGCGTAGAAGAGGAGTCGGGGGAGGAAGACCCCCCTCAGGGTGACGAATTGTTTGAGCACCCCCACCTTCACCGTCTCCCTTACCCGGTAGTCGCCGTGGATGTTCTCCACCAGGCCCAGGTCCACCAGCTTGTTCAGGTGGTAGCTGGAGACGCTGGGGCTGCTGAACCCCAGGCTTCTCTGCACCTCGCGGACGCCCACGGGCTTCCTGGGGTTCCTCAGCATATACATATACACCAGCATGGTCTTCCCCCTCAGCTCCGACTCCACAACCCCGTCCTCCACCCCAGACCACTCCCAGAGAGACTACTCCAAGGCGTTTAAAACCGCTAGGGTGGCGTGGACGGCCTCCTCGGTGCGCACCGTCTCCACGCCCTGGAGGGGGATGGTGTTCACCGTGTAGTCGAAGGCCTCCTCCAGGACCCGGCCCTCCCTGGCCAGGATATCCCCCAGGCCAGTCCTGGGCCCCCCGAAGGCCACCAACACCCTCCCAGCCCCCCTCCACGCCTCCAGCAACCCCCCGCAGACCTCCTTGAAGGGCCGCCCAGCCCTGGAGGTGGCCACCGTCAAGTCCCACTCCCCCCCGTAAACCAACTCACTCAGCCTGCCCCGCACCCCCCGCAGGGTGTACCCCCAGTAGTAGGGGATGGAGGAGCGCTTCACCGCCCTCCCCTCCAAGGGGTTTAAGCCTTCAACCCTCACCGAGACCCTGGAGCCCTCCCTGGGGGCCCTCCCCCTCAGCCTCAGGGGCTGGTCCAACCCCACATCCACCAGGACCCCCTGGGGGGTGGAGGAGACCACCACCCCCTCCCGGTACTCCCCCACCTCCACCTGGCTAACGCGCTTGGCCACTGGGTGGTGGGGGGTTCTCAACGGGGGGAGGATGCCCGCGAACCTTAGGTCGGGGTGCCTCCCCACCAGGTGCCTGCGCAGGTATTGGGGAGTCTCCATATACCCCAGTATGCGCTTCACCAGCATGCTCTCATCAGGCTCATCCCTGTAGACCACTATCTCCTCCACCCGGTAGATGGCCGCCGCCCTCCCCAAGAGGCCCAGGGCAGCCGTCTTCTCCCTCAACCCCCCATGCTCCGACACCAGTGAACCCGGAACCGCTATGGAGAGGGCCGTGGCCCTCCGGGGGGCTAGCCTCCCCCCCAACCCCTCCACCCCGTCTTCACAAACCTCATCCTCGCCTCGGGGTCCTCCTCCACCCAGGCCTTGAAGCCCTGGTAGCTCCGCATCCGCTCCACCTCCTCCCTGCTCCCCACCCCCAGCCTCACCAGGCTCTCCAAGTAGGCCTCCTCCGCCAGCCGCTGGGTCTCCCCCGTTATCTTCGCCTCCTCCACCCGGTACCCCAGGGCGCGCAGGGTCTCCCGGGCGTGGCTGAGGACGTACCCCGTGCAAATCCTGATGGGCTCCTCGGTGTCCACCCCCAGGTGGTCCAGGGCCTCCAACACCAGGAGGGTGGCCGCCCTCAAATACTCCTTAAAACGGAACTCCCCCTCCCTGAAGAGCTCCAGGGGCACCTCCCCCACCCACCTCTCCCCCGTCTCCACCCGGCGGGCCACCACCACCACACCCCCCAGCAAGTCCCCCCACCCCGAGTCGTCCACCTCCACCACCATGCACCTGCTCACCCCTCTAAAGGCTTTAAACCCTCCCCCCTACTTCACCCTCTTCAACCTGGATATGGTCTCCACGCTGGAAGGGTCCACGCCGTAGAGGATGCCCAGGTAGGCGGAGAAAAAGTCCCCTCTGACTACCGCTGAGACCATGCGCGCCAGCCTGGACCCCCCCGTGGCGGGGAGGGTGGCCACAGCCCCGAAGGCCCCCCCCAGCAGCCGGGAGGCCTCCCCAGTCCTACGAGGCCTCAAGCCCTCCTCGGCGTCCCCCACCACCAGAAGCCCCATCCCCCCCACCACGTCTTTGGGCCCCTCGGCGGCCATCACCGTGTTGTGGAGGGCCTCGGGGTAGAACCCATAGGCGGCCGGGCACTTGGCGTTCTCGTTGATCTGGGTGGAGACCCTGTAGGCCACGGAGGCCAGGCCCCGTGGAGCCAGGACCAGGGGGATGCGTCCCCTCAGGGCCAGGGCGGCCTCTTTGGCGGGATTGCCGTCCACGGCCACCCCTGGGTGGCACTCCTCCACGGCCCGCCCAGCCTCCTCCACGCTGTCCCACACCTCCCCCCACCGCCCCCCAGCCGCCCCCGCCCTGTGGGCCACATACGCCAAGCCGTAAAACAGCCAGGGCAGGGCCGCCCGGGGCTGCAGCCCCCCCGGCACCCTGACCAGGGGCAGCCCCCTCTCCTCGGCCAGCTCCGCCAGCCTGCCGCCGCTGGTTATGCAGGCCGCCCCACACCCCCTCTCCAGGGCCTCCTCCAGCTGGCTAAGGGTCTCCTCCGTGTTCCCCGAGTAGCTGACGGCCACCACCAGGCTGCGGGGCCCCACAAAGGCGGGGGGCCTGTAGCCCCTCTCCACGGTTATGGGGAGGGGGGAGGAGTCGTAGAGCCAGTCGGAGAGGAGGAGGCCCCCCACGGCGGAGCCCCCCATCCCAGCCACGTGGATGTGGCGCCAACCCCCGTCCAGCCCCAGCTCGCGGTCCCCCAGGGCCTCCAGGGCCTCTCGGGCCATCAGGGGGAAGCGGCCGATGGCCTCCAGCATCCCGCCGGGGTCCGCCCTCTCCAAGGCCTCCTGGTGGTCCAGCAGCTCCCTGGGCGTGGGCCGCTCCACCCCTCTACTCCCCCGCCAACCCGCAGACCTTGCAGGCCATCCAGGCGTAGACCTTCACCGTGTCCAAGAAGTCCTGGACCTTGACGTGGTCCATCTCGGTGTGGGCGAACCTCTCCTCCCCCGGCCCAAAGCCCACCACGGGTATGCCCAGGCGGCTGTATATGCGGCCATCGGTGGCGAAGGTCCAAAGACCCCTCCTCGGCCTCCCATAGGCCTCGGCGATGGCCTCCTCCAACTCCCCCACCACCGGGTGCTCCCCGGGGTCGGTGTAGAACCCGCTGAACCTCCTCTCATTCACAAGGCTGGAGGGGATGACGGTGGCCCTGAACTCGGGGTCCTCCTCCGCCAACCTGGAAACCAGGTCCTTTAGGGCGTGGTAGAGGTCGTCGGCTGTGAAGCCGGGGTGGTTGCGGCAGTCCAGGGTCACCCGGCACTTCTCGGGCACCACGTTGGCCGCCTTGGGGCTGGTCTCAACCTGGGTGGCCACCAGGGTGGCCTTCCCGTAGAGGGGGTGCTCAGGCAGCCCAGGGGCCAGCTCGTCCCTGATCCTCCTCACCAGCTCCGCAGCCTTGTAGAGGGCGTTCACCCCCCGCTGGGGGGCGCTGGCGTGGCAGCTCCTCCCGTGCACGAAAACATCCACCTTCAGGCTCCCCCGGTGGCCCAGGGCCAGCCCCATGTTGGTGGCCTCCCCCACCACCACCACGTCCCCCAGGAACTGGCTCTCCACCACGGTGGCCTTGGTGCCGGCGCCCCCAACCTCCTCCTGGGCCACGGCGGCCACCCGCAGCCCGCCTCGGAGCTCCAACCCGCACCCCGTGAGAGCCCCGCCGGCCAAAACCATGGCCGCCAGGGCGGCCTTCATGTCGCAGGCCCCCCTCCCGTAGACCACCTGGCCCTCCACCCCAAACCTGGAGCCATCCATGACCCTCCCAGAGTAGGGCTCGGACATATCCCCCGGCGGCACATGGTCCAGGTGGCCGTTGAGGAGTAGGACCCGCCCCCCTCCCCTTCCACCCAGCTCGCCCATGGCGTTGTGGAGCCTATCAACCCTGGTGGACGTGAAGCCCAGGCGGGCCATCTCCTCGGCCACCAGCTTTGCTGCCTCCCCCTCCCCCCCGCTGGGGCTGGGAGTGGCTATGAGCCTCCTAAGAAAGTCCAGGCACTCCACCCGGTGGTCCTCAACCCACCCGGATATCTGCTTGAGCGGTTCAGACATGGAGGGGTATATGCTGGGAGACGGCTAAAGGGTTTACTCAACCACCGTTATGGCCTCCACGGGGCAGGCGGCCACGCAGCCCATGCAGGCGATGCAGTCCTCCATCTTGACCACCTCCACCCCCCCCTCGGCCTCGGCGTAGACCCCCATGGGGCAGGTCTTCACACAGGTCAAACACTTGATGCATTTCCCCTGGTCGATGGTGACGCTCGGCAAGACTCCCACCCTTCCACCGTGGAGCCCGGCCCTCTAAAAGCTTTCCCCACACCCAAAGTGCTGCAGTCCTCCCCTCAACCACGGCCAACGCCCTGGGGAGGCCTCGACCCCCCACTGCGATGGATCGACGAGGGCCCACGGACCACGCCAAAACAGGTTAATACGACACACGCCTACTGGAGACTATGAGGCGCGTCGAGTTCCTCTACCTCTCCCAGGAGGACATACTGGCCCTCGCCATCTCTATGGACACCATCATAGACCTGGTGGAGAAAGGCCTCTACGAGCACGGCCACGGCAGGGTGGAAAACCCCCCCAAACCCGGAATCCACAGCCGCCCAGACTCCTTCATCCACGCCATGCCCGCCTACTTCAAGGAGCTAGGCATTGGGGGCTTGAAGTGGGTGAGCGGCTACCCCAGCAACCGGGCCCTGGGCCTCCCCCAGATAGCCGGCCTAATGGTGGTAAACGACATGGAAACCGGCCTCCCCCTGGCCGTGATGGATTGCCGGTGGATAACCGCCATGAGGACGGCGGCGGTCTCAGCCATAACCGCAAAGCACTGCGCCAGGAAGGATGCTGAGAGCCTGGGGGTGGTGGGCTGCGGAGTCCAAGGCCGCTTCAACCTGGTGGCCTTCAAAGAGGTGCTACCCAACCTCAACCGCGTCCGGATATACGACATCAACCCCGAGGCCATGAAGAAATACAAGGAGGAGTTAGGCCCCAGGCTCGGCGTGGACATCACCATCTGCCGCGACGCCGAGAGCGCGGTGAGGGGGATGGATATGATTCTAACGGCCACCCAGAGGCTCCCAGAGCCCATCGTGAGGAACGAGTGGTTCCAGCCAGGCTGCCTGGGCTTCGGCCTGGAGGCCTCCCGCGCCTGGCACGGAGAGGCCATCCTGGGCGCCGACAAATTCATCACCGACAGCTGGGAGCAGACCCTCCACTTCCACGAGCAGGGGGCCTTCCCCGACGGCCTCCCCCAACTCTACGCCGAGCTGGGGGAGATTGTGGCGGGGAAGAAACCAGGACGTGAAAACGACTCCGAGCGGATACTGGCCATAAACATTGGCCTAGCCCTGGAGGACGTGATAGTGGCCAACCACATATACGAGTTGGCGAAGGACAACCCCCAGGCCCAGAGGCTGGTCCTCATGGAGAAAGACTTCTAACACCCCACACCCCTCTCAGCCCCCCATGAAATAGGGTTATTTACCCCTTCCCATACAGTATTGCCGAAAGAGGGATAAACTTGAACAAGATACACCCCTACCTGCCCAACAGCGTCCCCGAGATCATGGAGGAGATGATGGAGAAGATCGGCATCTCGGGGATAGAGGAGTTCTACAGCGACATACCCGAGGAATTCATACTCAAACGGGAGTTGGACATCCCTGGGCCCCACAGCGAGCTGGAGACCAGGAGACACCTCCAAAGCCTACTATCGAAAAACCAGGAGCTTGTCTGCCCCCCATTCATGGGTGGAGGCGTCTGGCCCCACTACGTCCCCTCGGTGGTGGACGAGGTGGTGCGCCGGGCAGAGTTCCTCACCAGCTACACCCCCTACCAGCCCGAGGTGAGCCAGGGAATCCTCCAAGCCATATTCGAGTACCAAAGCCTAATGGCCGAACTCCTCGAGATGGATGCGGTCAACAGCAGCCTCTACGACTGGGCCACCGCCGTGGGGGAGGCCGCCCTCATGTGCCGCAGGATCACGAGGCGGAGCAAGGTGCTTGTCCCCGACTTGATGAGCCCCACCAGGCTCACAACGCTTAGAACCTACAGCGAACCCGCGGGCATGACTGTGGAGCTGGTGGAGCACGACCCCTTGACGGGCCAGCTGGATTTGGAGGACTTGAAGGAAAGGGTGGACGACCAGACCGCCATGGTCTACGTGGAGAACCCCAGCTACCTGGGATTCGTGGAGGAGGAGGTGGAGGCCATAGGCGAGCTGGCCCACGATGCTGGCGCAGCCTACGTGGTTGGGGTCGACCCCACCAGTCTGGGCCTACTGAAGCCCCCTGGAAGCTATGGGGCCGACATCGTGGTGGGGGAGGGCCAACCCCTCGGCAACCACATGAACTACGGGGGCCCCCTCCTGGGAATCATGGCGTGTGGACACGACAACCGCTTCCTCCGGCAGATGCCTGGACGCCTCATAGGGCTAACCCAGACAGTGAAGGACGGGCGAACGGGCTACGTGATGACCCTGGCCACCCGCGAGCAGCACATCCGCAGGGAGAAGGCCACCAGCAACATCTGCAGCAACCAAGCCCTCAACGCCGTCGCCGCGGGGGTCTACCTCAGCCTCATGGGCCCCCAGGGGATGAGGGACCTAAGCGAGTCCATCATGAAGAGGGCCAAGTACGCCCAGAGGAAGATCGGCGAGCTCCCCGGGGTCCGAGCCCCCGTCTTCAACAGCTTCCACTTCAAGGAGTTCACCGTCAACTTCCAGTACAAGACCCTGCGGGAGGTCGACCAAGCCCTAAAGGCCCGACGCATCGAGGCCGGCATCCCCCTCACCAAAGACTTCGACCTGGGGGAGACGGCGTTGTACTGTGTCACCGAGGTGCACACCAAGGAGGACATAGATCTACTGGTGTCCACCCTGAAGGAGGCGCTTGAGTGATGGGGAAGAGGTTTAGACAAGCGGACTGGGACGAGCCCCTCATCTTCGAGTTGGGGCGGCAAGGGAGGAGGGGCCACCTTCTACCCGAGCTGGAGCCCGAGATAGAGGGGGAGATACCGACGGAGGAGCTGGTGCCCGAGGCCGTTCTGAGGACCCAGCCCCCAGGCCTCCCCGAGGTCTCCGAGATCCAGGTGCTGCGCCACTACATCCACCTGAGCCAGATGAACTACGGGGTGAACAGCGGCAAGATATACCCCCTGGGCAGCTGCACCATGAAGTACAACCCGGTGATAAACGAGGTCCTGGCTGGAGACCCCAGGGTGACAGAGGTCCACCCCAACCAATCCCCCGAAACAGTGCAAGGCCTCCTAGAGCTGCTATACACCCTGCAAACCCACTTCCTGGAGGTCACGGGGATGGACCGGGCCAGCCTCCAACCCCCGGCGGGAGCAGCTGGGGAGTGGACAGGCATAATGATCTTCAGGGCCTACCACAGGGACAGGGGGGAGCTGGAGGAGAGAACCGAGATCATCATCCCCGACAGCGCCCACGGCACCAACCCCGCCAGCTCTGTGATGGGGGGCTTCAAGGTGGTGGAGATACCCAGCAACCGCCACGGCATGGTGGACCTGGAGGCCTTGAAGGCTGCGGCTGGGCCCAACACCGCCGGGATGATGCTGACCAACCCCAACACCATCGGCACCTTCGAGTCCGAGATCAAAGAGATCAGCGGCATAATCCACGACGCCGGGGGCCTGCTATACTACGACGGCGCCAACCTAAACGCAATCATGGGGTGGTGTAGGCCGGGGGACATGGGGTTCGACGTGGTTCACAGCAACCTCCACAAGACCTTTAGCACCCCCCACGGCGGCGGGGGCCCTGGCTCTGGGGCTGTGGGGGTGAAGGAGCATCTAGCTGACTACCTACCCGTCCCCGAGCTGGTGAAGGAGGGGGACACCTACAGGCTGGACTGGGACAAGCCCAAGAGCATCGGCAAGGTCCACGGCTACTACGGCAACATCAACGTGGCCCTGAAGGCCTACGCCTACATCTACACCATGGGCGGCCGAGGCCTCAAGGAGTCAGCGGAGATATCCGTGCTCAACGCCAACTACATTAGCAGGCAGCTCTCCCACGTCAAAGGCTACGAGCTGAGCTACGACCCCGAGAAGCCCAGGAAGCATGAGGCCGTCCTAAGCGCCACCCCCATGCTCCAAGACACCGGCGTAAGCGCCCTCTACGTGAGCAAGAAACTACTGGACTACGGGCTGCACTCCCCAACCACCTACTTCCCCCTCATCGTCCCAGAGGCCCTTATGATTGAGCCCACTGAGAGCGAGCCCGTGGAGGCCTTGGACGAGTTCGTGGAGGCCATGAAGGAGATAAGCCACCTGGCGTACACCAACCCCGAGGAGGTGCTCAGCGCCCCCCACAACACCACCGTCACCAAGCTGGACGAGACCAGGGCGGCGCACCCCAAGACCATCTGCCTCAGCTGGCGCCGATACTGCGAGATGCGGGAAGAGGGGTAGGGGAGACTTTTATAGAACCCTCCCCCCTATTCCGAGGCAGGTGAACCCAGTTGATCAGCCCAGTGCTCTTGGAACTCTCCACCTTCAGCCAACCCCCATACGCCACCCTGGCCATCATAGCCATCAGCATGACACTAGCCTTAGTGACCAGCTTCATAGGCGTCAAAAGTATGGACCTGGAGGCCTACAGGAAGCTGATGGTGGAGAGCGCCAAAGCCCGCAGGGAGCTCATGGAGGCCACCAGGAGCGGCAACCAGCGCCGCATAGACAAAGCCCAGAAACGCCAGAACGACCTGATGCAGCAGCAAAGCAAGATCAGCATGGACCGCATGAGGAGCAGCCTGCTTTTCACCATCCCCCTCCTACTAATCTGGCCCAGCATGGGGCGCTTCTTCGGCTCCACCACCATGGCCTACTTCCCCTTCGACTTCCCCTACATACCCAGGGAACTCGGCTTCATCCAGTGGTACCTCCTATGCAGCCTCACCTTCAACGTCCTCATCAACAGGGCCTTCGGGCTGACCTTCGAGATAGACCCCGAGGACTAGGCCTATGCCCAGGGAGAGGAGCCAGCTGGTCATAACGGTGGCAGGCAGGCACGGCTCCGGCCGTACCACCCAGGCCAAGCAACTGGCCGAGGCCTTTGGGCTGAGATATGTGAGCGCTGGCACCATCTTCCGAGAGCGGGCCAGGGAGCTGGGGGTGAGCCTGGAGGAGATGAATAGGCTGGCCGCCAGCGACCCCGGCTTCGACAACTGGTTGGACGCCCGCACCAGGGAGGAGTCCAGGAGGCGGGGAGTGGTCATAGACGCCAACCTGAGCGCTTGGATGGCCGAGGACCCCGACCTAACCATATTCGTCAACTGCCCCTTCCACGAGAGGGTTAGGAGGATCGCGGAGAGGGAGGGGAGAAGCCTGGAGGAGGTGGAGGAGGAAACCCGCCGGAGGGAGGAGCTGGAGGAAGCCCGATACAAGGAGTTCTACGGCGTCGACCTCTCAGACCTCTCGGTGTACGACGTGGTCTTAAACACAGGGCTCTTCACCGCCCAGGAGGCCGCATATATTCTTAAAAACGTGGTAGAAGTTTACCTAAGAGGTGTCTAGTTTGGCTGTGTTCGAGGTTGGCCGGGTCTGCGTCAAGACCCGAGGACGGGAGAAAGGAGAGAAATGTGTGGTTACCGAGGTTTTGGACAGGAACTTCGTGGTGGTGGTGGGCCCCAGGGTTAGGCGCCGACGGGTGAACCT
>CAYWWV010000038.1:0-1366 GCA_964462185.1 uncultured Candidatus Bathyarchaeia archaeon | reverse complement strand
GCAGCCAAAGCCTCGAAGAAACCCATGTTCCTCGGCCTCCCACCCGCGGCCTCCTCGTAGGCCTCTAGGAGTTGTCGCCGTGTCTCGGGTCCTGCGAAGCATTGGTAGAGCATGAGGGTCCACCCCAGGTCGGCCCGGGGGTCGCCAAGCGCCGCACCACCCCAGTCCACCACAGCCAAGCCTCCGCCGGGCCTCACCAATACGTTGACGCCATGGAAGTCCATGTGTAGGAGGCTGGGGGGCTGGGGGCAGACTGTTTCCCCGTTTTCCCCTATCCACCGCGCCAAGGCATCCAGCCCCTGTATGTTCCCAGCCAGGGAGTACGCCATGCGCGCCGTCTCACCAGCTACGTTTATGGGTTTTAACCCTGGAACCCCTTGGAACTCGGCGGGGTCCAGTCCATGGAGCTTGGCCAGGAGACAGGCTAGGCCCACCAAGTGGGTTCTCATACCCTCCTCCCCCAGGGCTCTACAGTGTTCCTCCAAGGTGGGCCCCAGAATCCTCTCCATCACCAGGTAGGGCCTGCCAAGGAAGCCCCCCTCAGCCACATAAAAGAGGGGGAGGGGCGTCGGATACCCCACCTCCGAGAGCCTCGCCAACAGGTGGAACTCTTTAACACACTTTGCAGGCCCCCCAAAATAGCTTCTGAGGATGAGGGGGCGGGGCTCCCCATCCCCCGGCACGGCGTCGAAAGCGTAGAGCTCCGTCTCCCAGCCACCTGGGAGCCTTTTGAGCTCCAAGACTTTAACCTCCTCCCCGAAGTGGGCCTCCAGCCTCCCCTCGAGTTCCTCCACCAAGGCCTCCAACGTGGAACCAGACAATGTTGTTGCAACCTAGGCTGCGATTGGTTTATATCTTTCCAGACCATTTTCCGGGGCTGATTCATCTTGGACGCAAACGTGAGGGAGTATTACCTGCTTGTTCTAAGCGGAACCCTGACCATGCTGGCGGGGGGACTGGTTTGGCCGGTCTTCGCGCCCTACGTGAGAAGCGAGTTCACGGCTCCCCTCCAACTGGTGGGATACGCTGTCTCGGGGTACTTCCTCTTGAGGATGTTCACAGAGTTCCCCATAGGGGTGCTCAGTGGTCGTATGGGGGTGAAGGCCCCCCTGGTGGGGGGGAGGCTGCTAGCCCTCCTTGGGGCCATCGCCTGCTACAAGACCAACAACATATGGGTTCTAATATTGGCCCGCGTCATATGGGGCATCGGCGACGCCAGCTTCTTCTGCATAGGCATGACCTATGTGAGCGGCCTGTTCTCTGCTGAGAGGCGTGGGAGGGCCATGGGGTTCTTCCAAGCGGTGGAGATGATTGGCAGCCTCATAGGCCAGACGGCTGCAGGGGTGGTGGCTTCCAGGATGGGCCC
>CAYWWV010000037.1:0-11402 GCA_964462185.1 uncultured Candidatus Bathyarchaeia archaeon | reverse complement strand
AGGTCCTCCAGGGTCTGGGGGATGGTGGTGGGCCTGATCATCTTGTTCATGAGCCTGCTTGCCACCTCCTCCTTGTCCAAGTTGAAGGGGATCCACCGCATGATGTTGTCTATGCCCGCCTCCTTCATCACGTTGGTGACGCTGTAGCTCATACCCAGGTTAGCCGAGACGCTGCGGACAAACCTGCCATCCACTACTGAGTATACGTTGGTGGTGGCGCCCCCGAGACCCACCCCCAGCACATTCATCTTGTAGGTGTCGGCGATGAGCTGCATCGCCATTCCCTCCCCGGCAGGGGTGGGCATGATGTCCACATCGGTCCACTTCATCAGCTTGGTGTAACCAGGGGCGTGGCTCATCACGTGCTCCATGAACAGCTCGTGCACAGCCCTCCTGGCAGGCTCCGTGTTCTCCACCTCCAAGACGGGGCGGATGTTGTCCACGATCTCCAATGCGAAGCCCTCTTTGAGAAGCTCCCGGATCTGGTCGCGCAGGTCCTTGTTCCCCGCGTAGACGATGGGCAGCTCGTAGGAAACCCCCAGCCTGGGCTTCGGCTCAGCAGCCTTGATCATCTCCGCGATCTCCATGACGTGCTGGCTTGCGCCACCATCGGTTCCCCCAGCCAAGAGGATCATGTCGGGTCTGAGGGTTCTGATGCGCTGGATCTTTTTGTAAACGGGGCGGCCGTCGTCCCTTGCGATGACATCCATGACAATGGCCCCAGCCCCCAGGGCGGCCCTGTTGGCGGACTCGGCGGTCATGGACTTGATGAGGCCGGCAACCATCATCTGCAGTCCCCCTCCAGCGCTGCTGGTGGTACAGTACAAGTCCACACCCTTTTCGCCGTCATAGGGGATGATTAGGCCGCCCTCGGGTGCGAGAAGCTTGTGGCCTGTGAGTTCTTCCACCTCTCTGACCGCGTTTTGCACGCCCAGGGTAACGTCCTCGTATGGTGCCTCCACCGTGGTGGGGGCCTCCCCCGCCACCTTGAACCTCCACTCCCCGTTCACCTTGTGGAAGAATCGGGCCTTGGTGGTGGTGCTTCCCACATCCGTAGCTAGAATATACTGCATCTCCTCTAACGGCTTGCTGAGCTTTACCATTCTTGATTCACAATCAATCGCTTAATCTCAATCATAAATATTTCTAATTGGGGGCCCCAAGATCGTTGGCTCAAGGCACTCCAGCCATAATCTTTTAAAGGCTTGAACCATTCAGAAACCTACGTCTCGGGGTGTAATGGGAACTCATATTGCTTTGGCTTTTCGAGGGGGCGGCTTGGGGGCCTTTGGGCCCATGCTTTTCGGTTAGCCGTTTCTGGCGATATGTTCACCCCACCGTAGGAGGAGTTTGGTTTGAGTGGTGAAGGAAGGAAGACTCTGGTCACATCGGCTTTGATCTACGCCAACGGGCCGGTTCACATTGGGCACATGGTGGAGTATATTCAGACGGACATATATGTCAGGTTTTTAAAGCTGGCGGGGAGGGAGGCCTACTACTGTGGTGCCGATGATACCCATGGAACCCCCATTGAGATAAATGCCGCTAAGGCGGGTATGTCTCCTGAGGAGTTCATCGAGTATTGGTGGCACGAGCACAAGAGGGACTATGAGAGCTATCTAGTGGACTTCGACAGCTACTACACCACCAACAGCCCTGAGAACAAGTATTACACCGAGCTGATCTTCAACAGGTTAAAGGATAGGGGCCACATATACAAGAAGGAGATAGAGCTCACCTACTGTGAGAATTGTGGGCGGTTCCTCCCCGACCGCTACGTGCGGGGGCGGTGCCCCAATTGCGGGGCCCCCGACCAATACGGGGATGTGTGTGAGGTCTGCAACACCACCTATACACCCACTGATTTGGTTGATCCTCGCTGCAGCATATGTGGGTCCACCCCCGTTAGGAAGTCTAGTGAGCACTACTTTTTCCGGTTGAGTAGTTTTGCGGGGTGGTTGAGGGATTGGTTGGTTGGTAATAGGAGGCTGCAGCCTGAGATTCGTAACCAGGTTTTGAGGTGGGTGGATGAGGGATTGGAGGACTGGTGTATCAGCAGGGACGGGCCCTACTTTGGGTTTAAGATTCCCGGAGAGGAGAACAAGTATTTCTACGTGTGGCTGGACGCCCCCATTGGGTACATTGCCTCCACGGCCAACCTCTGCAGGGACAAGGACTTCACCGCCGACGACATCTGGCAGACCGACGACCATGAGGTCATCCACTTCATAGGCAAAGACATCATCTACTTCCACCTATTGTTCTGGCCCGCCGTCCTACACGGAGCCGGCTTCCACGTTCCCGACAACGTGGTGGTCCACGGCTTCCTCACGGTGGAGGGGGAGAAGATGAGTAAGAGTCGGGGGACCCTGCTCTCGGCCAGGGAGATGCTGGATTACTTGGACCCCGAGTACCTGCGGTTCTTCTACGCTGCTAACCTGAGCCACAGCATGACGGATATTGACTTGGACTTCGACAACTTGGTTAACCGGGTGAACAATGAGTTGGTCTCCAACCTGGCCAACCTGGTGTACCGGGTGCTCAGCTTCACCTACAAGAACTTCCAGGGGGAGACCACCACCCTCCTGGACAAGGAGTTCCTTGCCCAGCTCAAGGAGAAGGCGGGTGAGGTCTACGAGGCCTATGAGGGGTACGAGTTCCGGGAGGCCGTTAACAGGATTCTGGAGGTGGGGGCGTTGGGGAACAAGTATTTCCAGGAGAAGGCGCCCTGGGCGCTGGTGAAGAGGGACCCAGAGCTGGCCCAGAGGGTGTTGACAGACTGCGTGGAGCTGGTGAAATACCTGGTGGTGATGTTGAAGCCCATTCTCCCCCGGTATGCAGCCAGGGTGGAGGAGCAGCTGGGGGTGGAGGGGTTGACGTGGGGGGACTTGGAGAGGCCTCTGGAGCACCACCGGATATCCAAGCCTGAGATCGTCTTCCGGAAGATGGAGCCCATAGAGTTGGGGGGTGGGGGGGATCCCACCTTCGAGGTGGACCCCCGGTTGGAGAAGCTGGGAATGCGCTGCCGGCTGGCCGTCATCGAGGGGGTGAGGATCAGGGGGAGCAGCGAGGAGTTGGAGCGGTTGAAGGCTGAGAAGGTGGAGGAGATCAAGGCCCTGGACGTGGAGGGGAGTCCCATCCAGAGGGCTTACAGGGAGGTCTACCGGAGGTTCAAGGTGGATGCCAAGAACTCGGCGGCCCAGCTGGTGGAGGCGGTGAGGGCCCAGGGAAGCCTTCCCACGGTGAACACGGCGGTGGACGCTTACAACCTGGTCTCGGCGTTGAGGCTGGTGAGCGCTGGGCTCCACGACTTGGACAGGGTGAAGGGGGGGCTGCGGCTGGGGGTGACCCGGGGCAACGAGTTGTTCACCCCCCTGGGGGAGGATGAGTCTGTGAGGGTGGCCCCTGGGAAGTTCGCCTTTATGGATGAGGAGAAGGTGCTCTGCTGGCTGGATGTGAGGCAGTGCGAGGAGACCAAGGTTAGGCCCGACACCCGCCGACTCCTCCTCTACGTCCAGGGCAACAAGGAGACCTCCAGCCTCTACCTGGAGGAGACGGTGGAGGAGATGTGCCGCCTCATAACCCGGCACTGTGGGGGGAGCTACCGGATTCTCAATGCCTGCGACCCCTCCAGGCTGGACCTGAGGGTGGGGAGGGTTCTGGAGGCCAAGCCCCACCCCAACGGGGACAGGCTCTGGGTCCTCCGGGTGGACCTGGGGGGGGAGGTTAGGACCCTCTGCGCCGGGTTGAGGCCCTGGTACCCCGAGGCGGGTGAGCTGGAGGGGGGCAACCTGGTGGTCCTGGCCAACCTGGAGCCCGCCACCATTAGGGGGGTGGAGAGCCAGGGGATGTTGTTGGCGGGGGAAGACGGCTCCCAGGTGGGGGTCCTCAGGCCCCTGGGGGAGCCTGGGGAGAGGGTCTACGTGGAAGGCGTGGAGGAGTATTCGGGGGACCCCATAAACATCAAGGAGTTCTCGGAGTTCACCCTGGAGGTCCGGGGGGGCCGGGCCTACGTCCAGGGCAGGCCCCTACTCACCTCTGCGGGTCCTGTGGAGGTGGAGAAGGTTAGGGAGGGGCGCATCCGCTAGTCCAGGACCCTCCTCTCCACGGCGGAGATGGAACGGTCCAGGATTTCCAGCATCTCCTCCACATCGGCCCTAGTGGCCACCAGGGGGGGCGCCACCTGGATGTGGTCCCCCCGCACCCCGTCCACCGTGCCCATGCCGGGGTAGACCAGCAGCCCGTTCTCGTAGCACTCCTCGACAACCAGGCTGTTGTACCTGGTCTCGGGGGGGAAGGGCTCCTTGGAGGCTTTGTCGGCGACGAACTCGACGCCTGCGAAGAGGCCCATGCCCCTCACATCGCCGACGGAGGGGTGGTCCTCGGCTAGCTCCTTGAGGCCTCGGTGGAGGACCTGGCCTAGGGTGTGGGAGCGCTCCACTAGGCGGTGCTCCACCAGGTAGTCGAGGACGGCTAGGCCGGCGGCGCATGCCACGGGGTGGTTTCCGTAGGTGTGGCCGTGGGCGAAGGGTTCTTTGAAGGCTTGGTGGACCCTGTGGCTGGCTATCGTGGCCCCCAGGGGGAGGTACCCCCCGGCCAGGCCTTTGGCGGTCACCAGGATGTCGGGGACGGTGTCCCAGTGGTCCAGGCCCCACATCCTCCCCGTCCTCCCCAGCCCCGTCATCACCTCGTCGGCGATGAGGAGGACGCCGTATTGGTCGCAGGTCTCCCTGATGAGCTGGAAGTAGCCTGGGGGGGCGGGGACGGTGCCCAGGGTGGCCCCCACCACGGGCTCGGCTATGAAGGCGGAGACGTGTTCGGGGCCCTGGGCCTTTATCTCGGTCTCCAGGGCTCGGGCGCACTCCAGGTCGCAGCTCCCCGGGGATTTGCCGAACCAGCAGCGGTAGCAGTAGGCTGGGGGTATGTGGGGGAAGTCCAGCAGCATTGGGACGTATCTACGCCTCCGGGCTATGTTCCCCGACATGCTTAGAGCCCCCAGGGTGTTCCCGTGGTAGCTCTGCCAACGGGCCACCACCTTCCACCTTGTGGGCTCCCCGTTGAGGAGGTGGTATTGGCGGGCCATCTTGGCGGCTGCCTCGGTGGCCTCCGAGCCCCCGCAGGTGAAGAAAACGTGGCCCAACCCCTGGGGGGCTAGCTCTGCGAGTCTCTCGGCGCACCTCTCCACGCTATCGGTGGTGAAGTGGCTGCTGTGGACGTAGCTCACCTGGGCCATCTGCTGGGCCACGGCCTCGGCCACCTGGGCCACCCCGTGGCCTATGTTTACGCAGATGGGCCCCGAGCTGCCGTCTATGAATCGCCTACCATCCTTGGACCAGAGGTGAACCCCCTCCCCCCTCACCATCACCCGCAGGTGGGAGGCCCCCCTGGTGAAGACGTGTTCTCCCATGGAGCCCCATGGGTTTAAGGGAACTTAACGGTAGCGGGGGGCAAACGTGAAAACCTGTTGGGGGGAGGTAAACCCATGGAGAGAGAAGTCAAACGGGTTGCCTGCGTTGGGGCGGGCTTGGTGGGGCAGGGCTGGGCCGCCCTCCTCAAGACCCGGGGATACCAGGTGGTCCTCTGCGACCTCACCGAGGAGAAGCTGGAGGAGGCCGAGGCGAGGGTGGAGGGACACGTGGCGACGCTGCTGGAGGCGGGCCTCTTGGAGGGGGCTGAGGGGGGCCTCCTTGAGGCCACCACCAGCCTGGGGGAGGCCCTGGAGGGGGCGGACTACGTCATCGAGTCCATATACGAGGACCTGGAGGCCAAGAGGAGGCTCTTCGCCGAGATGGACCAGCTGGCCCCCAGCCACGTGGTCCTGGCCAGCAGCACCTCGGGCTTCACCATGAGCGAGATGGGGCGGGACATGGGGCTCCACCCGGAGAGGGCTCTGGTGGCCCATCCCTGGAACCCCGTCCACCTGGTGCCCCTGGTGGAGGTCTGCCCCAGCCCCAAGACCAGCCCCAGGGCGGTGGACACCACCATGAAGCTCATGGAGGACCTAGGCAGAGTCCCCGTCCTGGTCAGGAAAGAGGTCCCAGGCTTCATCGCCAACAGGCTCTCAGCCGTGCTCTGGAGGGAGGCCCTCCACCTGGTGGACACAGGGGTGGCCTCAGCCGAGGACGTGGACAAGGCGGTCTCCGCGGGGCCGGGCATCAGGTGGGCCTTCATGGGCCCCTTCATGACCTACCACCTGGGGGGCGGTAAGGGGGGGATCAAATACCTGATGGACCACATCGGCACCCGGAAGGAGGCGTGGCTGGAGACCATGGCCACCTGGACACGCTTCCCCGAGTCGGCCAAGAGGAAGGCGGTGTCGGGGGTGCAGGAGATGGTGGGCGACACCCCCCTGGAGGAATTGGAGGCCTGGAGGGACAGATACCTGGTGGAGCTCAACAAGCTCATATGGGCCAGGAAAGGGAGGCGGTGAAAACCATGGGAGAGCTGGAGGGCGGGGAGGCCCCCCTCCTCGCATGGATGCACCCCGACGACGCCAGGAGGTGGATGTCGGAGAACAAGCCCCGGGGACTCGTGGACAAAACCATGACCCTCAGGGAAGCCGTCTCCAAATACACCCGCGACGGAGACTACTTCGCCCTGTGGGCTAGTCTTGGGCCCACTTGGGGAGGGGGAGGCTTTTCCAGAGGTTTATGAAGTCCACCATGAACTGGACCGCCTCCTCCATCCTGGCCTCGGCCTCCTTGGGGTCTGCGGTGCGGGGGTCGGTGGTGGCGTACTGGCCGTTCCTGGTGATGTCCTCGGTGTTGGGGCCCAGGCAGGCCTGGAAGACCTGGCTCACCAACTCGTAGTCCTCCCTGTCGGGGTCCATGAACTCCCGGAGGTAGTCGGGTAGGACCACCCCGCTCTCCCAGTCCTCCAGCCTCCACATCTCCACCAACTCGGGGAAGTAGTGGAGGGCGTAGGCCGTCTCCCGGGGCCCGCTGTGGACCTCCAGGTACCGCTGCATCCGCTCCTGGATCTTCTTGGCCAGCTCAGTGTTGTTTGGCCCCGTGGGGGTGGCTATCATCACCCGGTACTCCCGCTTGGCCAGCTGGGCCGCCAGGTTCATGGTCTGGGTGTTCCCCCCATGGTGGTTCACCAGGACGAAGCGCTTGACCCCGTGGTGGGCGAAGCTCCCAATGGTGTCCATCAGCACCCCCATCAGGGTCTCGCTGCTAAAGGTCACCGTGCCGGGGAAGGCCATGTGGTGGGGGCTGTACCCGGGCCAGCAGGGGTGGATGCAGACGCTGTTGGTGCGCTTGGCCACCTCGTGGATGAACTCGCGGACCCCCAGGCTGTCGGTGCCCAGGGGCAGGTGGAGCCCGTGCTGCTCTATGGCCCCTATTCCGATGATGACCACGGGGGCCGGCTCGTTCTCCAGCCAGTCCTCGAAGGCCGGGCGGGTTAGCTCCTGGATCCAAAACCTCTCGAGTCTACCATTCACAGACATGCAGGAGAGTCTTGGCCCAAGGATTGTTTAACTGTATCGGGTGGGAAGGAATATTAAGACAAGGTTATCTCTTGATTCATGCTTGACTGGGTGGACCGGAACGGTAAGCTTCTCCTGGCGGCGCGTCCTCTCCAGGCCTTCGCCGCCAGCTTCGTGAGCATCTCCTTCGCCATTTACCTCAAAGGTTTAGGGTTCTCCCTCACCCAGATAGGGCTGGTTTTGACGGGGGGGATGGCCTCCTCCACCTTGTTGAACCTCTTGGCGGGGTTCCTGGAGAGCCGGGTGGGGAGGAGGAGGCTGCTGGTGTCCTTGGGCCTCCTCACCACGGCCTCAGGCCTGGTATTCGCCACCACCAGCAGCAAGGCCCTGCTGGTGGCCTTCGCCATCCTCTCCTCCATGGGATACAGCGGGGGCTTCGGGGCGGCCCAGATGCTGGAGAGGGTGATACTGGCCCAGAGCTGCCGAGACGAGAGGAGGACCGAGCTCTACGCCATCAGGACCACCTTGGGCTCCCTGGCCACGGCCACGGGCTCCCTCTTCACCGGCCTCCTGGTGGTCCTGCGTGGTTTGGGGTTGACGGAGTTGGGGGCGTATAGGGCCATGTTCGGGGCCTACGCGGCCCTCAACCTGGCCTTGGTGGCCCTCTACCTCTTGTTGGACGAGGAGGCGGAGGTCCAGGTGGAGGCGGGGAGCTCTCGCCCCCTCAGCCCCCAGGCAAAAAGGTATCTGGTTCAGCTTTCCCTGCTGTTCAGCATGGACGCCCTGGGGGGTGCCTTCATCACCCGGAGCCTGGTGGCCTACTGGCTCTTCGAGCGCTTCGGCCTCACCATGGACAGGATAGGGATGGTCTTCTCGGCCAGCAGCCTCCTCGCGGCGGCCAGCTTCATGGTTGCAGCGAGGATAAGCAGGAGGATCGGGTTGATCAACACCATGGTCTTCAGCCACCTACCTGCCAACATTATGATGATGGGCATACCCTATATGCCCAACCTGTGGACCAGCTTGGGGCTATACCTGGGGAGGAGCCTCCTCAGCCAGATGGACGTGCCCACCAGGCAGAGTTACACCATGGCCATCGTCAAGCCGGAGGAGAGGGCCCGCTTCCAGAGCCTCCTCAACCTCCCCCGGAGCTTCACCCTGGCCATAGGGCCTGGGATAGCGGGCTACCTGATGCAATACATGGGGCTGGGCACCCCCTTCCTGGTGGCGGGCTTCATCAAGGCTGCCTACGACGTCCTCCTCTGGTATAGGTTTAAGGATGTTAAGCCCCCCGAGGAGGCGGCTTAGGCCACCGATACCCTAATATCCGGACCCTCTGAGAATAAAGGAGGAATATTGGGCTCAATCTCGGAATACTTGGATGAGGCCAACCTGGCCAAGCTCCAAGCCCTGGGCAACCCCAGCGTCGTGGAGCAGGTGGAAAGATTCCTAGCCCTCTGCAAGCCCGCCAAGGCCACCGTCATCACCGACGACGAGGCCGAGATAGACTACGTTAGAAGGGCGGCTTTGGAGAGGGGGGAGGAGTACCCCCTGGCGTTGGAGGGCCACACGGTTCACTGGGACGGGTACAGGGACCAGGCCAGGGACAAGGCCAACACCAGGGTGCTGGTCACCCCTGGGATGAGGATGAGCAAGGCCATCAACACCATAGACCGTAAGGAGGGCCTCAGGGAGGTCCTGGGCTACCTGGACGGAGCCATGAAGGGGAAGGAGTGCTTCGTCAGGTTCTTCGCCCTTGGCCCCCTCCAAAGCAGGTTCACCCTCCTAGCCCTCCAGCTCACCGACAGCGCCTACGTGGCCCACAGCGAGGACATCCTCTACAGGACGGGCTACGAGGAGTTTAAGAGGAGGGGGGCGGGGGCCTCTTTCTTCACCTTCGTCCACAGTGCGGGGAGGCTGGATGAGAGGGGTAACAGCCTGGATGTGGACAAGCGTCGAATATACGTGGACCTCTTGGACAACAAGGTCTACTCGGTGAACAACCAGTACGCGGGGAACAGCCTGGGGTTGAAGAAGCTGGCCCTGCGCCTGGCCATATACAAGGCCAACCACGAGGACTGGCTGACGGAGCACATGCTCATCATGGGGGTCCACCCCCCCGGCAAAAAGCGGGTCACCTACTTCACCGGGGCCTACCCCAGCGCCTGCGGCAAGACCAGCACCGCCATGATCTCCGGTCAGACCATAGTGGGCGACGACATCGCCTACCTGAGGGCAGACGATGAGGGGCGGTGCAGGGCGGTTAACATAGAGCAGGGAATCTTCGGGATCATCACCGATGTCAACCCTGTGGACGACCCCGTTATCTACAATGCCCTCACCACGCCCAGGGAGATCATATTCAGCAACGTCCTGGTGTATAAGGGGAGGCCTTACTGGCTGGGGATGGGCTTAGCGGAGGATGAGTACCCCACGGAGGGGCGCAACCACTTTGGGGAGTGGAGGAAGGGGATCAAAGACAGCAATGGCGTGGAAGTCCCCCTGGCTCACCGCAACGCCAGGTACACCATCAGGTTGAAGGAGCTGGAGAACGTGGACCCGGCGTTGGACGACCCCGAGGGGGTGGTGGTCCGGGGCATCCTCTACGGGGGGAGGGACAGCGACACCAATGTGCCCATCTGCCAGGCCTTGGACTGGGAACACGGGGTCTACATGGGGGCCACCATCGAGTCGGAGACCACGGCGGCCACCTTGGGGAGGACGGGTGTGCGGGTGGCCAACCCCATGGCCATCCTGGACTTCATGGTGGTTCCCCTGGGCCGCTACCTCTCCAACCACCTGGCGTTTGGGGCTGGGCTCAGGGAGCCCCCCAAGGTCTTCAGCACCAACTACTTCCTGAAGCACGAGGGAAAGTACACCAACACCAAGCTGGACAAGAAGGTCTGGCTCCTCTGGGCCGAGGGAAGGGTCCACGGCGAGTATGGGGCGCTGGAGACCCCGGTGGGCCTCATCCCCAGACACCGAGACCTGGCCGGGCTCTTCCAGGAGGTCTTCCAACGGGATTACACCTGGGAGGAGTATGAGACCCAGTTCAGCATACGGGTGACCAAATACCTGGAGAAGCTGGCCAGGGTGGAGGAGTTCTACAAGGGGGAGGAAGTCCCACCAGAGTTCTGGAGGGTTCACCGTCGGGTTAAGGAGGGCCTAGAAGAGCTGGCCAAGGTGGGGGAGGTGGTCTCCCCCAAATACTTCGAGTAAACCCCCAGAACCCGGTGTGGCCTAAGGTGGGCGTTTAGCGGGAGCCTTGGGCTGGTGGCCGCTGTACTGCCTCCACCAACCGCAAAAGGGGCCGCCACCCTCCCGGTTGCAGGCCGCCGCGTGGGGCCGGTAGCCGAGGCACCTCCAGGCGTAGATGCAGACCCCTCCCAGGCGACCCGGCTTCATCAACCCCTCTTAGGGGTGTCCCTTAATAGGGGTTCCCTCCCCAGCTTGGGCCCACGGCGTTGAAACTTATTGGCCAAGCTCCCGGAAAACCCAGAAGGAGAAGAAAGCCTTGTTTTGTTGGATCGGTCTCTCGAAGTACCATACGCCTGTGTCTCCCCGGCTGTACCATATCCCGGTTTCAATCCTTGTTTTGTTGGATCGGTCTCTCGAAGACTTCGGACAGCAGCTTCTACGAGTACGTGCTGGCCAACAAGTTTCAATCCTTGTTTTGTTGGATCGGTCTCTCGAAGTACCATACGCCTGTGTCTCCCCGGCTGTACCATATCCCGGTTTCAATCCTTGTTTTGTTGGATCGGTCTCTCGAAGACTTCGGACAGCAGCTTCTACGAGTACGTGCTGGCCAACAAGTTTCAATCCTTGTTTTGTTGGATCGGTCTCTCGAAGGAGCTTGAGGCTCCGGTAGCCACAGCCCACCATGGAGTTTCAATCCTTGTTTTGTTGGATCGGTCTCTCGAAGGCTATGTTTTTTTCTGGATTCAGGGGGTTTTAAGCCTTTTTATGGCTCCTC
>CAYWWV010000036.1:10586-12080 GCA_964462185.1 uncultured Candidatus Bathyarchaeia archaeon | reverse complement strand
GCGATCCAAGCCTCCCCCAGCCCGGGGAAGCCTGGAAACCCCTGGGATTGATCGCTTTTATCGTCAAAAACCGGGGGTTTAAACCCCCCCTTGGAACCCATTTGGGCAGCTCCACCAACCCTATACCCTTAAAAACGGTGCCAGTAAAGAGTTGGATGCGATCGAGATGGACCTTGAAACCCGCCTAGACCTGGTATCCAGAAACCTCCAAGAGATCATCACCCCAGGGGAACTGAGAAGCCTCCTAGAGACCAACGACCACCCCAGAGGCTACGTGGGCTTCGAGCCCAGCGGCCTCATGCACGCAGGCACAGGCCTCATAGTAGGCAAAAAGATGAGGGACTACGTGGACGCAGGCTTCCACTTCATCATCTACCTGGCCGAGTGGCACGGCTGGATCAACAACAAGATGGGGGGAGTCATGGAGAACCTGACCACAGCGGCCAACTACTTCAAAGACTGCTTCACAGCCCTGGGCCTCCCCCCAGGCGAGGTGGAGTACCTATACGCCAGCGACATCGTAGACCAAAAGGAATACTGGGAGAAAGTCATCAGAGTCATGAAGGCCACCAGCCTCAAACGCATGCTGAGGGCCATGCCCATCATGGGCCGAAGCGTAGACTCGGTTAACGTGGAGTCGGCGTGGGCCATGTACCCTGCCATGCAGGCCTCGGACATATTCCAGTTGGAGCTGGACGCCGCTTGCTCGGGCATAGACCAACGCAAGGTCCATATGCTGGCCAGGGAAGTAGCCCACCACTTGGGAGCCAAGACACCCGTCTGCCTCCACAACCCCCTCCTCCCAGGCCTCCAACCCACCAAGGTGGAGGGCAGCTTCGACGAAAACACCGAGATAAACCACTCCATCAAGGCCAAGATGAGTAAAAGCATAGCCAAGGGAGCCATCTGGCTCAACGACCCCCCGGAGACGGTCTTGGAGAAATACCGGGAGGCCTACTGCCCCGAGAAGGTGGTGGAGGGGAACCCGGTGCTGGAGCACGCACGCATGGTGGTCTTCCCCCACCTGGGCAAGCTGGAGGTGGAGAGGCCCCGTAAATACGGGGGCGATGTAACCTACCACAGCTACCAAGAGCTGGCCCAGGCCTACCAAGCCGGGGAGCTCCACCCCCTAGACCTGAAAAACGCGGTGGCCCAGGCCGTAAACAGCCTCCTGGAGCCGGTCCACCGCTACTTCGAGAAAAAACCAGAGAACTTGGAGGCAATAAGGCGGCTAACCATCACCCGGTAGCCCCTCACAGCATCTTTAACGCCAAGTCCACCAGCCTACAGCTATAGCCCCACTCGTTGTCGTACCAGGCCACCACCCGCACAGCCTCCCCGTTTACACACGTCTCCAGGGAGTCCACCACAGCGCTATACGGGTTATGGATGTAATCGGTGGAAACCAAAGGCTCGTCGCAGACATCCAAGACCCCCTTCATGGGGCCTCCCGCCGCCCGGCGGAAGGCCTCGTTCACCTCCTCCACGGAGGGA
>CAYWWV010000036.1:0-10486 GCA_964462185.1 uncultured Candidatus Bathyarchaeia archaeon | reverse complement strand
ACCCTCACAAACTGGTCGCCCACCCTGAAGCCGTCCTCCTCCACCTCCACATCCAGGGGGAACCTCCCGTGGACGCTGTCATACTTTAAAAGGTGGGCCAAGGCCTGGGGGCTTCCCCTATTCACCCCCACGAACTCCACCTCAAGCCCGCGCTCAAAGGCAGAGCGGAAGGCCAGCCTACCAGTCCTACCAAACCCGTTTATCGCTAACTTGAGAGCCATAGGCAACCCTCACCACACATACAAGCCAACCAACTTAACGTTATCGGGAATCTTTTTATGTGCCTAAACAGTGTTTCACATAGCGTCGTGAGGGACGCGTGGATCACTCTCACTTTGGGGGAACCCGGAAGGAAGGTTCTCCTGCTTTCAAAAATAAGGAAAAGGGTCTTGGAAACCCGGGCAGGTCCCAAATTCTTCTAGGGGCCCCTGCGGTAAGGGTGATACAAACAATAGAGTTGAACACAAGTGAAAGACACAGAAAAATTCACTGGAGCAAAATACATCATAAAGGCCAACTTCACCGTAGACGGTGTTGTCGAGAAACATGATGTCATAGGCGCCATCTTCGGCCAGACTGAGGGGCTGTTCCCCAAGGAGCTGGAGCTTAGGGAACTCCTCAAATCAGGGAAGATTGGCCGCATAGACCTCCAGCTCAAGTCCTCTAAGGGAAACACATCTGGAACCATAACCATCCCCAGCAGCATAGACCGAGCCGAGACGGCTCTAATCGCCGCCGCCATAGAGACGGTGGACAGGGTGGGCCCATGTGACGCCACCATCAAGGTGGAGAGTATAACCGATGTGCGGGTGGAGAAGCGCCAGCAGATCCTTAGAAGGGCCAAGGAGTTGATGAGGAGCTGGGTGGTGAAGGAAGGCCAAGAGATCGAGAGCCTGTTAGAGGAGGTCCAGAAGGTTGACCGCCAGATCAAGGCCGTTAAGTATGGGCGGGATAGGTTGACTGCCAGCCCCGACATCTCCTCCTCCAAGGAGATCATCGTGGTGGAGGGGAGGGCCGACGTGAACAACCTCCTGAAGAGCGGCGTCACAGGGGTCATAGCCATGGAGGGGGTGCGGGTCCCCAAGACCATCAGAGAGCTTTCCTCCAAGAAGGAGGTGACGGCCTTCCTGGATGGCGACCGGGGCGGCGATATGATCCTCCAAGAGTTGATGCAGGTGGCGCCCCCCAAATATGTGGCCAGGGCTCCCGCGGGGAAGGAGGTTGAGGAGCTCACCCCCGATGAGATTAAGGAGGCCCTGGAGAAACGTGTGCCCCTGGAAAGCCTGACGGCGGGGGCTCAGCCTCCGGCTAAGGAGAGGCCCCCCAGGGCTGAGAGGCCTAAACCCCCCAGAGCGCCTCCAAAACCCAAGGTCCCCGAGAAATTCGCCGAGACGGCTAAGGAGTTGAGGGGAACCTTGGAGGCCGTGCTCTTCTCTGGCGAGGAGGAGGTTAGCCGGGTGCCCGTCAGCGAGCTGGTGGAGACCCTTAAAAACTCTGAGGGGGTGGAGGCGGTGGTCTTCGATGGTATTGTCACTGGCCGCCTCATCGACACGGCCAAGGAGAAGGGGGTTAAGAGCATCATAGGGGAGAGGGTGGCCGAGGGGGTGCGCATCCCCAGGGGCTTGAACATCCTCAGCTTCAAGGACCTGAGCTAAGCCCTCTAAGGCTTCCTCCTCCGCCTGATGGCGGGGTCGCGGATAGCCATCTCTCTGAACACCTGGCCGAAGGACTCTTCTGGGGACAGCTCCCTCTTCAAGTAGACGCCGGTGTGGCCCACCTCTCTCCGCCTTGAGAGGACTCGGACCCGCTGGCGGACCACACTTAGGCTCACCCCCAGTAGCCGGGCCGCCTTCCCCTCAGCCCCCACCAAGGGGGTCTCCAAGTGGCCCCTCTCGGTGGGCTCTATGATCATCAACTCCTTGTTCACCCCCGGCACCCTTAGCCCCTCCTCCAACTCCTCCAGCCCTAGGCAACCGGCGAACCGGGGGAATTCGGCCTCAAACCCCCGCGGGGTCTCCAGGGGGAAGCTGTAGCTCCTCCCCTCCTCCACCACCAGGTATCCCTTGGCCGCTGCCGTGGGGGTGGCCTTAACGATGAACCTGGAGGCTGGTTTAACCCCTGCCCTCTCCAGGGCCGACTCCACCAGGGTGGGCATGGGCGGGTTGGGGACGTAGACGTCTACATCGCTCTTGGGGTGGATGTCTCCGCGGGCTATGCTCCCATACACCAGGCAGCCTATGTGGGCCTCTGCCAGCGGCCTCATCATTCCGACAGCCTCCCTCCTCAACTCCCCCAGCAGCCGCCAGTGTTCCCCAGAGTAAACCACCTCCAACTCTCCCACCCCCGGCTACCCCATGGTTCGCGCCCCTTATATTTCGAGGTTACCCAGAATAGGTGACATGTCCCCGGAATCCGCCACGCTGCTGGCCCTATTGGTGGGCTGGAGCCTGTTCTACCTGGTGGGTAAAACCCTCAGACTCCAGGAGAGGGGGTGGGACCTCTCGCCCTACTACGCCCTCTACAAGTCCACCTCCCTCAACAGGGCCATCGAGGGGCTGGCATCCCTGGCACCCGGCGGTTGGAGGCTTCTGGGGAACGTGGGGGTGGCTGCCAGCCTGGGGCAGGCAGGGTTCATCACATTGCTGCTTCTCAGGAACCTTTGGAACTTCTTCTACACCCCCGAGAAGGCCACCCCCGTCCAGCCCCTCATACCCGGCGTCACCGTGAGGGTGAACAGCCTACCCTGGTTCCTGCTGGCTGCGGGGTTAGTCATCCTCACCCACGAGCTGGGGCATGGAATCATGTGCAGGGCCGAGGGGGTGAGGGTGAGATCGGCTGCCATCCTCCTAGCTGTGGTCACCTTCGGGGGGGCTGTGGAGCCCGAGGAGGAGGACTTGAGGGCTGCCACTCCTTGGTCGAGGATGAGGATCTACGCCGTGGGGAGCCTGGTAAACCTCTTGACAGGGCTGGCCACCGTGGTGGCTTTGATAGTGGTGGGGGGTTCACTCCCACCCGTGCTACGGGTCTTTGGCAACTGGCTGTACTTTGTCTCCATCAACCTGGCGTTGATGAACATGCTCCCCATCGGCCCCCTGGACGGGGGGCAGATGTGGAGGGAGTTCACCGCCCGCTACCAAGCCGGCTCCCAGCTGCAGAAAAGCGCCACCTACGCCTTCACCGGCCTCATAGTCCTCAACATCCTCCTCAGCCTCAACAAGTTTGGCCTGGTCTCGATATAGCCCACAACGTTTTTACAATACTCCGCGGAGCAATAGTTGCAGCGGTAGGTAGGACCGGGGAGCTAGCCCTGCCCCAGACCTCAAACGGGCGAGATGGAGGGGTCAGCAACCTGCAAAGGGATCGGGGGCGGGCTCCGTAGGACTGGGGAGGCCCTGTCGAGGCCCTGCCCAGCGGGGTCGGCGGTTGGACCGTGTGCACCTGTAGGGGTGCTACTGGCCATTTGCCGGGCGAACCTGGCCAGGCCCGGGAGGGAGCAACCTAAGTCTGGACGCTGGACGCTCGCTGGAACCCGGGGCGGAGGGGTGTTCCCAGAGACCGCGGGGCTCTAACCCGTGAACGGCGCGGGGGCTACCGCTGCACCTCGATTATTCGGCCCTGGTCCAGGTGGATGCTTTGGGGGAACTCCTCGGCCAGCTCCTCCAGGTGGCTGATGACGATTATCTGGTCGAAGAACTTGGAGAGTTCTTCCCGGAGGAGCCTGAGGAAGCCCTTGCGCCTCTGGGCGTCGAAGCCGGTTAGGGGTTCGTCGAGGAATATGAATCCGGGTCTGGCCCCCCGGCTGGTGGGGATGGTGCTGATGGCGAAGGCGAGTCGGAGGGCCAGGCTGAACTGGTCCTGGGTGGCCCCGCTGAAGACCCCCTTGCCCCTCCACCGCCTCGCCTCCCTGTCCCAGACCTCTATCCGGTATTTCTCCTCATCTATCCTGGCCGTGGTGTACCTGTTGTCGGTTAGGGTGGGGAGGAACCTCATCATGTTCTTCTCCACGCTTTGCTTAACCCCCTTCACTATGCTGTCCCGGGCCAAGTCGAGGAGCTTCACGGCTCTCCCCATGGCTTCCAGGGTGAAGGCTTCCTCTTGGAACTGCTGCTCCAGGGCTGGGAACCGGTCCCTGAGACCCCTGTTCTCCTCCATAGTCTTCTCAGACCTCTCGATGGTGTCCTCCAGGTGTTTAGCCTTCTCTTCCAGTGCTGAGGAACTCTTGTCAAGCTCCCTCTGCTGCCCCCTAAGCCCCTCCAAGACCTCTTGGACCTGCACCCTGGCCACCCCCGTCTCCTCCTCAAGTTGAGCCACCTTTTCCTCGAGACTCGCCTTAATCCCCCCATGTCTCTCCTTCTCCTCGTTTAGCTCCTCGATGGAGGCCTCTATCTCCTCCAAGGCCCCGGCCTGCTCCAGTTTGGCTGAACGCTCGGCCTGGTAAGCCGTCAGGGTTTGGATGTCCTCCTCCACCTGCTTGAACAGTTTTTCCAGGGATGCGGGGGTGGGTGTGGAGACTAGGGCCCTGTACTCTGTGGGCCTGTCTGGCAGCTGGGCTATGAGGCCTTGGAGTTCTTCCTCGAGCCGGGTCTTCTCCTCGCCGAGTTTCTCTACCTCTTCCTGGAGGGCCTCTGCTTTACGGTGGAACTCCTCTATCCTAGACTTCTCTCCAAGGACCTCCCTCAACTGGTTTCTAATTTCGCCGAGTTCCTCTGCGGCTCCACCCACATCGCTCCTCAAATAGAGGAGGCCACCGGCCATCAACAGGGAGGCGCCCACCGCTACGCCCATCCAGAGGGATGATAGGATTGAGTATACTAAGGCTATAACCCCGAGGAGGGCAACACCCTTGCCCAAGTTTCTCCTTGCCCTCGTATTCTCGAGGGTTTCCTCGGCCTGTCTCTCGGCCTCCTCCAGCTCCCTGATCCTCTTCTCGCTTTCCTGGGCCTGTTTTATGCGGTCCCTCGTTTCCGCCAATTCTTCTTCCAGGCGGCTGAGTTCCTTCGCGGTGTTTACCAGTTGGTTGGAGAGGCTTCGAATCTTCTCTGCCGTCTCCTTGGCCTGCTCGGCGGGCTGGTAGTCCTCTATTAGGCCCTCCAGCTCTTGGACCCGGCTTACGGCCTCCCGGGCCTCCTGGAGATTCTTTTCCTTCTCGCCCAACAGCATCTCAGCCCGCTCTATCTTGTTCTCCACTTCCCGGAGCTCTCCCAAGAGCTTCTCCAGCCGCTCCACTTTTTCGAGGCGCTTCTCCAGCTCCTGGAGGGCCTGGGCCACCTCCTCCCTCTCGCACCTCACCTCCTCCAAGAGGCTCCTGGCCTCTGCGAGATTCCTCTCGGCTTCCTCGTATGCCTCCTTAGCCCTCCTGGCCTCCTCGAGGGTGTTCTGGGTCTGGAGGTGTGTCTTCTCCAATTGGTTGGAGTCCTTCTTCAACCCCTTCTGGGCCTCCACGAAGGCCTCCAGGTTCAGGAGGCTGCTTATCGCCCTTATGCGCTCCTGCCTGCTGGCGTCCTCCAGCTTCCCCAGCTCCTTCTGCTCCACCAGGCAGCTGTTGAGCAGGGCCTCGCTGTCGATGCCGTGGAGGACCTGGTCCAGCTCCTGTTGCACCTTCCTCGCCCCCTGAGCCACCCTCCCCCACTTACCGCTCTCCCCCTTTCTCAGGAGGCGGTGCCTGTTGTTCTTGTCCTTGAACAGCTCTCGAACTACTTTGTACTGGGTCTCGTCGATGGTGAACTCCAGCTCCACCAGGGCGTCCTGGCGGGTGTAGGCGATGATGTCCTCGTTCCCAGCCTTCTTGGTGGGCCTGAGGGGTTGGCCGTAGAGGGCGTAGTGGATGGCCTCCATGAGGGTGCTCTTACCGCTCTCGTTGCGCCCGTGGATGAGGAGCCTGCCGTCGGGGAAGGCCAGGGGGTTACGGATGTCCAGCCTCTTGAAGCCGCTTGCCCTGAGGGAGACCAGCTTCAACAACTACTCCCCAGCCCCCCTATCGTAGTACTCCAGGGCCAGTCTCAGGGCCTCTTGCCAAAGCTCCCTCTCCTCTCCCACGGCCTTCTCAGCCAGCCCCTTTCCCACCTCCTTCAACCTCCTCGGGGGGCTGAGCCCCTCCCCCGGCGGCAGCTCCATCTCCATCCCCATGGGGGTGATCTGGTCCACCAGCTCGAAGTAGAAGTTCCCAGCCGAGGCCTTCCTGTTGATCTCTGCGAACCTTATCTCGGAGTACTTGGGGAAGGGTAGCTCCCCCTCTAGGACCAGTTGTAGGAGTCCCTGGGGGTGGGAGTTTTTCTCCAATTGGGTTTGGATGGAGGCTGTGAGGTCTTGGTGGTCCAGGTGGCTGGTGTGGAGTCTCAGCTGCCTCATGGGCTGGCTCTCCAGCTCCACATACCTGGTCTTCAGCTCCCCATCGTATTCCACCTCCAGGAAGCCCGTGGGTTTCTCCCACTCCCCGAAGTCGAAGTGCTCGGTGGCCCCGGGGTAGGCCACCAGGCTGTCGTAGAACCGGGTTTCTATGTGGTCGTGGATGTGGCCCATGGCGTATAGCTGTATCTGCTGGTTTGCCTCCAGGCTGGTCTTCTTTATGGTTGGCTCCTCCCAGAGGGGTGGCGCGATGCCCTCGATGCTGTAGTGGAGGAGGGCTATGTTCAGGTCTCCCCCGGCTGGGATGGTCTTGCCCTCCAAGGGGTCCTCCCCGGGCATCAGTTTCCTGTTGAAGCTCATACCCGCTATGTGGACCTCCACGCCGTGGAAGGTGTCCTTGAACTCCTCGAAGCCCAGCCGGTTCTCGTATACGTGGGCCAGCCCAGCCTCGGCCAGAAGGGCGTGGGGGGAGGCCCCCTCGGTCTGGGTGGCGGGGGCCTCGTGGTTCCCAGCGATAATGTGGGCTGAGACCCCTGCCTCTTGGAGCCTCTTGAAGCCCTGGATCACCGTTGCTCTGGGGGGGTTGCGCGGGGAGACCTGGTCGAAGAGGTCCCCCGTGTGGAGGTAGAGGTCGGCCTTCCACCTTACGGCGTGTTCCACCGTCGCCCACCAGTTCTCCCCTATTCGGCGGCGGCGCTCCTCCAACCGCGCCCCCAGCTTCTGGCTATACAGGTTAAGGTGGTTGTCCCCCGTAACCAATATGCGGACCACGGCTACCACCTGGCCTTGAATTCCTCGTCCTCGTCCTCCTGGGGCTGGAGGGCCTTCCTCCTCTCGGCCTCCTCAAGGGCCCGGGTGAGAGCCGCCTCCAAGTCTATGTCGCTACCCCCCTCAGCGCTGACCCTGCCTCCCACCTTAACCATGACGGGGACCTTGGTGAGCCCCCCCACCACTATGGCCTCCCCCCGGTTGAGGCCTGGGAGGTCTCGGAAGAGGTCCTCACTCATGGCCTCGCTACTCCTCCTCACGGCGCTCATGTCCTCGGGGTTGGTCAGCCTCATGATTATCTGGCTGTTGCACTGGCTGAGGACGTTGCTGTTGATCTTGAAGGGCCTCTGGGTGACCACCAGGAGGAAGACGCCGAACTTGCGGCCCTCCGAGGCCACCTTCTCTATGATGGAGCTGCAGGCGGAGGCCACGCCCTCGGCGGGGGCGAAGTTGTGGGCCTCCTCCAACACCAGGAACACGGGGTGGCGGAGGCTCCCCGTGATGGCTCTGGCCCAGATGTCGCTCACCGTCTTCTGGACGATGTACTGGGAGACATGGCTCTGAAGCCCCGCCAGGTCTATGACGCTGAGGTGGCGGGGCCTCAACAACTCTTCCAGGGGTATGTTGGCGCTACCCCACACCTGGTACCGTGTCAGCCTCTGGATGTAGCTCTGAGCCCTGGCGGCCGCCTCCCTCCTGCCTCTGTCCTCCTCGTTGACCTCCATCCACTTCAACCTCTCCAACAGCTGCTGGGGCCCGTATAGCCCCGACAAACCCTGGAGGGCCTCTAGTATCACCGCCCTGATGTGGACCCACCGGGGGCTCACCCCCGCTATCTCGAATATCTCGTCGGGGGTGAGGGCGCTGAACTCGATGGTGTATCCCTCCGCCCCGCCGATGTCCTCGTCGCTGAACCTCCTCCCCTTGATGCCTGGGGGCCTGTAGATGGTTACGTCCTCGGCGAAGGGGGTCTCCCCGCCGTCAGCCTTCTTCTTCATCATGACGTAGTCGCTGTTGGGGTCCATCACGATGATGGTGGCCCCCAGGGGGAGCAGGTTTTCCAGTATGAGCCCCACCAGGTAGCTCTTCCCCGCCCCCGTCTGGGCGATGACGGCCACATGCCTCCTAAACCCGTTGGGGTCCAGCCTGACGGGGACCTCCTCCCTGGTGAGGAGCCCCCCGATGGGGATGGAGAGACGGCTAACGTTGGTGAAGAAACGCTCCAGTAGTTGGCTTGGGGCCACGTAGACCTCCTGCCCCGGGATGGCGGCGCTTCTAGGCATCACCACTTGGTCCTCCTCGTCCAGGTAGCCCAACACCTTTGCCTTTCCGAAGACCTTGACCGTGGCCTTATACCTCTGGAGGATGGTTTCCAGCTCCCTGAGGCTGAGTTCTTGGCGGAGGACGTCGCTGAGGTTCCACAGGTTGGTGACCTGGGCCAGGACGTCTACCCGTCTAATCTCCCCCCTGATCCTCTCCCTGACGCCTGGGATGACCAGGTACTCGTGTTTCAGGGGGTAGTTGTCCTCATCGGAGACGAAGCCGAAGCTACCCGTCTCCACCTCTCCCACAATGTATCCTACTTTCCTGTTCAAAGGGTGAACCTCCTGGTGGACCTGTCGTACTCTATGGGCCTGCCCAGCTGGCTGGACAGGAGCGACCTGTATACGCCGTCAACCTGGGAGCCCCCCAGCCTCACCTCTCGGTCCACCACGTAGAGGAGGGCGTTGTATACGTCTCTTCCCCCGAAGTCGGAGACCAGCTGGCCGAGTAAGGGGTCCACCAGGGAGGGGGCGAGGAACTCGAAGGGCCTCACATCCCACAGGGTCTTCTCCACCCCCAGGCCGTTGGCTGGTATGTCTACCCTCAGCGGCTGGGCGTGGGCCCTGGGTATGAAGTGGAGCATTGCTATGGCTGGGGTGGTGGGGACCCCCTTGAGGACCTCCAGGGCCCACCCCCGCTTGGATGGGGGTAGCTCTCTGAAGAAGGTGTCCAGGTATTTCTCGGGGTCCTCCAGGGCGTCGGGGTTCCTCTGGAGGGCGTAGCTGCCGAGGAGGAGGGGGGTTGTGTACCCCGTCTCCCCCTCTTTGACCCTGGCGAGCAGCTCCACGTCCAAGTATTCCGGCTCCCTGGTCTCCCCCAGCTCTGCCTGCAGGGCCGCGGTGAGGGCCCGAGTCTTGCTGAACTTGCTCACCCCCACGAGGGTTACGCCTCTTTCCCGGCACCCCTGGAAGAGTCTTTGCATGGACTCCATGAGTTGGAGGGGGAGATGCCTCCACCCTGGCAGGTCTAGCTGCTTCATGGGGTGGGTGTACCTGCCATAAAGGTTGCCATCTATGAGGACCAGGCTCCCCTGTGGGATGTGGGGGAGGCTCTCCCGCACAATCTCCACCTCCATGAGGTCTCGGAGTATCCTCTCGAAGCCGTGGGAGACGGCTGCGTCTGGGATGCCTTTAACCATCTCGAACCAGACCTTGGGGGTACGGGTTCCCTGGCTACCCAGCATGAGGGCTTGGATGATGAAGAACTCGTGGCCGGTGCTGAGGGTCCTGGAGGCGCTGCTGCTGTCCACGCTGAACTCCTGGTGGTAGCTCTGCTCTGGGGCTGGGAGGCGGTGCCAGTGTTGCTCCAGTCTACCCACTATTGCCTCCAACCTGGCGGTCCCCTCCCCATCGCTGAGCAGCTCCAGGAGGCCCCTCTTCTTCCTCTCCACCTCCTCCACAAACTCGGCTACGAAGCTCAACCTACTCCCTTGCCCTATTCTTTCCAGCAAATATAACGGTTCTAGTGGGTTTCCCAGGGGGGAGAGGGGGGTGAAAACCTACCTAATGGTCCTGGGTTTATACTTCTTCTCCTTGTATTTCCCCGTGAGCCTAACATGGGTGCCCTTCCTGGTGGCGGCCTGCTCTATTGCCTCATCCATCTCCCGGCACTCCCGGGCCCACTCGCATGTTGGGCACTCATACTCGAACCCATACATCCCTATGCAGGGGGGCCTCTCCTTTCGCGGCATTTTCGATTTCCCCCAAGGGGGCCCAGGGTTTAAACCTTTCCCGGCTTGGCGACAGGTTATTCAGCTGTGGGTGGGGAGGCCCTGGAGGGGTTGAGGGGGCAGGGTGTTGGCCAAGGTCCAGGAGTATGGCTCCTTCCTCCACGACAACTACTGGGTGGAGGCCCACCCCATCAGGAACCTGGTGGCCGCCGAGTACGCTAAGGGCCTCCAGAAGCCTGTGGTAGAGGGCTACAAGCTCGACTTAGAGGGGTTAAACCCCCATTTTTTCACTTAAACCGCGATCAATCCCAGGGGTTTCCAGGCTTCCCCGGGCTGGGGGAGGCTTGGATCGCCTGGTTTGGGTTACCCCCCTCCCCCCCT
>CAYWWV010000035.1:8221-12386 GCA_964462185.1 uncultured Candidatus Bathyarchaeia archaeon | reverse complement strand
TGGGTCTCCATACAGCTGCCCTTCTATAATGAGTTGAATGTGGCAAGGAGGGTGCTGGAGGCGTGTCTGGGGGTCGACTACACTAATTTCGAGGTTATTGTCGCCGATGACTCAAGGGATAGAACCATCGAGGTTTTGAAGGAGAAGGGTTGGAGGGAGGGGCGGCCCATGGTCAAGTTTGTTCATCGAAAGGATAGGTCGGGGTTTAAGGGTGGGGCTTTGAGGGAGGCTTTGAGGTACATCCACCCTAAATCCAAGTATGTCTTGGTTTTCGATGCGGACTTCATCCCCCCATCGGACATCATCAAGAGGTTCATCACGTGTTTCAGACTCTATGAGGGCTCTGGGAAGGAGGTGGCGGCGGTCCAGGGCTACCAGCTTCACTTCCTTAACCGTAATGAGAACTGGATCACCAAGGGGGTTAGGTCTGAGTACAGTGGGAGCTACATGGTTGAGAGGCTTGCGGAGGAGGTGGTTGGGGCTTTGAAGATGGTGAGTGGGAGTGTGTTCATGTTTCGGGTGGATGTGCTCAGGCGGCTGGGGTGGAGGGACAGCATTACTGAGGACTGGGACTTGACGGTTAGGTTGTACTTGGAGGGGTTCAAGGTGGTTTACACGCCTCTCATCCAGGCTCCAGCAGAGATACCCAACACGGTTTTAAGGCTGGCCCGGCAGCGGATGAGGTGGGCTGAGGGCCACACCTACGCGGTGAAGAAGTATTTTCTCCGGGTGTTGAGGAGCAATAAGATGTCCCTTGCGGAGAAGCTGGAGTTCTTGTATTTTGCTCCTTACTACCTTCAATCGTTGTTCTTTTTTATTGGCACCTCTGCTTGGGTGGTGGCTCAGCAAACCAAGAGGCACCCGCCTTTCTGGAGCCAGACTCTTGGGTGGAGCCTGGTGTTAAGCAATCTCTTGGCCATACCAATTATGGGCCTCACCGGCCTCTACTTGGAGGGAGACCTTAAGGAAGACCTGAGCGGCGTCTTCGCCTTCATTCCTTTAAGCTATCTAATCATGCCCTTCCAGGCCTTCGCGGCATTGAAGGGACTGGTTGAGAAGGAGGAGGGGCACTGGTTTAGGACCTTGAAGACAGGGCGGATAACCGACTATTTCCTCGGTGTAAGGTTACGGGGCTTTATTGAATGGGTGCGTAGGATCAAGGGTTTGGGAAACAGGGTTTTAGAGGTTTCTCCTTCCCTGCCTCTTCGGGAGACCTTCACGGCTGTCATAGCCTTCCTGGTGATCTGGCCCATACTGGTTCTTGTCACCAGCTTCACACCGTGGTTGAACGCGGCTCAACGATTGGCCGTGGTGAGGGCGTAGGATGGGTAAATACTACTCTTTGGCCGATGGAAACCTCTACATATTTGTTACGTTGGGCGATGAGTTGCTGGACCTGGGGGCGTTCCCTAGTGAGCTGAATCTGTTCGAGGCGGAGTCCGATTGGCGAATCTCCCCCTGGCTGGCGGTGGCCCACAATGTGTTGGAGAGGAGCGCCAGCATGGCCCAGGTGATCCTCAGGTTGAACGGGTTTCAAAGGATGAACATGCCTGCAGATGTGTTGGAGGAGTATTTCTTGGATGGGGACGAGGGGAGGGTTTTAGAGTATCTTAGGCTGGTTGAGGCTGGAGAGGTGGTGGAGCTGGGCAGGGGATCGGGTTAGAGGGGGTACCATCCGTGTTTTATGGCGGCCCTTCCCACGGCGTTGATGTTCTCCCTGGGTGTGTCCTGGTAGATGGTGCAGCCTGGGCCCAACATGAACCCCCCTCCCTCAGCAGCATCCCCCATGGCTTTCAGGGCTTCGGCCTCAACCTCGCTGGGGGTTCCCCTCCTAAGAGTTGTGGATCGATTCAGCCCTCCACAGATGCCGAATGAATCCCCGTATATAGCCTTGGCTTTGTCAAGCCAGGTGAAGGCGTGGGCGTCCCAGTTAATGATGTTGACGGGGTATTTTTTGAACCAGCCCGACTCCATAAGGCCTTGGTCCTGGGGGTTCCCCTGGGGGGTGCTGCAGATGTGAAGCATCTTTAAATCACAGTCCACGGACTCCAGCACCCTTTTATCGTATCCAAGGGCGTACTCCTCTAGTTGGGGGATGGTCAGGTCTCTCCAGATCCTTCCTCCGCCCCCTATCCCAAAGAATATCCCTTGGATCCCTGCGTTGATGCATGCCTTGGCGAATTCTATGGTGGTCTCGGTGATGGTTTCCAAGCCCTTTCTAAGGGAGCCTGGGTTTTCCCTGATGTCTGTTAACACCCTTTCCGGCGTCCCCACCCCGTTCATGGCTTGGATGATGGGGCTGGGTATGGTATAGATGACGGGGATGGTTCGGAGGTCTCGGGCGAGTATCTCATTGGTCCTGACATACTCCCTCAGCTCTTTCCGGGGGTCTAGAACCCACAGCTTCTCCCAGTCAGCAGGTTCCCTCACAGCGGTGGATACTACGGGTGCCTCCTCCTCGTTGTCCGTGAAGCGGAACTTGCTCCCCCATTGCATGGCCATGAACCGGTAGAAGGGTGTGACCTTCAGGAGGTCCATCTTGTAGTCAAGCTCTCTGAGCAATGCTATGTGGGCCTTGGCGGCCTCTTCTCCGTTGCGCTGGGCTAGCTCCCAGCTGTAATATTTGAGCCAGTCTACGGCGGGGAAGTGGCCCCATATGGCCCAGGGAACCCTGTCTGGTTGGCCCCTCTGGGCCACAGTTAGAACTCTCTCAAACCTTTCAGATTCCATGTAGGGATAATGGGTTCTTGGATTTCAAATGCTTCGCGGTTAGGAGGCCTATGGCGGTGGCTAGTATGAGGGTTGGTGCTAGCCATGGGGTTTGGGTGGGTGGGGGGTTTTGGGTTATATCGATGGTTTGTGGTGAGTCGCTGGTTAGCCGCAGGGGGATGGTGTGGTTGAGGATGGTGAGGGTGGCTGGTTGGGTGAGGTTGTTGTAGGCTGTTGGGGGTGTGTTGCTGGTGGTGTTGATGCGGAAGACGCTGGCATAGACTATGGGGATTGTGAATACTCCTTTCTGGTCTGACCATATGGAGGCGGTTCGGTTGCCAACCTTGAGGGTGGCTTCTAGGTTTGGGGCGGGCTCACCGTCTACATACGCCCTGACCATGTGGACCCTTTTGACCTTGGTGTAGCCGTCCACATACTCCTGTTTGACGGTGGCGTTGGGGTGGAAATCGATGCTCCCTGTGATGATTAGGGGGGGTTGCTCTGTGAATGCTGCGTTTAGAGTTAGGTTTCCCAGGTGGACGCCTTGGAGCTGTATTGGTTGGGGGGAGTACATCCATAGGTGGAGCTCGTTGATAGATGAGTTGATGAGCTCTACGTTCTGAGGTGTGTCGGGGTAGGTCCAGCCCAGCCTTAGAAGCCCAGTGTCCACACCTACGGCCTTGAGGTTTAACCCCAGCGTCTCGTCTATGTAGACCTCCTCGTGATGGGTGTTCTGGAGGATGAGGTTAAAGTCTCCGAGATATGCGGTAAGCCTGGTGGCTGTGGTGTTCTGCAACTCGGCCCATGAGTAACCTGTCAGGTATAGACTTGTGGCGTTGGTGTTGACAGCCCTCAGTGCGGAGTCGACCAGGGTGATGGAGGTGAGGCTTGTGTTCGATGTGTGCAGGGTTCCTTGTAGGAGGACGATGCTGGGGGGTTGGAGGAGGGTGGTGTTCACCAGCTGCACTTGGAAGGGGTTTGGGGCCCCTACCACCGTTTGGCTCTGGTTGAAGTCCTCCAGGAAGCCATTGATGGTGTCGTTGACGGCTACTTCGGAGGACTCGTAGAATAGGCGGAGGTGAGAGATCTGGCAGCCATAGGAGGCTGCTGGGCCTGTGGATCTTGAGGCGAGTTCCCCGATCTGGGATTGGAAGGCTTGGAGGCTGGCCGCGCCTGCAAGTCGGATAAACCCTACTTGTGAGCTGTTTAGGTATAGGCTGGAGGTGGAGGCCGCTCCTATGCCCCCTGGGGGGGAGTCTCCCTGTGAATGGATGGTGGACCTGGTTAAAAGAAGGGCGGCGTTGTCTCCGATTTGGATGCCTCCTCCCTCCCTCAGAGTTATGTTGGAGTCTATGAGTTCAAGGAGGGCGTTGTCTGATACCCTTATGTTTAAGCCCTGGGGGGCTTCTAGGCTGGTGCCCACCAGTCTAAGGGTTGCGTTTCCCCCTAGATGCAA
>CAYWWV010000035.1:6871-8121 GCA_964462185.1 uncultured Candidatus Bathyarchaeia archaeon | reverse complement strand
GGGTTTGGAGCCATGAGGCTCCCCACCATAGGGGGGGATCCCTCTAAGATAGATGAGCCCTTGGCCATTGAGATGATTCGATATGCTGTGGACCATGGTGTGAACTATGTGGATACAGCCTGGCCTTACCATGGGGGGCGTAGTGAGGTGGTGGTGGGGAAGGCCTTGGAGGAGGGTTATCGGGAGAAGGTGCGATTGGCCACTAAGATGCCCACATGGCTGGTGGAGGAGGAGGGGGACTTTGACAGGTTCCTGGGGGAGCAGTTAAAAAGGCTGGGCGTGGACAAGATCGATTTCTACCTGCTTCACGGTTTGAACAAGAGCCGTTGGCCCAAGCTTAAGGAGTTAGGGGTCTTCGATTGGGCCGAGGGGGCCCTGGAGGAGGGGCGAATAGGACACCTTGGTTTCAGCTTCCACGATGAGTACAACGTATTTGAGGATATCCTGCGCGACTCGGACCGCTTCGCTTTTTGCCAGATCCAGTTGAACTATGTGGACTCGGACTACCAGGCTGGGGTGAGGGGTATGAGGCTGGCCCATGGCAAAGGGTTGGCCGTAGTGGTGATGGAGCCCATCAAGGGGGGTAAGCTGGCTTTGCCTCCCCCCAGGGAGGTGGGTGAGATCTGGGCCAGGGCGCCTGTGAGGAGGCCTCTCGCGGAATGGGCGCTCCAATGGGTGTGGAACCATCCGGAGGTAAGTGTGGCCCTGAGTGGGATGTCTAATATGCGTCACGTGGTGGAGAACCTGGAGTACGCCGATCGAAGCGGGGCGGGTTCTCTCAGCGAGGAGGAGTTGGCCTTGATAGAGGAGGTGAGGGAGGCCTATAGTCGAGCAGGTTTCGTGGGGTGTACGGGGTGCAGATATTGTATGCCTTGCCCCAGTGGGGTGGCTATTCCCGAGGTCTTGGAGCTTTACAATGAGTACTTTATGAGTGGTAGGAGTGAGGCGGTTAAGGAGAAGTATTGGGAAGTGGTTTCGGAGGAGGAGAATGCAAGGCATTGTGTGGCCTGTGGGGCCTGCGAGGAGAAGTGTCCTCAGGGTTTGCCCATCCGTAGGCTTATGTCTGAGGCGAGTAGGATATTTGCGAGGAGGGGTTGAGGAGGGGGGCCCAAGACTTCTCTCCCCCTTTGGTTTTCCCAGCCGTCGTCTTGGGCGTTTCTGGGTGGTATGCTGTTTTAAAGGGGTTTTCGGAGGGTTGGTAGCTAGCCCAGGAATATAGCTGGGTTCGAGGTTTGGGCTCTAGCATTGGG
>CAYWWV010000035.1:0-6771 GCA_964462185.1 uncultured Candidatus Bathyarchaeia archaeon | reverse complement strand
GGCGAGGAGGCTCGGGTTCAGGGACTGGTGTTGGTCCCCACACGTGAGCTAGCTGAGCAGGTGGCAGCCGTGGTTCGCCCCCTAGCCAAGTACGTGGGGGTTAGGGTTCTATGTTTGCACGGGGGGGCGGGGGTGGCTAGGCAGATGGAGTTGCTGTCGAGGCCTCCCCAGGTGGTGGTGGGCACCCCGGGGAGGGTTTTGGATTTGGCTAGGAGGGGGGTCCTTGATCTCTCGGGTGTGGGTGTGGCGGTGTTGGATGAGGCCGATAAGATGTTGGAGAAAGGTTTCTTGGGGGTGGTTTCAAGCATCTTGGCTTTGCTTCCTTTTGTTCGCCAGACCAGTCTTTGGTCGGCCACGGTCACACCCGAGGCGGTGGGGCTCTCCAAGAGGTTTATGCGGCATCCCTGGAGAGTGGATTCCCAGGAGGCTAACATGGGGGAGTGTGTTGCCCATGGCTTTGTGCGGGTAGAGGAGGACGGTAGGCTGGAGGCCCTGGACAGCCTTCTACGCTCCCTAGATGTTGACAGGGGGTTTGTGTTTTGTAACACGCGTGAGGAGGTGGATGAGTTGGCCGGCCTACTCGCGGGTCTAGGCCATATGGTTGAGGGGGTTCACGGGGGGCTCACCCAGGGGCAGAGGGATGCCGCCTTCACCAGGTTCCAGAAGAGGCAAAGCAGGCTCTTGGTTTCCACCGATCTGGGTGGGAGGGGGCTGGACATTATGGGTGTCACACACGTCTTCAACTACCACGTTCCGTGGCGGGTGGAGACCCTTCTCCACAGGGTTGGGAGGGCTGGGAGGAGGGGGGGGAGGGGTTTCTCGGTGACTTTGGTTGGGCCAGGTGAGGCGGAGCGGTGGTTTAGGCTCATGGGGTTGTCCGGCCTTTCCTTCCGTGAGCTGCCTCTGGGTGGGGGTTAACCTCATAACGCTGTTGCCTCCAATATAGGGTTGCGGCCTTAAGGATAGGGGGGGTCGTCTGGTGGGGAATGGTTTGGAACTGGTGGATAGGTTTCCTTTGAGTGAGAAGCTGGTGTACTTGGACACGGCTGTTATGGGCTGTGTTCCCTCGAGCACCTTGGAAGCGGTCAGGGTCTACGTGGATGGGCTCCTGGAGCACATGGAGGGGGGTAGGCCCTGGGGGTTCAATGTGGAGGAGGGTGTGGGGGTGCGTGAGAGGGCTGAGGAACTCTTCGCCAAGGTGGTTGGGGCCAAGCCAAATGAGGTGTTGGGCATCCCCAACGCCTCTTTGGGGATCAACACCGTTATGGGTATGGTCCCGGTGGAGAGGGGTGAGAACGTGGTCTCCACCGACCTGGTCTTCCCCATGGGGGCCGCTGTCCTGGCTCGGAGGGGGGAGAAGGGGGCGGAGACCCGGTTCCTCCGGAGCCATGGGGGGGTGGTGGAGGTGGAGGCCTTCGAGAAGGCGGTGGACGACCAGACCTCCATCGTTTACCTGGATCAGCCCAGCTGGTTCAACGGGTATATGTTTGACTTGGAGGCCGTGGCGGAGGTTTGCCACGACCATGGCGCCCTCCTGGTGGTGGACTTCACCCAGAGCGCGGGAGCCGTGGAGTGGGATGTGAAGAAGGCGGGGGTGGACTTCGCGGCTGCCAGCACCTACAAGTGGCTGCTGGGGGGCATGCCCTCCATGTGCGCCGGCTTCCTATATGCGAGGGAGGAGCATTTAGAGGAGTACCAGCCAGACCTGGTCTCCGGGAGGAGCTACGAGATCGATAAGAAGGAGGGCGCAGGTCCACTGGCGGACATCAGCTTTAAGCCCACCCACGGGGTGAGGAGGCTCTCGGTGGCCCGGGTTCCAGATGTGGCCTTCGTGGCTGTGGAGAACAGCATGAAGGTGTTGTTAAAACAAGGCTTGGACCGCATTGAGGCTTGGAATAGGAGATTGGTTTCTAGGCTGGTGGACCTCTTGGCGGAGGCAGGGTACGAGCTCCAGACCCCCTTGGAGGAGGAGAGGAGGACCTACCTGAACGTAAAGGTGGAGGGGCTCTCGGAGGTGGTTAAGACTTTGAACCAGGAGGGCTATTGGTGCTCGGAGAGGGTTGGCGGGATAAGGGTGAGCCCCAACTTCTACAACACCCTGGACCATGTGGAGAGGTTCTATGAGAGGCTGGCCAGCCTAGCCCCCCCATCTTAAGGGGATTATTCGAGGGTTTTTTAGACGTGTTCAACCTATTCCTCCATTGATTGAGTTGGATTACGAAGGCAGGCTTAGGAGGGCCAGGGAGGCCATGAGGGAGGTGGGTGTGGCCCTCATGTATTTGAGGCGTGGAGCCAACCTGGAGTATTTGACGGGTATCAAGCGTGGGGGTCCCGAGCTCACAGACAGCAACACCTATGGGGACTATATCCAGGGGGCCTACATTGGTGCCGTGGGGGGGATCACCTTGGTGGCTCCCCGCATGGGGGGGGAGAGGTGGATCAGGGAGGCGGAGGGGAAGCCCTGGATCACTGAGGTGGTTGTGGTGGATGAGAGCCAGAGGCCCAAGGAGGTCTTGAAGAGGGTTCTGGGTCCCTTTAACCTGCGGGGGAAGAGGGTGGCTGTGGAGGAGCGGGCTTGGGCTAAGACCATGATCCTCTTCAGGGAGGTGCTTCCCTACAGCCGATTGTTGGATGCTGGGGAGATCTTGGAGCCCCTGAGGATGGTTAAAGACGAGGAGGAGCTGGCTCTGATGAGGAAGGCGGGGGAGATCACTGACAGGGTTTATGGCAGGGTGGTGGAGTCGGTGGAGCGGGGGATGACCCAGGTGGATGTAGCCAACCTGGTTGACTATGAGTTTCGCAAGCTGGGGGCTGAGCAAAACAGCTTTGTGACCAGTGTGGCCTTCCGGAGCCCTAAGCAGCCTTGGGGGGTGGTGAGACCCCTGGAGGAGGGGGACTTGATCAGCTTCGATTTTGGCTGCGTCTACCAGGGGTATTGCAGCGATTTCGGGCGCATAATGTTCGTAGGTGACCCCCCGGCCAAGGTGCGGGAGATCCACGGTTTGGTGAATATGGCGCAGGAGGCCGCTATGGAGAGGATGAAGCCGGGGGAGATTAGCTGTGAGGACCTGGATAAGGTGGCTCGGGGGATCATCGAGAGGGCTGGTTATGGGGAGAACTTTGTGCACCGCCTGGGCCACGGCATTGGTCTAACGGTGCATGAACCCCCCTTCCTGTATCTCCCTGACGACACGGTTTTGCAGGGGGGGATGACCTTCACCGTGGAGCCCAGCATTCTTCTACGGGGGGAGTGGAGTGCACGGGTGGAGGACGTGGTCTTGGTGACGGAGGAGGGCGGGGTTCCCTTCACCAATTACAGCCGAGACATAGCCATCGTTTAGACCCTGGGTAAGGGTTTAAAACACCCCAAGGGGTATTCTCAACCATGACTGAGGTGGGACAGGTCTACCTTTGCGAGATCTGCGGCAACAAGGTTAAGGTCTTGGAGAGCGGCGCGGGCACCCTGGTTTGCTGTGGGCAGGACATGACTCTGGTTGAGTAGCAATAAGGATCCTTTATTTGGGCTCGCACTGTTTCTCCTGTGATGGTTTTAGACATTAATCCTCAGACGAGGCTTAGGGATGTCTTGGAGGCCCACCCTGAGGTTGTTGAGCTATTGGCGGCGTTGTCGCCCAACTATGAGAGGCTTAGAGACCCGGAGGCCAGGGAGAGACTAGCCGGAGTGGCAACCCTGGCCAGGATTGCTGCCATCGGCGGGTTCAACGCCGAGGATTTGGCTCAGATGGTTAGGGCGGTGGTGGAGGGAAAGGACCCAAGGTTGGAGGTTTTGAGGAGCATCATCCTTGGTCTGCATCGGGGGGGTTCTGTGGAGGAGGCGCGTGAGAGGTTCGCCAAGCTGGTGAGGGAGGTCACCCCCCAGGAGATCTCCCAGTTGGAGCAGAGCCTTATTGAGGAGGGCTTGCCTGAGGAGGAGGTCAAGAGGCTGTGCGATGTTCACGTGGAGGTCTTCAAGGAGTCGTTGGAGAAGGGGGAGGCCCCTGGTGCGCCTCCTGGCCACCCCCTCCACACGTTAATGTTGGAGAACCGGGCGTTGGAGGGCTTGCTGGATAAGCTGGAGGGGTTAGTGGATCGGAGTGGGGGCTCCCTTGGAGGGGTGGAGGCTGAGGTTGGCGCGCTGCTGGACGAGTTGGGGGAGGTGGAGAAACACTATTTGAAGAAGGAGAACCAGCTCTTCCCCACGCTGGAGACCCACGGGGTTGCAGGCCCCACCCAGGTTATGTGGGCCATCCACGACGATGTGCGGCAAGCTCTGAAGGTGGCCAGGCGGCAGTGGGAAAAGGGGGACAGCCAGGTGTTGAGAACCCTGGAGGAGGTGGGAGCCACCATGCGGGACATGGTCTTCAAGGAGGAGAACATTTTGTTTCCCATGAGCCTGGAGACTCTCTCCGAGGAGGACTGGGGCAAGGTTTGGAGGGGGTTCAAGGAGGTGGGCTACGCCTGGGTGGAGCCCGGGGAGGGGTGGAGCCCGCCGGAGAGTGGGGTGGAGGTTGCGGATGTGGGCTCCCTGGATCTGGATGTGGGCTCTCTCACCCCCGAGCAGGTAAACCTGGTGCTCACCCATCTTCCCGTGGACATCACCTTCGTGGACGAGAATGGGCGTGTGGCTTACTACAGTGGGGGTAAGGAGCGGATCTTTCCTCGGAGCCCTGGGGTTATTGGCCGCGAGGTCTCCCGGTGTCACCCCCCCAAGAGTGTGCACATTGTTGAGAGGGTTGTACGGGAACTCCGGGAGGGTGTTCGTGATGTGGCGGAGTTCTGGATCCGGGTGGGTGGCCGCCTTATCTTTATCAGGTATTTCGCCGTGAGGGATGGGGCTGGGCGGTTCCGTGGCGTCTTGGAGGTATCCCAGGATGTGACGGATATTCAGGGGCTTAGGGGGGAGAAACGGCTCCTGGATGAGGAGCCCCAGGGGTAAGGGTTTCAAACCCTTAACCCCTTAGTGGGGTTATGGGGTCTATCCGCGAGGTTTTAAGGGGGAACCTGCTGGTTTTCACGGTGGGGGATGTTCTCCGCCAGCTGAGTATGTTCATAACCTTTCCCTTCTTGAGCCTCTACGTCCAGGCCCTGGGTGGGGGGGTGGTGGAGATCGGGCTGGTTAACGGGTTGAGGCCTTTGTCCAGTTTTTTCCTCTACCCGGTGGCGGGGTATGTCTCGGATAGGTTTAGCAGGGTTAGGGTTGTGTGGGTTATGGGGGTTGTCTCGGGGGTTTTATGGCTGTTGTTCGCCTACGCCCCTGATTGGAGGTGGCTGGCGGTGGGGAATCTTTTGATGGGGTTGATGGCCTTCTACTTCCCTGCGGCTAACAGCTTGATGGCGGAGTCCATCCCCAGGGGTAGGAGGGGGTTGGGTTACGGGGTTTGGCAGGCGGTGCCCATGGCTGTGGGGGTTGTGGCGCCCTTGGCGGGTGGGGCTCTCATAGGTGCCTGGGGGGTGGAGAGGGCCATGAGGTTTCTCTTCAGGCTTACCTGTGTGGTGAACCTGGGGATAGCGGCGATGAATAGGGCTTTCCTTCGCGATGAGGGTGGGGGGAAGGCGGGGGGTGTGGGTGGGGGTTTGGTGGGGGTCTTGGTGGAGAGCTACCGGGCCTCGCTGGAGGTCTTGCGGGGGTTGCCGAGGGGGTTGAGGGGTTTCGCGTTTATGCTGGTTCTGGGTTTTTTCTTCAACAGCATGGTCTCGGGGTTCTGGGTGGTCCACTTTGTGGGGGTTCGGGGTTTCTCCGAGGTGGAGTGGGGGAGGGTCTTGATGGCTGCCTCGGCTCTAAACGTGGCGCTGCTGCTGCCTGCGGGGGCTGTGGTGGATCGTGTGGGGGCTGCGAGGGCTTTGACTGCGGCGCTGGCTGCCTCGGCCGTCCCCGTGGCCCTCTTCCCCTTCCAGAGGAGGCTGGCGGCCATCACCCTACTCCTACTATGGGTCTCGGTGGCCAATAGTTTCTTGATGGCGGGGGCGCCTGCCTATATGGCGGGGGCCACCAGTCCGGAGAGGCGGGGGACGGTGATGTCGGCTCTGGGGCAGGGGATGCTTTTGGTGAACTTGAGGGGTGGGGGGGCGGGGGGGCCTGGTATGGGGGCTTTGTTGACCCTGCCTTCGGTGTTGGGGAGCGTTGTGGGGGGGTTTTTCTACGGTTGGAGGCCCGAGTCTCTTTGGGTTCTCTATGGGGTGGCCTTGGCGGTGTCGGCCTGGGTGGGATACAGGAGCCTAGATAGGGGGGTTTAAACCCCCGTTTTTGATCGTTTTCTGGGGTGCATCTGGCTCGTTTTAGGCTTCTTCCAGCCTCTGGGGGCCGTGGAACGGCTGGGATGGTTGACCCCCCCTCCCCCCTCTGTGGCTGAAGGCCGTAAGGGGTTTGGGGTAGGTGGTTCTATGGGTGTTGAGCTCTGAGTGGGGTTTTTGGTGCACCAAGCTGGGGGGCCTTTTGGGTGGTGTGCTGGGTGTAACCCATCTTCTGTTTTAGGCGGCATTCGGCTATGCGGGCTACCCGCGCCCCCCGTAGGTGGGTTTCGGCGCCTATTCGCCCTTGCACCCTGCGGGTTGGTCGTCTCACCCATCCCCGTAGCGTCCTCACCCCTACTCGGGGATCACGGCGTGCCACGGGGGGTCTCGTTTCTGTCCATTGCCAAGGGTCTCCCCTTACGCCTCGCGGCGTCGCAGTCCTACGCGGTGGATGGAGTTTCCTCAGGCCTTGGGGGCCCGACAGCCGCCCCCCAGCTCACCAAGGAGATTTGGGGAAAACCAGAATAAATAGGTAGTGAA
>CAYWWV010000034.1:0-13973 GCA_964462185.1 uncultured Candidatus Bathyarchaeia archaeon | reverse complement strand
CATAGAATGGTGCGCACAAACACACCCAGACCCATAAACCCCCAATTTTTTCACTTTCTCACTCTCCAAAGCCAGGCTTGGTAGGTATCTCCAGGGTGAAGACGGCCCCGCCTCCTGGACGCGGCTTATATTGGATGGCCCCGCCGTGGGCCTCCACGATTCTCTTGGCCGTGGGCAGCCCCAACCCCAAACCCCGCTTCTTCTCCGAGTGGAAAGGCACAAACAACACATCCAAAACCTCCTCAGCCACACCCCCACCAGTGTCCTCCACCTCCACCACAACCCGCCCACCACCCCTCGCACCACCCCGCAGATACAAGACCCCCCCACCACCCATGGACTCCAAGCCGTTGACCACCAGATGGCGAATGGCGAGGGCCAGCTTCCCCGGATCCACAACCAGGGAACACCCCTCCTCCACCTCCTTAACCACCTCCACCCCCTCGGGAACCTCCACCCCCGAGAAGGCCAGGTCCACCACGCTGGAAAGCCTCACCTCCATGGGATTCAGGATGTGGCCCTTGTAAAACTCCCGGAAGGCGTCTAGAAGCCTGGTGGCCTGGTCCACGCTCTGGCGGATGATCTCCAGAAAACGCTGGTCCCCAGGGCTACGCTCCAAAAGAAACACAGCGTTCCGAATGGTTTGAAGAGGCCCCCGGAGATCATGGGCCAACTCCGAGGAGATCTCCCCCATAGCCTCGACCACACGCCTATCCAACTCACTCCCATCATTCCCCAACTAAACCCCTCCCAACCATAAAACAAACCACACCCCTAAAACACTATTCACAACAAACCCAAGGCCAGAAACGCTGGAGACACACCCCCCAAACCAAAAGGGGGGGAGGGGGGGTACAACAACCCAGCCGTTACAGGGGCGGTTAAAAGAAAAGAACCCGTAAAACGGCCTAGATCGGACTCTGAAAAGTGCAAAAAACGGGCCTGCGACGGCTGGTTCAAAGCCACATATACACTTCAAACAGCCATAGTATCTTTAACACCGTCACCTAACGAGTTTGCCTGAATTCAAAACTCCAATAAGTCTTGTCCACAGTTAAACCATCCACCCAGTATTCAAAACATTAGTGCTTACCTGCAAACCCAACCACATATGGTGTCAATATGCACATGTTTAAAAACCATAAACTAAAAACCCCATAGATGAAGCAAAGATGAAACACGAAATAAAATACTGGCTGATCGGTTTCACATTACTAACAATAATCGGCCTAGCCTTCGTAAGAGGATTCAACTACAATAAAACAACCCTAGTAGAGGGACCTAGCGACGAAACGCCCGAAGAGCAACCTGAGACAACCAACCCAAACTCCACACCTAACCAAAGCCACCAAGAATACCCCCCTCAAACCCCCAACCCCCCTCAGCTTCCATCAATCACCGTGACGGCTATAAACTCGAACTATGAACCAGTTCAAGCCAAGCCCACCGGCTGGTTCACACCAGGCCAAGAAGCAGACCTCATGCTATCAGGCTTCGGATTCAACAACGCTGGAGGCCCCCTCCTTTTTAACCACCCCGGAGGCATCGCAACAGATGGAACACACCTCATCCTCGCAGATCGAAACAACAACCGCGTATTAATATGGAACAAGATTCCCAAGGAAAACACCGCCCCCGACATCGTCCTCGGCCAACCAGACTTTACATCTAACAACCCAGGGAGCGAACTCAACGAACTAAACTGGCCGGTAGGCGTCGCCACAGATGGAAAGCACCTCATAGTCGCAGACACATATAACCACAGAGTACTGATTTGGAACAGCTTCCCCACAAGGAACCAACAACCCGCGGACATAGTGCTCCAGGGAGACGACATCCCGAACAACCCTCGCACCATAGGGTGGCCATGGGCAGTCTGGACAAACGGGGAGAAACTCATCGTCACAAAGACACTTGGTTCCTCAGTCCTCATCTGGAACACCTTCCCAACAACCAACAACCAGGAACCCGACATAGTGCTTCACCTCAAAGACTTTGGAACCCCCAGAACAATAGGAAGTGATGGCACAAACTTGATAATCGGTGATCACAATGCATTCAAACAGGAAAGAGGAAATTTCTTCTGGAAGTCTTTCCCCACTGAAGACAACCAGAAATATGATTTCTTTATGAAGAACCCATTTGGAGACGACCTCTCCATTGGAGAGATACTATGGGGCCCAACCTTCACCAACGACGGAAAACTCATCGCTGTTGGTGAAAAACTTTACATCTGGAACAGTTTCCCCGAAGACGAAAACGACCCTCCCGACCTAGAAATAGGCACTAGAGGAGACGCAGGCTCCGGCTACGATTTTGGTGGAAAGCAAAGTGGCGACGGCTCAGGCATTGCCTATCATAATGGCAGCATCTATATCTCTCTAAGCAATGGGAACAAGATAGTTGGATTCAAACAACTACCCACATCTCCTGAGCAAAAGCCTGACTTTGTCATTGGTGCACCTGAGTTATATACCAATACGCTTGAAACAGAGTTCATAATAAGCAACCCCGTTCCTGTAACCGACGGAAAGAGCCTCTTTGTGTCGTCAGACTTTGATGGGAAGCTCTACGTATGGAAAAGCCTACCCAATGAAGACGGAGCGAAGCCTGACTATGTTTACAGTAACCTCGATGGCCCTTGGGACAACACACTACATAAAGGAGTGCTTGTTCTTGCAGGTAAGCAGACAGTCTACATCTGGAAGGCACCTCCCCTAAACGGAGAAGAGCCGGATGTAGTTCATAGTAGGAATCTGGGTAGTATCGAGTTCTACGAGTTGAAGGGCGTGGCTATGGACGATAAGTACTTTTATCTAGCTGATGAGAAGGCAAATAAGGTCTATGTCTGGAATGGTGTGCCCTATGAGGATACTGAACCAGTTTTCAGCATAGATGTAGAGGGGCCTACACGTCTTTCAAGCGATGGAGAACACCTTGTCGTTACAGCTACCACTACAGGCGCCGGTGGCTCAATTTTCATATACGACATAAGCAAGTTACCCTATTCACAGCCCACAGTGCTTACTGGAATGTTTAACCTGCCTCAAGGAGCCCTTATCTATAATAAACACCTATTTGTATGCGACACGGGAAACAATGCAGTACATATTTGGAACACCGTGGAGGATGCTAAAATGGGGAAACCCGCCGACATAATTCTAGGAAAGAAAGGATTCCGCCCTGAAATAGGTCGCGACACGCTATTTTGGCCGGCTGCTCTCACCTTTGACGGAAGTTATCTATGGGTGGCAGAGTTCAAATTCTCTGAAAGATTGCTAAGGTTCTCCGTTAAATGAGGAAGCCATTATTTTCATTATTTATATTCTAGGCGTATAAAGCGCCTAGTTTTTCTTTAAAGCTATACGGAATCGATCCAAGGTAATGGTGAACCACCTTGACATACACTTTCTAGAACCAGACCTAAGCCAGGGTTCAATCCTTATTTTAGTGGATCTGCTTCTCAGAGACAACACACACCAAAAACCAGCGATTAATTAGCCTCCATATGCCTTTATTTAAACCGTGAACCAAATCCCACCTATCCACATAATAAGTTATAGCATAACTCCACATTTTACGTGAATAGTGATATAAACGACTCTGACACTCCTACTCCGGAAAACACATCTTAGAGGAACCAGAGTTCATCTCCTCAAAGGAGATTAAAACAACCTGCAAAGACTCCAATACCAACTAAACGGCCATTCGATACCACATTTACCACAGCCACATGACGAGTCTTCCGAGGCACATTCTACGCGAGACCCCAAAAGAAGCAGAGCTAGACCATAGAGTGTGTGAAGGCCTGGAGACGCGAAGAAAAGTCGCATATCGGATACAGGGAGCACTAGAAAGGGCCTTGAAAAAAGAGGCTAAGAATACTGTAATTGTTTACCACGGCTCCGCCTTGACCTTTCATCATGGCTTGGCTGAAGGCGCCATCAGCTGGCTCCACTTAAATAGCTTACTGGTCTTTTGGTGCGGGAGGAGGGACTTGAACCCTCGAAGTCCTAAGACACGAGATATCCCATCCCCGAAACCAAGGATCTTAAGTCTCGCCCCTTTGACCAGCCTCGGGTACTCCCGCGCAACAACACCAACAACCCAGAGAAATTAAAAACTATCCCCCAGGAAAAGGCCTACAAAACCCTACGAGCCCTCTGGAAAACCTTCCTCTGGGTAGAATACCGCCTCAAACGAGGAGAAGCACCATACCCACAGGCAGCACACCTCTTCTCCCTAAGGTGGTAAGCCCTCCGACCACAACGCCTACAACGAATGTGAACCCGGTGGCCATGGTGGATGGGATGCTTACTCGGCATGGAAACACACCTACTCCGGGGGAGGGCTGACCATTATCACGTTGTCACCCCTAAGAACTATGTCGCCAATCTCCACCGTATTCATGGGATCGGTGACCTCCTCCGAGTTCTTCATATACAGGTTGACGTGTTGGTCAAAGCCCTCCAGGGTCCCCCTAAGCGTTCGACCCCCCCTAAGCTTGATGAGAACAGTCTTGCCAACGCTCCTCTCCAGCACTCTTTCAATCATCTCGGCCATTCCAGCAACACCTCGCATCCAGGGCGCTAATCGAAATACTGGGCCCCCCTATAAAAGTTTGTGCAAAAAACGGCCTACACCAACAACACAAGGATCCAGCCCCCCTCAAACCCGGCGGAGAGAAAGATTTTTTAGTTAGAACAAAGCGTAGGTAATAGCCTCTGCTGGGTTAGTATGGGTTTTGAATAGGTGAATAAAGGCTACATGATGGTAGAAGATCCCGATATTTATCCTTCTCCCACAAACCCACTCCCCAGCAGGTTTAAAACCACTTTAAATAGGATGATTAAAGTTGCTTTCATCTAAAGACGACCACTGGGATATTATGAAGGCCTTCTTCGAGGAAGAGGGTCTAGTTAAGCAACAACTTGAAAGCTATAACGAGTTCACCAGGAACACCCTGCAACAGATAATAGACGAGATAGGCGGCATCCAAATCGAAGTGCCTGGACACGTCTACGACATAAAGTTCGGCGCCATAGAGATAGGCCCCCCCCGTGTCGTAGAGGTCGACGGCACCAAACGGGAGGTCTACCCCAGGGAGGCCAGGATAAGGAATCTAACCTATTCCGCCCCGCTATACCTGGAGATTATCCTCGAAGACGAGGGCCAGGAGACCTGGGAAAGGGTCAACATTGGAGACCTTCCCATCATGGTTAAGAGCGACCTCTGCCTCCTAAGCAAGTTCACCGAGGACGAGCTTGTGAAACTCGGGGAGGACCCCAAGGAGGTGGGAGGGTATTTCATTGTCAACGGCTCCGAGAGGGTTATAGTCAGCCTGGAGGACTTGGCTCCCAACAGAGTGCTTGTAGAGGTGGATGAAAGAGGCTCGAGACCAGTATACAAGGGCAAAGTGTTCAGCACAACAGTAGGGTTCAGAGCCAGAATCGAGGCCAGCCTAAAGGCGAGTGGAGAGATCACCGTCACCATCCCCGGAGTACCCGTGCCAGTGCCCTTCGTCGTATTGATGCGGGCCCTAGGAGTCGAGACAGACCGGGAGATAGCCGAGATGGTCAGCCTAAACCCCGATATACTAGCCGAGCTGGAGCAGAGCTTCCTAGAAGCAAGCAACATCCAAACCGTTGAAGACGCAGTGCTCTACATCGGGAACAGGGTTGCCTACGGCCAGGTCAAAGACTTTAGGCTGAAACGAGCAGAGACCATCCTGGACCGAAATCTCCTACCCCACATCGGGAGGGAGCCTGAAGACCGGTTCGACAAAGCAGTCTTCCTGGGGGAGATGGTCTCCCGCATCATCGAACTCAAACTGGGTCTGCGGAAGGAGGATGACAAGGACCACCTGAAAAACAAACGAATAAAGCTGGCAGGCCCCCTCCTAGCCGAGCTATTTAGATCGGCCTTCTGGAGCCTCTACAGGGACATGAGATACCAGTTCAGGAGGATGAGTACCAGGAGGAAGGGCGTTCTGATAAGTGCAGCCGTTAGGCCCGGCATAATAACGAGCAGGATCCAACACGCCCTAGCCACGGGAAACTGGAGGAGGGGGAGGGTTGGGATGACCCAGCTGCTCGACAGGACCAACACCCTCAGCACCCTATCCCACCTCAGAAGACTCCAAAGCCCCCTAAGCAGGTCCCAGCCCAACTTCGAGGCCAGAGACCTCCACAGCACCCATTGGGGGAGGCTCTGCCCCAACGAGACACCTGAGGGGGCAAACTGTGGATTGGTGAAGAACCTGGCCCTCATGGCCAGCGTGAGCACGGGAACAGACCCAGAAAAGGTGAAAAGAGTTCTCGAATACATGGGCGTGGTTAAAAGCAAAGACGCCGACGAGAACCTCCGACACAGTGGGGCCAAGATCTTCGTTGAAGGATACTTATTGGGATACACCACAACCCCCGAGGAGCTTGTTAACGAGTTCAGGGAGATGCGTAGGAGGGGGGAGATCAGCAGCGAGGCCAACATCGTATACTACGCTGGTTATAACGAGATATACGTCAACTGTGATGAGGGCAGGATAAGAAGACCCTTAATAATAGTGAAGGAGGGAGTCCCCCTCCTCCGCCAGCGACACCTGAGGAATATTCGCCAGAGCAGGTGGACTTGGAGTGATTTGGTTAGGGAGGGCATCATCGAATACTTGGACGCCGACGAGGAGGAGAACGCATACATCGCCATCTCCCCGGAGGAGGTGACCCCGGAGCACACCCATTTGGAGATATGCCCCTTCACCATCCTTGGGGTGGGTTCGGCCACCATACCCTACGCAGAGCATAACCAGTCGCCAAGGAACACATACCAAGCAGCCATGGCGAAACAAGCGCCAGGGGTATACGCCCTAAACTACAAGGATAGGACGGACACCAGGGCCCACCTCTTACACTACCCCCAGAAACCCCTGGTGGCCACAAAGCCCATGTCCGTCATCGGCTACGACGAAAGGCCGTCAGGCCAAAACTTCGTAATAGCCATCTTGAGCAGCATCGGCTACAACATGGAGGACGCCATCATATTCAACAAAGCCTCGGTCCAGAGAGGCCTGGGCAACAGCAGTTTCTTCAGAATCTACAAGGCGGAGTGCAAGCAATACTTGGGTGGAAGCAAGGACAGGCTGACCATTCCCGAGCCTGGGATAAGAGGCTACCACGGGGCCGAGGCCTACCGCCAATTGGAGGCCGACGGACTCATAGCTTGCGAGGCCGAGGTCAAAGGCGGCGACATTCTCATCGGCAAAACCAGCCCCCCCCGTTTCATGGAGGAGTACAGGGGGTTGGAGGTGCGTGGCCCCCAGCTCAGAGACACCAGCGTGAGCGTCCGCCCCAACGAGGTTGGAGTGGTGGACAGCGTTTTCATAACCAAAGACATCGAAGGCAGCCACCTTGTGAAGGTCAAGGTGAGAAGCCACAGGATCCCCGAGCTGGGCGACAAGTTTGTCTCCCGGCATGGCCAGAAAGGAGTCATCGGCATGCTCGTCCCCCAGGAGGATATGCCCTTCAGCACCACAGGGATAATCCCAGACATAATCATGAACCCCCACGCCTACCCCAGCAGGATGACTGTTGGACAGTTCATCGAGGCCATTGGGGGCAAGGCCGCAGCCCTAAGGGGAGAAATCGTGGATGGAACCCCATTCGCCAACGAAGACCCCAAAACGCTGCAAGAAATATTGGTGGAGTTCGGGTTCCAGCCAGGTGGACGAGAAATCCTCTACGACGGCCAATCGGGCAAGAGGTTTGAGGCCGAGATATTCATGGGAGTAGCCTACTACCAGAAACTACACCACATGGTAGTAGACAAGATCCACGCCAGGGCCAGGGGCCAAGTCCAGATGCTAACCAGGCAGCCAACCGAAGGCCGAGCCAGAGGAGGAGGACTGAGATTCGGGGAGATGGAGAGGGACTGCCTTGTCGGGCATGGAGCCGCAATGCTGCTGAAGGACAGACTCCTAGAGGAGTCCGACGCCTACACAATTTACATCTGTGAGCGCTGCGGCAGGCAAGGATACTACGATATAAGGCAGAGGAAGTTCGTCTGCCCAACCTGTGAAACAAAGGGCGACATAGAGCCAGTCAAGGTGAGCTACGCCTTCAAACTACTCCTCCAAGAGATGCAGAGCTTGTGTCTCTCGCCAAGCCTGGTGCTAACCAAGGAGGTGAACTAGACTGAACAAGATGATAGATGCCATAAAGTTTGGCCTCCTCAGCCCCGATGAGATCCGTAGACTAAGCGTAGTTGAAATCACTACGAGTGACACATACGATGAGGACGGGGCACCCATAGCCGGCGGCTTAATGGATCAAAGACTCGGAACCCTGGAACCCCGGCAGAGATGCAGAACCTGCGGAAACATCTCGATAAACTGTCCAGGGCACTTCGGACACATAGAGCTGGCCGTCCCAGTAATCCACGTAGAGTTCGCGAAGCAAATCTACAAGGTGCTCTCAACCACCTGCAGGAACTGTGGATCCATTCTACTGGACGAGAAGACCAAAGAAGAGCTAGCTGAAAGACGCCGAAAAGACATAGAGATGTTCGGGAAGGTCAGCGATGAGACGGCGGCCGAGATACTGAAACAAGCTAAAAAGTACAAGAGGCACAAGGAATGCCCAACCTGTGGGCACGTTCAAACACTGGTCAAATTCACGAAGCCCACCAGCTTCATGGAGGTGGAGAAGGAGGAGTTTTTCGACGAGGATGTGGAGGAAGAGGAGGAGGTAACCAAGAAGCTCACCCCCAACATGATTAGGGAGTGGTTTGAGCGCATCCCAGACGAAGACCTGGAGCTATTGGACTACAACCCCGAGGTTGCTAGACCCGAGTGGATGATTCTCCAAGTCCTACCTGTGCCACCAGTGGACGTCCGCCCCAGCATCATCCTGGAATCAGGCATACGCGCCGAGGACGACCTCACCCACAAACTGGTAGACATCATTAGAATCAATCAAAGGCTCAGGGAGAACATCGAGGCAGGCGCCCCCACCCTCATAATAGAAGACCTATCAGAGCTACTCCAATACCATGTAACAACCTACTTCAACAACGAGGTCTCAGGCATCCCACCCGCAAGGCATAGGTCTGGTAGAACCCTCAAATCTCTAGCCCAAAGGCTCAAAGGCAAAGAAGGCAGGTTCCGAGGCAACTTAAGCGGAAAGAGAGTGGACTACTCAGCTAGGACTGTAATCAGCCCCGACCCCAACTTGGACATCAACCAAGTCGGAGTCCCAGTGCACATAGCCACCAAACTCACTGTTCCAGAGGTGGTCAACGAGAGGAACATAGAAGAGCTCAAAAAGCTGGTCATAAACGGGCCATACCAGCACCCTGGGGCGCTCTACGTAATACGACCAGACCAAAAGAGAATAAGGCTGGAATTCGTCCAAGACCGGACAGCAATCGCTGAAAGCTTAGAACCAGGGTTCATAGTTGAGCGCCACCTAAAGGATGGGGACATCGCCCTCTTCAATAGACAGCCAAGTCTTCACAGAATGAGCATAATGGCCCACGAGGTCAAGGTGCTCCCCTACAAGACCTTCAGGATGCACCTGACCGTCTGTCCACCCTATAACGCGGACTTCGATGGGGATGAGATGAACCTACACATACCCCAAAGCAAGGAAGCTCAGACAGAGGCTAAGCTGCTTATGCAGGTCCAGGACCAGATCCTTAGCCCCCGATACGGAGCCCCCATAATTGGGGCGGGGAAGGACTACATAACAGGGGCATACCTGCTGACGCGCAAGGAAACCATGTTAAAGGCTAACGAGGTGGGAATGCTTTTGAGCTATGTGGGTTACACAGGCGAGATACCGAAGCCCGCTGTTATGGAGCCGGAGCCCCTCTGGAGCGGTAAGAGCCTCTTCAGCATTTTCCTTCCCAGCGATTTCAGCTTTGTCACCAGGGCCAACATCTGCATGCACTGCGCCGAATGCAAATACGATGAATGTGAATACGATGCTTACGTCGTGATCCAGAATGGGGTACTCAAGTCTGGGGTGATCGACAGGAACAGCATAGGTGCAGAGCGAGCGGACACCATCTTCCACCGCGTGATAAAAGACTATGGAACCGATGCGGGCCACGACTTCCTCAACGGCATCAGCCGCCTCATCAATGGATTCCTCACCCTGAGAGGTTTCACCTATAGCTACGATGAGCTGGGGCTTGGTGAGAGGGAGATAGAGGCCATAAAGAAGGTGATGGCGGAGATGGAGGAAAGCGTGGCCAAGCTCACAGAGGAATACCATTCAGGGGCCTTAGAGCGTCTACCTGGTCAAACCATGCAGGAAAGCTTCGAGATAAAGGTCATGAACGTACTGGCCAACGCCCGAGACAGGGCAGGGGAGATCGTCCAAAACGGCTTGCCCTTCAACAACAGCGGCATAATAATGACTCGAACCGGGGCCAGGGGAAGCAGTCTAAACATAGGTCAGATGATGGGCAGTGTAGGCCAACAGTCAATCAGGGGGAAGAGGATCATGAGGGGATACGAGAACAGAACTCTCCCCCACTTCAAGGAGAACGACTCCACACCCATGGCCCGAGGCTTTGTATACAGCTGTTACCGGGATGGGTTGACGCCGCTGGAGTTCTTCTTCCACGCCATGGGTGGAAGAGAGGGGCTGGTAGACACAGCTGTGAGGACCCAGCAAAGCGGATACATGCAGAGGAGGTTGATCAACGCCCTGGAGCACCTTCGAGTGGAGTACGATGGAACCGTTAGAAACAGTGTGGGGGATGTGGTCCAGTTCTCCTATGGTGAGGACGGCGTGGACCCCAGCAAGTCGGACCACGGAGTAGCCGTGAACATAGGCCAATTGACCGAGAGGACCAAGCTTACAATGGAGAAGGGAAAGCCGGCCACCAAGGAATACATCATGGAGAAGATAAACGGCATAAAGATGGAGATTCCCCAACTCCTCAAAGACGAGATGGCGAGGAGGCTGACCCAGGAGGAGCTCACCGAAGACGCAGTGGACAGGATAATAGCCGCGGTTTTAAGGAACTACGACTACAGCCTAGTGGAGCCGGGGGAGGCCGTGGGGATATTGGCGGCTCAATCCATCGGCGAGCCAGGAACCCAGATGACGCTAAGAACCTTCCACTATGCAGGGGTAGCAGAGCTAAACGTTACTCTGGGACTCCCGAGGCTAATCGAGATAGTAGACGCCAGGAAGACGCCTTCAACTCCGGTGATGAAGATCTACTTGGACGAGGAACACCGGCGATCTCAGACAAAGGCGAAGGAAATAGCCCAGAAACTCACCTACACCGTAATAGACGACCTGCTGGAAAGCGTCAACGTCGACCTCAGCCAAAATGCAGTCAGATTCAAGCTGGACGAATCCAGGATGGAGACCCTGGGAGTCAGCATCGACGAGGTGGAGAAAGTCTTCCCCTATAACTTCACCAGGGGAGAAGAATACGAATACCTTGTCTCCCTGGACGAAGACAAGGCCGGAGACCACAACGCAATAATAAAGACGGTAACCGAGACCAAGGTGAAGGGTATTGAAGAGATCAAGAGAGTCCTAACCACAATTGAAGACGGCGAGTGGTTGATCCGAACAGATGGAAGCAACCTGGAAGGAGTGCTTAGGATAGAGGGGGTGGACCCAACTCGCACCACTACAAATAACATCCACGAGATAGCAGAGGTTTTTGGCATCGAGGCAGCCAGGAACGCTTTGATAAAGGAGGCCCACTTGGTTTTGATGGAGCAGGGCTTGGACGTGGATGTGCGGCACGTGATGTTGGTGGCAGACATAATGACCAAGACAGGAGAGGTCCAGCAGATCGGTAGACACGGGATAAGCGGAGCAAAATCCAGCGTGCTAGCAAGAGCAGCCTTCGAGCTAACCATACAACACCTAGTAGACGCAGCGATTAGAGGAGAAACCGATCCACTTAAAGGAGTCATTGAAAACATAATCGTCGGACAGTCGATGCCCCTGGGGACAGGAAGCGTCGAGCTGTTCATGACACAGAGAGGTAGAAGCGATGAGTAGCATAGACCAACAGCTGAGACTCGCTTTATCCACTGGGAGAGTCCACCTGGGCTCTAAACAGTCGATTAGGGAGCTTAGGAGAGGAAGAGCCAGGGCGGCCATACTAGCCAGTAACTGCCCGGAGAAATACCGTGAAACCATCCTATCATTCGGCAAACTAGGTGGGATTCCCATACTAATCCACGAGAAGGACAATAGGGATCTGGGCATCCTGTGTGGAAAGCCTTATCCGGTATCGGCGTTGGTGATAAATGAACCTGGAGACTCCAAGATTCTTGATTTGATGAAGGAAGAATAGGCTATGCTTGAAAACGTAAAGATAACCGAGAACGAGATGAAATATATCCAGCTACTTCAAAACATGACTGGAGCCACAGTGGTGGATTGCATTGTAGATGAGGAGAACAACAGCATCATCTTCACGGTTAAGAAGGGGGAGGTGGGTCTTGCTGTTGGTAAGGGGGGGGAGAAGATTAAGAGGTTCAGAAACATGACCAATAAACAAGTGGAGATCTACGAGTACCTCCCCGACCCGGAAAGCTTCATCAGGAACGCTCTCAAACCAGCCAAGATCAAGGACATTAGACTGGTGGACAGGATGGAGGGGAAGAAGATCGCCATGGTGAGTGTGGACCCCAAGGACAAGGGGATAGCCATAGGTAAAAACGGGTCCAACATCAAGAAGATCAGGTTTTTGGCTCAGAGATACTTCCAGCTAGACACCGTGGTTATAAACTAGGGTGCATGTTTACCCAACCACCTTGAGGCGTAGTTCTACGGCTTCCTCCAGGCTTTGAACACCCTCCACCAGTAAAAGCCCGTTCTCAAATACGCTAACCCTCCTCCCATCGGGATGGAGGAGGGTTCCACCCATCTCGCCTTGAGCTAATGGTTTAAACCCCATCTCCTCCAATCTGGATACCATTTCCCGCAGACCCATTCTCAAGGCTGCTGGAGGCTTAAACCGGAACACTCTCCGCCCCTCGCGCCCACATATCTCCTCCACCTCGGCCTCAGCCTCCGCCATCAAGGCCTCGCCCTTACCGCACACGGGGCACCCCTCTGTGCGGCCTATTTGTATGAACTGGAAACTCAACCGCTCTACGTCTACGTATAGGAGCCTGTTCGCTAGGTTGGGGGTTTTACCTGTAAGGACTCTGATGCATTCGGAGGCCATCACGCTTCCCACTAGGGTGACTAGGCTTGTGTGTACGCCTACCGTTGCGCATGTTGGGAGGTTGGAGTCGTTGATCCCCCCCATGAAGCACTCCAAGCAACCTGTTTCCCCAGGAATAACCGTGGTAGCGTTCCCCAGGTAGGCGACAGCTGCCCCATGGATTAAGGGAACCCCCCTCTCAATGCACGCCCTGTTTAGGAGGTATCTAGGAGACATCCGGTCCAGGGAGGCCACCACCACGTTAGAGCCCTCCACGAGAGCATCGGCATTAGAGGGGCTCAGGAGAGTTGGTATCGGCTCTAGCTCTATGTGGGGGTTCATCTTGTGGAGTCTTTTAGCTGCAGCCTCTGCCTTGGGGAGGCCTACGTCTTCGTAGGTGTATAGATGCTGTCTCTGGAGGTTGGAGACCTCCACCACATCACAGTCCACAAGCCTGATTTTACCCACACCCGCAGAGGTAAGCTGCATAGCCACGGGGCTGCCCAGCCCTCCCAGGCCCACAATGGTGGCCGTGGAGGACTTGAGTCTTCTCTGGGCGTCGAGGCCCATGTCCCTCAGCATTATCTGACGGCTATAGTAGTCGAGCTCTTGGTCTGTGAAGCCTTGGATGGAGTCTCTAGCCATCTTTAGACGTCTAGTACCTGGTTTTACTAGGCTTTAAACCCATCAGCGAACCTTCAAAATTTTTAAATAGGTTATAGCCATGGTTGGTTTAGGTTTAACTTGTTTTAACGGTTGGGGTGTCGGTGTTCCAGTACCAGTTGGGC
>CAYWWV010000033.1:0-14192 GCA_964462185.1 uncultured Candidatus Bathyarchaeia archaeon | reverse complement strand
TCTTGCCGTCGTTGGCCAACAGGTCCTCCCGCTTGGCGTCCACCTGGGCCTGGACGTAGGCTATCTGCTCCTCCGTTAGGTGGCGGAACCTGCCCTGGGCCTTCAGGTACTCCCTCACGGGCTTGGCCTCCGACCGCCTGTTGAGCCGCAGCACCCCCTCCTCCACCTCGTAGAGGGGGTTCACCCAGGTGTCCACCCCCAGCCGGGTCACCTCCACCGACTTGGCCGGGTCAAACCTCCAACCAGTGGGGCAGGGGATGACGGTGTGGATGAAGCGGAAGCCCTCGATGCCCTTGGCCTTCTCCAGCTTGGCCCACAGGTCCCGGGGGTAGGCCACCGAGGCCGTGGCCACGTAGGGCACCCGGTGGGCCGCCATAATCATGGGCACATCCTTCTTCTCCCCCTCCTTGCCCCTCGGCGTCGTGGTGGTCCAGGCCCCGTAGGGCGTCAACCCGCTCTTCTGGATCCCCGTGTTCATGTAGGCCTCGTTGTCGATGCAGATCTGGATCATGTTCTCGTTGCGCTCCGCCGCCCCACTCACCTTCCCCAGGCTGATGTCGGCGGTGGCCCCATCCCCGGCGCTGGAGACCACGGTCACATCCTCCCTCCCCCGCGCCCTCAACGCCGCCACTATCCCCGTAGAGCCGTCGGCCACGAAGCTGAAGTGGATGCCATAGTGGGGCACCTTAATGGACCTCAGGGCGCACATGGCGCAGGGGCCATCGCCGTAGACGATGGTGTTGGGCCCCAGCACCTTGAGCGCCAGCTTCCAGAAGAGGGGGCCCCCACACCCTGGGCAGCAAGTGGTGCCGCCCTGTATGAGGGACTCCTCGTAAAACCTGTCAAACTCCTCGTACATCACATCACCTCCCCCAGGTCGTGGGTCTCAACCCAGTCCACAACCATCTTAGCCCGACCCCTCTCGGCGGCCTCCAGCGTCTCCAAGGCGATGTACCTCAACTGGTTCAACGTCACATCGGTCCCCGAGAGACCCACGTGGAAATCAGCCAGGACAGGCCTCTCCTCCAACTCGTAGAGGGCGCGGGCCACCTCCAGGGCCACCACGCCGCCCCCCGCAGACCCGAAACAGTTGTTGCGGTCCACCACGCCTATGGCCTTCACCCTGCGCCCAATGCTCTGGAACTCCTCCGTGGGGAAGGGCCGGAAGGCCTTGAGCTTCACCAAGCCCACCCTCTTACCCTCCTCCTGGAGCTCGTCGATGACATCCCTGGCCGTACCCGTCATAGAGGCCATGGTGACGATGACGGCGTCCACGTCCTCACACCGATACTCCTCCACCAGGCCCCCGTACCCCCTGCCAAACCTGGCCTTGAAATCCCTGTCCACCTCCTTGATCACCTCCTTGGCCCGCTCCTGCGCCTCCTGGACCCCCATCCTCTGCTCCAGGAAGCTCTTGGGCGGGGGCATCCTATAGCTGTCGGGCACCAAGTCGTACCACTCATGGCGGTAGGGGGGCAGCCACTCATCCACCTCCTCCTGGCTGGGCACCGTGGTGGGGGTGGCCGTGGCCGAGGTGAAGTAGCCGTCGTAGCTAACCCCTACGGGCAGGTAGACCCTGGGGTCCTCGGCGATCTTGTAGGCCATCAACACCGTGTCCAAGACCTCCTGGCTGTTCTCACAGTAAAGCATAATCCAGCCCTTGTCCCTCTGGTGCAGCGAGTCATTGTGGTCGGGCCTCAGGCCCCCCAGCGGGGCCATCGACCTGTTGACGAAACACATGACGATGGGCAGCCTCCGCCCAGGCGGTATCCAGAGAGGCTCATCCATGTAAGCCACCCCCTGGCTGGCCGAGGCGGTGAAGACCCTGGCCCCAGCCGCCGAGGCCCCGATGGCGGCAGCCATAGCGGTGTGCTCCCCCTCCACCTTGATATACTGGGTGTCCATGGCGCCCTCGGCGATGAAGTTGGCAATGGTGCTGATGAGCTCGGTCTGGGGGGTGATGGGGTAGGCGGGGACCACCTGGGCCCGGGCCAGCCTAGCCCCCCATGCAGCGGCCTCATTCCCCTCCATCATACGCGTGAAACTCATTGCTCCCCCTCCTTAACCATCTCAATGGCCCCCACGGGGCACTCGTTGGCGCATATACCACAACCCTTACAGTACCGGTAGTCGAAAACCACATCCTTCTCACCCCTCAGCCTAACGGTGCTCTCGGGGCAGTAGAGCTGGCAGAGCCCGCAGCTGATGCATTTCTCGGGGTTGAATTTGGGGGCGAAGGCCCTGACTATCTGGGACATTAGTAGGCCTCCACCTCCTGGTACCCCCGCTTGCAGGCCTCCACGTTCAACTCCCCGATCCGCCCTGGGAAGGTGTGCATTATGGGATCGAAGAGGCTCTCCAGCCTCACCCAATCGGTGACCTTGGCTATAGCCCCCATCATGATGGTGTTGACGATGGGTATGGCCCGCTGGCCGAACAACTCGGCGCTTATGGCGGTGGCGTCCACCACAGCCAGCTTTCCCAGCTTTACACCCAGATCGATCTCCCCCGGGTCGGCAGACCAGTTGACGATGGCGGTGCCCCCCTCCTTCAGCCCCCGCCTCACAGGCGGGTGTTCCACCAAAGTAGGGTCCAGCACCACCACGGCGTCGGGGTTGTATATCCCCGAAGTACGCCGTATGGGTTTATCGTCCAGCCTGAGGAAGACGGTTACGTCTCCCCCCCTCCTCATACCCCCGTAAACAGGTATCTTTTGGGCGTATTTCCCCTCGGAAAAGGCGGCCTCGGCCAGCATCAGCGCACCCATTACTGCCCCCTGGCCACCCATCCCATGAAACCTGACCTCTATCAACTCCCTCAGATAAAGGTGCACCAGGGGTTGATAAGAACTGTTATTGTACGAGTGAAAAAAGGGGGGTTTAACGGGTGAGGGGCTTGGCTATGATCTCCCTCACATAGAGGTCGAAGAACTGGGTGGAGTGGGCGGGCTTCACCACCACCGCGGTGTCGGCGCCCCGCCCCGTCCCGGTGATGGCGATGACGTCCTCGTCCATGGGGAGGAGGCCGGCGTCGGCTGCCATCAGGACCACCTCCAGGGCCACCTTCATCCCCTGCCCAAATATCCGCAGCACGTTAGCCACCAGCATCCCAGGCGCCAGGGTGTTGTACTTCTTCCAGATCGCGCTGGAAACACCCCCAAAGGCGTGGGCGGTGGTTAAAACCTTCCCACCCTTAGCCCTCACCTCCTCCACCGTCTCATCACTCATCTCTATCCGCCCAGGCTCCCGGAACCCGGCCTGGTGGGTCACCACCACCACGTTGAACCCCTCGAAGACCTCCAAGGCCTTCAAGGCGGTGCCCCCGCGGGTGGAGCTCACCACCACATTCCTTATTCCCAGCTCCTGGGCCCTCTCGTATGCCGCCTTCAAGGTGGCATCGGTGTTCTCCTCCCCAGGAGACTCGAAATAAAGGGTTTTCTTCTCCGTCATCAGACCTGGATGGGGTCCAAGCCCTATAAACCTTTTACATGGGTCCAGGAAGAATTAGGGAGGGGTTTTATTGAAGGGTTGGTGGCTCCTTGCAGCGGCTGTGCTGGCTGTGGCAGCCGTGGCCCCAGTGGAGGCGGAGACCCTTTGGCAGCTATCCTACACGGTTTATGGCGACGGCTACACCCAGGTCCAAGCCCTCTACCTGGCCAACGCCACCGCGGTGGAGATCAACATCACCCTCCTGTCCCAGTCCCCAGAGATGCTGCTGGCCACCAACGAGGAGGGCCTCCCCCTCCAATACTCCCAGGAGGGAGGGTCCGCCACCATCTACACCCTGGGCTCCACCCAGGTGAACCTCACCTACTTCACCCAGGGATTCACCAGCAAAGAGGGCGCCACATGGAGCTTCAAGGCCCCCACCCCCATCCCCTGCAGGGTCCAATTCCCCCCGGGCTCCGTCATACTGTACTTGAACGCCACCCCCCTGGAGATCGGCTTGGAGGGGGAGAGCCCCTGGATACTCCTTCCCCCCGGGGGAGCCCACGTGGAGTACACGTGGAGCCTGGGGGACCCCGGGGAGGCCGCGGCCCAGGCCCTGGGGGAGGCCGAGAAGGCATTGGAGGAGGCCGAGGGCGAGGGGGTGGTGGTCCAGGGGGCTGTGGAGCTCCTGGAGGAGGCCTGGAGCCTCCACGCGGAGGGGCGGTTCGCCGAGGCGGAGCAACTGGCGGGGATGGTGGTCCTCCTGGTGGAGGAGGCAGCCCTATCCAAGGCCGGGGCCGAGGCCAAGCTATCGCTGGCAGAGGAGGCCGTGGAAACGGCCTACCAAGCGGGTAAAACCAGCAACCTGGAGGAGGCGGACCGCCTGGTCTCGGAGGCGGAGGCAGCCCTCTTGGAGGGGAGGTATGGGGAGGCCGAGGCGCTAGCGAGGCAGGCCCTGGAACTGGCCCTCACCAGCGAGGAACCCCTCGGAGGACTACACCCCCTGCTGCCCCTGGGACTGCTGGGGGCCGCCGCCCTTGTCGCCGTAGCCGTAGCCCTTTGGAGGCTCCGCGGGGGGGGCGGGGCCCCCACCAGGGTGGAGGTGGACCTGGAGAGGCTGTTCCAGGAGCACCCCGAGCTCAGGGTGGACGACAGGATGGTCCTGGAGTTCCTAGCGGAGAACGACGGGGAGGCCTTCGCCTACGACATAAGGGAGCGGTTCGACATCCCCCGCACCAGCGCGTGGAGGATGATCAAGAGGCTTCAGAGGTTTGGGGTGGTGGATGAGAGGAAGGTGGGGGGCCAGAGCCTGGTCTCCATAAGCAAGGAGTACATGAGGAGGGGAAGTAGGGGTGGAACAGGGGTTCCGCGGCGTCCCTCTAATACTGCGGGGGGGTAGGGGTACTCGATGATGAAGCGGTTGGCCTTACTCGCCTTGTTGGCGCTGGCCCTTGCCCCGGCCCTGGCATACGCGCAACCCAGCCTGGAGGCTCTGCCACCCCTGGTCACCCCTGGCACCCAGCTGGCAGTAAGGGGACACGCCCCCACTGCCCAGGCCCGCCTGGAGCTTTGGGGTAGCCGGGGACTCATGGCCGCGTGGAACATCACAACGGGCCCAGACGGGGGCTTCCAGGCCACGGTGAACACCTCAGGCCTCCCCCTGGACACATACCGCATACGCCTCCTGGCCGAGGGGGAGACCTGGGCATCCTTCACCCTGAGCAGGCTCAACGAGTCCCAGCGGGCCCAGGTCCTGGGCGATATGGCCCAGAGAGCCAGGGAGGCGGTGGAGGCCTTCATGCTGAGGGCGGGGGTGGAGGAGGCTCCAGCCGAGTATGAGTCAGCCCTAGAGGCCTTGGAAGAGGCCCAGACACTCCTGGAGGGGGGGGAGTGGGGTGAGGCCGCCCACCGCTTCCAGGAGGCCCAGAGGCTGCTGGGGGAGGCCCTGGCCGCCCTGGAGGAGGAGCCCGAGGAGTTGGAGGAGGCCCTGGAGGAGGCCGCGGCGAGGGGCTGGGCCCTGAGGCTTCTCAGCCATTTGGGGGCCATGGAGAGGGTTCAGGACGCCCTGGAGGAGGAGGGTTTTGGGGGTGGGGGCCCTGGGCTGGAGGAGGCCCGGAGGGCGGTGGGCCTGGCCCTAGAGCAACTCGAGGAGGGGAACCAGTCCAGCGCGGTGGAGGCCCTGTCTCTAGTGTATGAGAAGCTGGGCGACATCCAGGAGGCCCAGGCGGCCCACAGGGAGGAGGTGAGCCTTATGCTGGCCAGGCGATACACCGAGAGGCTGGAGGCCAGGCTGGCGGCGCTGGGCCAGGTGGTGGGCAATCTAAGCGATGGGAGGATGGAGGAGATCAGAGCCCTCCTGGAGGAGGGGCGTGTGGGGGAGGCCGTCTGGAGGCTGAGGGCCATGGAAAAAGAGTCCCGAGGCCTAAGGTCGGCTCTAAGGGACAGGGTGCTAGCGGGTGAACTCTCCAAGCTGGATGAAAGGGTTGGAAGGGGGGAGACCCCAGACCCCAGCGAGCTGGCCCGGCTGCGAGAGAGGTTCAAAAAGGCCCTGGGCAACAGTAGCCGGCACATGAGCAGGGATAAAAGTCAATAGCCGGGGGAGCCCCCTCTGGTTTATGGCTGACCACTGGCTTCCCTACGGGGAGACACAGGTCTACGTCTCCGTGGACGTGGCCAACCTGGTGGGGGTGGCCGAGCCCACATACCCCCAACCCAGCAGAAGCCCCACACAGGTTCTCCACGACGCCATGGCCAACCCCTCGGGGCCCCCCCTCGACGAGCTGGCGGGGGCCGCTGGAAAGGCCTGCATAGCCCTAGACATATACTCCCACCCCAGCGCCCTTGCCGTGGCCCTCAGGGAGGTGGTGAACGTACTGGTGGACGAGGTGGTGCCCAGGGAGAGGATAACCGTCCTGCTGGGCTCGGGGGAGGCGCCAGGGGGGGGAAACAGGGTGAGGAGAGCCCTGGAGGGAGACCCCTTGCTGAGGGGCGTGGAGGTGGTGGAGTTCAACGGCATGGGGGAGACCAGCCATGTGGGGGAGACCAGTAAAGGCACCCCTGTCGAGGTCTCATCCCTCTGGACGGGGGCAGACCTCAGAATAGCCCTGGGCCAAACACGGGTGGACCCCCTAGCTGGCTACGCCGGAGCCCACAGCGCCGTCGTGCCGGGGCTAGCCTCCAAGGCAACCATAGCGGGGATTCGCCGAAGCCTGATGGACTCCCCACCCATGGCGGGTAGGCTGGAGCTTAACCCGGTGAAGGAGGGGACCTTGGAGGCCTTGGACCATGCGGGGCTGGACTACGCGGTGAACCTGGTGGTTGACGGGGAGGGAAGGCTCCTGGAGGCCTACTCGGGGAGCCCCAGGGAGTCTTGGGGGAAGGCCCTCACAGCCCTGGCCGGCGCCCCCGAGGCCCAGGTGGAGGCCCCCGTCGACGTGGTGGTGGTCTCACCCGGGGGCGAGCCCCACGACCACACCCTCTACCAAGCAACCTGGGCCCTCGCCACGGCCACCCGAGCCCTCAAGAGGAACGGCGCCCTGGTCCTCCTCGCCCAATGCAGCGGGGGCCTGGGGGCAGACGCCTTCCAAACCCTAGCCAGGGTTAAAGACCCCAAGGAGTTGCAGCGCAGGTATATGTACGGAGCCGAGGCCCTGGCCCTTCTACGGGAGGCCCAGAGGCGGTTCAAACTGGTGGCCTGCACAGCCCTCCCAGGACTCCACTCGAAGCCCCTGGGAATCGAGGTGGCTCGAACCGCGAACCAAGCCCTCCAAGCAGCCTACTCGGGCAGGAGGAGCCGCGAAACCCTCCTTGTCCCACAGGGCTGCACCACCCTCATCCAAACCAAGTAGTGATACCTATCCCACGTAAATAATCGATTTAAAGCCACCTTAAACGGAATAGCGGAAGCCTCCATGAAGCTAGTGCTGGTAAACCTAATCCTAGCTGTAGTCACTAGCTTCATCTCCGGATACGTTGTCCTCGCCTACCAGCACAGGAGGTCCAGATTCCTCAGCCTGGTCATCCTGGGGGCCAGCATCTGGAGTCTGGGCAGCGCCCTGGAGATGTACTACACCAGCCTCCCCACCAAGCTCTTCTGGGCCCGCTTCCAAATCCTAGGAATGATCCTAACCAACGCCTGGCCCCTATTCGTAGCCGCATTCACCGGAAGACACGAATACACCCGGGGAAAGAAGGCCCTAGCCTTCGCCATCCCACCCCTCGCAACCCTTCTAATGCTCCTCACCGACCCCTGGCACGGCCTCATATACCGGGCAGCCAGAATCTACCTCTGGGACCCCCACATGCCCCTCGCCAAGGAGTACGGATGGGGCCTGCTCGTATTCACACTATACAGCTACGTGGTTCTAGTGGTCAGCAGCTTCCTAGCCCTCCAATGGGTCCTGGCCAACAACCCTAGACGAAAGCTTAAAGGAGGCCTCCTCTGGCTCCTAAGCGTCCTACCAGTCTTAACCCACGTCTACAGCGTCTTCCTATCCAACAACACCCAGCTAGACCCCACCCCAACCATCTTCGCCCTAGCCAGCATACTCCTCATGGTCTTCACCCCCCAGGACCTCAAGGTGGGGGAGCTATTCCACGTTGAGTATGGCCGAATTGTGAACGGTGTGAAGGACCTGGTGCTGGTGGCCGATAACCAGGGCAAGGTCCTAGAGATGAACAACGCTGCCAAAGGCGCATTCTCCAAAGCCCTAGGGCTCCCCTGGGACCTGCTGATAGACCTCCCAGTGGAGAGGCTCCTAGGGGTGGGGTTGAAGGGGTGGAGCCGTAGGGACATCGAGGTGAATGGGAGGGTCTATGACGCCTCCCAATTCCCCTTCAAGGACTGGAGGGGCCGATACTTAAAGTGGTGTGTGCTTCTCCGCGACATCACGCCGAGGGTTAGGATGGAGGCAGACTTGAAGGCCCTCAACCTATACGCCTACAAGGTCTCGGCGGTCCACTCGGAGGAGGACTTGGTGCGGGCTTTGGGGGAGGCTGTGAGGGAGATTTTGGGGTTCAACGCGGGGAGGCTGGTTTACAGCTACGGGGGCTACCAATTGGACAAGTCGTGGGGAACCCCGCTGGAGGGGAGCCACGCCATCCAGGTGGACCTCCAACACGAAGGAGGCACGGTGGGGTCTATCACCGTGTGGAGCCCCACCCAGGGGTTGGATAATAGCCAGAGGCTGTTGATGGAGATCCTGGCGATGCACACCTTGGCGGCTTTAAGGGGTCTCCGATTTGAGAGGAGTCTCGCCGAGGCCCAGAGGCAGGAGATCCAGGGGATCCTGGACGCAGTGGGCCGGGTTACAAGGCTGGTTCGCCATGACGTTAGAAGCTCCCTCCAGAGCATTAAGAACGCCTGCGCCATCCTACGCGCCAACCCTGCTAACGCTGAGAGGATGATGGATATCATCGATGAGAGCGCCGACTTTATTTTGAATTTGCTGGAGGAGTTGGTCTACCAGGACTTGGGCTCCAAGCTGAGCCTAGCCAGGCTGGACTTGAACGCCCTCGTCTCCCAGATTCTCCTCCTCCAAGTCCTCCCTGAAAACGTGGAGGTGGAGACCATCCTAAGCCCCGAGCCCCTAGTGGGGATGTTTGACAAGGTGAAGATTCAGAGGATGGTTTACAACCTGGTGAAGAACGCGGTGGAGGCCATGCCGGAGGGGGGGAGGCTGACTGTGGAGACTGGGAGGGAGGGGGGTTGGCTGGTGGTCTCGGTTGGCGACACTGGTGTGGGGATTGAGGACATGGGGAAGCTGTTCACCCCGTTCCACACCACCAAGCCCAACGGGATGGGGCTGGGCCTGGTCTCCGTCAAGCAAACCGTAGACCTCCACAGAGGTAGGATAAAGGTGGAATCTGAGCCAGGGGTGGGCACCTGTTTCAGGGTGTACCTGCCGGGGCTATACGGAGAAGAGGGTTACCAGGCTGAGGATCATGACGCCCACATACACCAGCAGGCCCAGCTTCCTGGAGAGGCTGAGGGGCGACAGGTCGTCTAGAGGCTCCACGGATTCCCTGCCCTCCCGCATCATGAAGAAGGCCACCACCACCCCCATAACCACGTAGCCGGAGACCACCAAGAGCAAGACGCCGGCCACCGAGACGATCTTGTGGCTCTCCCTTCCCAGGAGGCTTCTCACGATGTGGCCCCCATCCAGCTGCCAGGAGGGGATGAGGTTTATGAAGGTCACCATGAAGCCCACCCAGCACGCGAATGCCAGGGGGTGGAGGATCAAGACCTCCCCGGGCCCCGTGGGCTTCACCAGGGAGGCTGCGGCCTCCATCACCTGGGGCAGGGGTATTATCTGGAAACGGGTGGCCGGGTACTCCACCATCCACCTAAAGACCCAGGCTTCATCCACCACGAAGCTCAGCCAAAGGCCGATGAAGCTGAGGACGGTGGTCACAGCGAATCCAGCCAGGGGGCCGCTTAAACCCAGGTCGAAAAGGTCGTCACGATTCACCGGGGGCTCCCGCTGGGCTATAACGGCCCCCAGGGTGCCCCCCATCCCAGGGGGGGCAGGGATGAAGTAGGGCATGGAGACGTCAAGCCCCTTCCTCAGGGCCACCAAGCGGTGGCCAAACTCGTGGACTGCGAAGATGAGTAAGACCCCCAGGGTGAAAACCGCCACATTGAAGACCAGAGGCGTGTCAGCCATCAACTCCCTGGCCAGAACGGGGTTTCTACTCCTCAAGAAGCCGTCCAGGGCGATGGATAGCACCGTTACAGCGAGGAGGAGCCGGAAACGGGACTGGTCCTCCTCCACCGGCTCCCCTCGGGGGAGGATGGATATATGGTAGCTGTCCACTATCCACCTTATCTTGGGGAGGTATCCCAGGGGCTTCAACTCTGCTGCCAGGGATTTGAAGCTGGGTTTCACCAAGCTCTGGCGGTATCCTTCGCCCCGGGGCCTAACGATGAAGGTGGGGGTCACCCGCTCCCAGTAAGCCTTCACAACCTCGAAATGCCTGGCCACAGCTTCTGAGACCCGGGGGTCTAACCTCTCCAGCAGTGCCTCCCCCGCCATCAACCACTACTCACCGGAGGCCACCTTTAAACCTCCCCCCTCGATCTCTTTAAATCCCAGGGGGAAGCCCCTTCAATAGACGAATATTGGAGCAGATACACAAACTGAGAAGGTTCACGCCCAACGACCTGGACAGGGTCATGGCAATAAACGCCACCTGCCTCCCAGAGAACTACAGCCAATACTTCTACATGGACCTCTACACCCGATACCCCGAGACCTTCATAGTGGCCGAGGTGGACGACCAGATACAGGGCTACATCATGTGCCGAATAGAGAGAGGCTGGTCCAAGCTGGGCAGGCTAACCCCGGCAAAACACTGCCACATAGTCTCCATCGCCGTCATGGAGCCATACCGGAGGCGGGGAATCGGGAGAGCACTCATCCAGCAAGCCCTGGAGAACGGTAGGAAGGCCTACCAGTGCACCGAGGCCTACCTGGAGGTCCGGGTCTCCAACGAGCCAGCCATAAGGCTATACGAAAGCCTGGGCTTCAAAAAGGTGAAACGCAACTACGGCTACTACCTGGACGGCGAGGACGCCTGGGTCATGGCTGCCCCCCTCACCCAGATCAGCAAGAAATAAAACCCCCAACCCCCCAAAAACACCCAGATGCTCCTAGTAAACATACTCACCTACATCATCCTAGCCTTCAGCCTAGGCATCTTCTACTGGTTCGCCAAGTTCACAGCCAAACTCATCCGCCAACACTACGACGTCTTCGGACTCCTCTACGAGCTGGAGGAAGCCGAGAAAGACCGCCGACGGTAACGCCACAGTTAGACTCTTAAACCACCATCCATTAGGCTAAACGCCTTGAGGAAAAGCGCCCTCATCCCCTGGAGAGAGGTGGCCGACTGGAGGTGCCAGGCCTGCGGAAACTGCTGCATCGGCTACCGAGTCCCCCTTAGGATGGATGAGATGGTGCAGGTATACAAGAGGTACGGGCAAAGCGTCCTAGAGTTCGGCCTGGGCAAGGCCTACCTGAGAAACAGGAGGGACGGCCGATGTGTCTTCCAGCGCCCCCTCATGGACCGGTGGATATGCACCCTCCAGGGAACCAAGCCCACAGCCTGCCGCCTATTCCCCTTCCGAATCTACAGAAAACCCGTATACAAACACGGGGAGAACGCGCGGGCCACCATAAACAACCAGGTCTGCTACCTATACCTCGACCCCGAGTGCCAAGGAATACAGCTGGGGCAACCCACCCCCCGCTTCCGCGACCAAGTCGTCCCAGAGGTGCTGAGAATAGGCATGGGGTTCCCCGTCAAACAGAAGTACACCACCTCCACCAGCATCCACTGGAGGCCAATCTAGGGGGGAGGGGGGGTCACCCGTCCCAGGCGATCCCAGCGGCCTCCAAGGGAAAAAACCTGAAAAACAGCTGGAACACACATCGATAAACGTCAAAAAAGGGGTCTAAACCCCGCCTTTTCGCCGCCTAAACTCCTCCCAGACCTCCCTTCTGAGGGCTTCATCGCATAAGACCTCCAGGGCCGCCAGGCCCAGGGTCTTGATGCCCAGCAGCACAGCCTGGTCCCCCTCAGCCCCCAGAGTCCTCTCAGCGAACTCGGCGCTATGCATGGCCACATCGGCCTCCCCCACCCCAATCATAGGGTGGATGCCCGGCACCACATGGGTAACATCGGCGAAATCCGTGCTTCCCCCAGGGGGAGTCCGGGCCACCTCCTCCGGGTCCTGGTAGGGGTGGCCCAAGAAATCCCATACATCCGTGACCACCCCCTCCAACACCCGGTTGGGGATGCTGCTCCTCAAACCCCTGGAAGACTCGATGGACACCTTACAACCCGTAGCCAGGGCAGCACCCCGGGCACAGTTAGACACCATCTCCACCAACTCGGGGATGTAACCATCGTCGCTGCTCCTAACCCCGAATCGGAGGCACGCCCTGTCGGGGATCACATTGGAGGCCACACCCCCCTCCGTGATTATCCCATGAATCACCGGGTCGGCATCCCTGCGAAGCTGCTGCCTATTGGCGTGAACAGCCATATAGGTCAAGACGGCCGCATTCAAGGCGTTGGCACCATTGTGGGCGTCGGCAGCGGCGTGTGCAGAACGGCCCTCAAACTCGATGGAGACCCCGCTGACAGCCAAGAACCCCGTAGAGGCTATGCTGGTCCCAGGCATGGGGTGAGCCATAAGGCAGACATCCACCCCATCGAAGACTCCCCCCTCAGCCATAGAGACCTTGGCACCCCCATAGGGACCATGCCCCTCCTCGGCAGGAGTACCCACCACCCACACCTCACCACCCACCTCCTCCATCACCCGGCTTAGGGCCAAGCCCGCCCCCAAGGAGCAAGCAGCAATAATATTATGGCCGCACCCATGCCCCACCCGGGGCAAAGCATCGTACTCCGCCAAAAAAGCAACCACGCCACCACCAACCCCAGCCCGGTAAACGGCTTTAAACGCGGTATGCATACCGTGGAAGGGGTACTCCACCTGGAAGCCGGCATCCCTCAAGGCCCCCGCCAGCAGAGCGCTGGCCCGCTCCTCCTCGCTGCCCAGCTCAGGGTTTAAACCGATCTCATCCTTAACCCCCTTGCAAAGAGGGTATACCCTGTCACACTCCTCCAAAAAACGCTTCACAAGCCCAGAGTCCGCACGCATACCTCTACCACAGCCCAAGCCATAGAAAAGCCATTCCCCTATGACTCAGGCCAAACAGTCAGCAATATCCCCGCCAGGGTAACGGCGCCCCCCACCAAGACGTGGAGACCCGGCTCCTCCCCCAGCACCAGGTAGGCCAGGATGCTGGCGCCCACAGGCTCGCCTAAGAGGCTTACGCTCACCAGGGGGGCGGAGACATACCGCAGGGCCCAGTTGTAAACCGTGTGGCCGAAGATCATGGGAATCAAGGCGATTAAGGCGAAGAGCCCCATGGTTCTGGGGGGATATCCCACCAGGCCCACTCCCATCACCCAGGAGAGGCCCAGCAAAACCACAGCCGCCGTCAGGTAAACGGGGAAGACGTAAGCCACCAGCGTGAGGTTTCTCCTGGCCACACGCCCCCCCAGGATGTAAAGCCCCAGCATCACACCCCCCAGCAGGGCCAGGAGGTCCCCCACCAAGCTACCCCCGCCCGGAGCCACATCCCCCCAAGCAATCAGGGAGGCCCCGAGGAAGCCCAGCACAACCCCTGCAAAGCCCCGAGCACCCAGCCGCTCCCCCAGCCAGAAATGGCTCACCAGAGCCACCAGCAGAGGGTCCACATGGACAAATAGAACACTGCTGGCCACAGTAGTCAGTGAGAGACTGGTGATCCATGAAGCAAAGTGGACAGCCAAGACCACCCCTATAACCACCAGTCTAACCACCACCCCAGCCCCCGCCCTCCGAAGCTCATCAACACCACCCCCAACCAAAAAGAAAGGCAGAACCATCAAAGAACTAAGAACCATCCTCCACGAGGCCACCGCCAACGGAGGAGCCTGGGCCCACCTGATCAGTATGCTGGCCGAGCTAACAGCCAAAATACTGACCAAGAGAGCTAAACGAGGGGGGAAGCGGGGCGCCAAACCCATAAAACCAAAGAACCAAACACACGCTAAAAAGACTACCCAGGTCTGGGGATGGCCACCTGATTGGTCCGAGGAGACTCATAGGGGAGATCAGTGTTAATAGCAAAATTGTAAAAATTCACCAACCCCTTCTCCGACTCATACACCACTACAAAGTCCTCCGCCACACCATAGGGA
>CAYWWV010000032.1:0-14919 GCA_964462185.1 uncultured Candidatus Bathyarchaeia archaeon | reverse complement strand
TCTTGTTGAGGCTCTGGATGGTGGTGGTGTCCCCCTTAACCATCTTGCGGGCCATGTTCCTGTACTCGGGGCTCACCAGGTCTGCCACGGCGAAGGTCTGGGCCGTGGACTCGGCGGGGGTGCGGGCCAGCATCACCTTCCACCCGCTGGTCATCTCCAAGCCCTTCCGGTACTTCTCCATGTCCAATAGCAGCCTCACCGCCAGCTTAACCGCGTCGTCGGACTCGTGCAGCTGGCTCCCCGTGAAGTATTGGACCATCTCGTTGATGCCCACCACCCCTATGACGTGGACCAGCTCGCCGAAGTCCACCGCTGGGGGCCCCCGCTGGCCCGTCCTGGGGTCCCGGGGCCTCTGGGTGGCGAAGGGAACCATGTTGCTGTTGATGGCCTTGTCCATCCACATCCTCTTAGCCTTGAAGACCCCCATGGCCAGCCTCATATTCTCCTTGGCCAGCTCCAACAGCCTGTCGTAGTCCCCGTTGGCCCGGTAGGCCAGCCGGGGCATGTTGAGGCTAACAACCTGCCACCCCCCCATGCTGAAGTGCATCCCATCCTGGAACCAGAGCTTCTCCTCGAAGTGCTCATCGGTTTCAGGGGTGTTGGCGAACTGGTAGGCGCAGCACTGGTAGCAGCTGATGCCCTGGCCATACCCCCTGTAGGCGGGGAGCATGTTGTCGAAGTAGGGGGAGCCGTACTTGGCCACGGCCTCGTGGACCAGGAGCCACAGGTCGTCGTACTCCGGCTTGAAGAACTCGGGGCTGATGTAGTTCTCGTTCTTGGGGAAGTTGAAGGGCTTGCCCCAGTAGTCCCCCTCCAGGGCGACCTCGGTAATGGCCCTGAAGAAGGTCTGGACCTCGTCCTCATAGTCCCCATAGGTGTCCGGCCCCACCTGTCCATGCTTCACCACGGGGACATCCTTCCAGATGTCGGGCACACCCAGGGGGAGCTGGATGTTGCTGAACACCAGCTGGCCCCCCCTGGTGACGTAGGTCTGGGTGAGCTCGTAGAACATCATCTGGGCCAGCTGTTTAACCCGGTCGTAGCTGAGCCCCCGGAGGAAGGGGGCCAGGAAGAGGGTGTAGTACATGAAGCCCTGGCCCCCGCTGAAGTTGGTCTGCCCCGCCGCCAGTACTTTGACGCTGTGGAGCACCGCCACCTCAGGGTGCTTGGCTGGGCCTGCGACGCTGCTTCTGAAGCCGTTGCCGTCGGGGATAAGCCCATAGTAGAGGAAGTACCTCAGGTCCCAGTCCTGGCAGAAAGGCCTGGTCCCGAAGTACTCCAAGGTGTGGATGTGGATGTCCCCCCGCGTGTGAGCCGTCGCCAGCTTGGGCTCCATGAGGAGGAGGTACTGCTCCTTGCTGAGCCTGTCGGCCTTCTTCTTGTGCACCGTCTCGGGGTTGGGCTGGAGGTTGGCGTTCTCCTTGGACTCGAACCCCCCACCCGAGTCGATCTGGAAGGCGTCGTAGATGGGTATGCCCACCCGGGTCAACAGGTTGCGGTATATCCCGAACTCGGGGACCTCCTGGCTCCACTCCAACAAGACGTTGTTGGTGACCTCCCTCACCATGGAGCTGGAGACGAACCGGGGCTTGGTCAACCTAAACCTCCTCTCCACCTCCTCAGCCACCCTCGCAGCCGCCAGCTCGCTGATGGAGGGGATGTCAAACATCTTCTCCGCCAGCTGGGTCTCCCTCAGGAGGCTCTCCTTGATATTGGACTTGTCCCATGGCACCAGATAGCCATCGCTGGTATGCACCATGGGCATACCCATGTACAGACTGGTGGTGAAGAACTCATCTATCCTCCTCTGATAATGCGGCAAATCCCTATACTTAGCCAAACCTCAACAACTCCTCAACCTTCTCCTCAATCAACTCCTCGCCCTGAAACAACTCCTCGCTGGTCCTCACCACCTCCTTGTCTCCTATGGTTAGGATGGGGGGGTTTCCAAAGACGTTCATCATGACGAACTCCGTCTGGGAATCGGTGTCGAACCAAAGGGACTCGTAGGGGATGTTTCGCCTCTTCAAATACTTCTTCAACTTTTCACACTTGGGGCAGTCGGGCAGGGAGTACAGTGTGACCTTCAACTTACTCAACCTCTAGTGTGCGTGTTGGATGCGGCACACTAATTCTAGTTGGAAGGATATGGGGAATAGTCCTACTTAACCTTGTTTGTCCCCCAATAATACCCGCCTTACTAGTTTGGGAGAATAGTCGGGATAAAAAAGGTTGATCCATGAATGTCTGTCCCGCTTGGAACAATTACCGAAACATGGGATTGTCCAGTTGGTTTTATAAGGAGTGGGCTCCCTGTCTTCATTGGCTGGAAGGGCTAACCCGTGACGATCATCGTTTGCCTGGTGGGCACCCATTACAGGCGGGCTTTCGACGGAATCAGATATTGGAGCAGGGTCCACGGGATAACCCGGCTGTACCTGCTCTACAGTGAGACGGGGGAGGACCCTGGGACCCATGTCTTCAACTATATGAGCAAGGCGAACGCCTTGGAGTTGAAGGAGAAGCTGGAGATCCTGGACCCTGTCCTGGTGCCCTACAACCCTATGGACCAGAGGAGCGCGTTTAGAACCATCTACAGGATTCTGAGCCAGGCGCGGGAGGTGGGGGAGGACGTCCTGATCGACATCACCAGCACCACCAACCTCACCATGGGGATCGCCTTGACCCTGGCCCTCATGTTTAGGAACGCCCGCGTCTACTCGGTTCCCTCCAAGAACCCTGCTTGGTATGTGGAGGGGAGGCCGGGGGAGCCGGAGTTCGAGGAATGGTTCCAGCGTAATAGGGAGCAGGAGAGCCGTACGCCCATAGAGTTGAAGCTCCCCGGCTACCGGTTGGAGCCCAGCAGCAAGACGGAGGAGAGGGAGTGGGCCCGAGAGAAGAGGCTGCTGGTGTTGCTTTACGAGCATGGGGGGAGGGCTGACAGTATAAGTGATATTATCCGCTGGTTTGGATACGGTGAGGCAAATAGCACCCTGCGGAACCGGTTTAGCAGGGTGGTTTCAAGGCTGGAGATGAAGGGGTTGGTGGTCTCGGAGAAGGGTAGCAAGATGAAGGCCATCTCTCTCACTGATTTCGGGGAGATATTCGCTGAGGCCTTGGTGCATGGGGAGGCCTCTTAGCCTTTCCGTGAACCTGTTAAGGGTTTTTATGGTGGGGTGGAGGCTTTTCCTTTTCGCCGTTATTTGTGGGGGCCCACCCAACATGGATTAATACTGTAATACCCCCCGTATTATGGCGGTATCTTATTTACCCTGGGGCCCCAATGGTATTCGATCGAGTTGAAGGCGCAAGTCACACTGACCCCAGCAGAGGGAAAGAGGCTCATAGCCCACTGCGTGGCCAATATGGAGGCCGTTAGAAAGGCCTACAGGGAGGGAATCCTGGTGGTGGCCACGGGGACAACCAATGCCTACTTGGTGGAGGAGTTGACGGGGTTGGAACTGCCCGACAAGGGCATGTTTACCGCGGGGGTGGTTACGGGTGAGGCCGCAAGCATCACGGTGGCTGAGGGCCGGTATAAGCACAGGGTGTATGAGGGGGGCTCGATGGTGGAGTGCACCACGGGAGAGTTGGTGCCCTTCCTCGCCCGCATGGGCCCGGAGGATGTGTTTGTGAAGGGGGCCAACGCCATAGACCCCTATGGCGACGCTGGTATACTGGTCCACGGTGGCGGTGGGGGGACCATCGGGGCGGCCTGGGGGCACCTGGTTCGCAACGGTGTCCAGGTCGTCATCCCCGTGGGCTTGGACAAGATGGTCCCTGTCTCCCTCAGGGATGTGGCGGGGGAGATGGGTGTGGGGAGGATCGACAAGTCCCTTGGCTTCCCCTGCGGCCTCTTCGTGGTCCACGGCGATGTGGTCACCGAGGTGGAAGCCTTCAGGAGGCTTTTCCAGGTGGAGGCCTTCCCCGTGGCTGGTGGCGGCATCCACGGGGGGGAGGGCGCCAGGGTCTTCCTCTTGGAGGGCTCGGAGGAGGGTGTGGAGGCAGCCTATGAGTATGTCCTCTCAATCAAGGGGGAGCCCCCTCTGGAGACGAGGACGATGAAAGCCCCCTCCTAGCACAGCCACTCGACTTCGTGGGCGCCGTGGAAGGAGGCGAATGCCTCCAGCTTTTTTTGGAGCTTGTCCTGGTAGTCCTCCGTCTCCTTGAAGCCTGGCTCCGTCCAGTAGCCCTTTACTAGGAGCTTTCCCTCAGCCCGGTCCATCTTGGGCTCCACCCTAGCCACCAGCCTGTCCCCGTAGAGGATGGGGAGATGGTAGTAGCCGTACATCCTCCTCTCCCTCGGTATGTACACCTCCAGCTTTGGCTCGAAGCCGTGGAGGAATCGGACCCGGTCTCGGAGCCACATATAGTTGTCGAAGTACACCAGCATGTTTACGTCCTCGAAGCCGAAGTCGTCCTCCAACTCCTCCAGCCTGGAGGCGTCTCCCTCCAAACAATAGTAGGGCCCCTGGGCTCCCTCCACCTCCACAGCCACCACCTCCCCTCGAGCCACCAGCATGGCCTCTATCTGTTTGGCGGTCTTCCCCGTCTTCACGCACCAGCTCTGGTAGTACTCCCGGGCCTCCCTGGGTTGTATAGCCCCCAGGGCTCGCAAGGTTCCCTCGATGAAGAACCACGCCCGCTCCTCGTCTGTGGGTGGGCTTAGGTCTGTGTTGGAGGGGAGGATGTTTTCGGTGAGGTCGTAGTAGCGTTGGAAGTTTTCTCGGTGGGAGACCATTAGGATTCCGGCGTTGAAGAGGTAGTCCATGGCTATCTTCTCCTCCTTCCTGTTCCACCACCCGCCCTGGCCTCTCCTAGGGGTGTCGAAGTCCTTGGAGGCCAGTGGGCCCTCTGTTTTTATGCGTTTGAGGACTGTTTCTACGAGTTCTTTGCCTTTCCCCGTCCTCTTTTTGAGTCTTGGGAGTAGTTCTTTCTCCCTCTCCTTCATGTCCTTTGTGAAGTACCTGTAGTGGGTGGTGGGGATGTAGCTGTTGCCGTGGGCCCAGTATTCAAATAGCTTTCTGTCTCTATACGCCAGCTCTTCCAGGTGTTTCTTTTGGTAGTGGCCCAGTCTGGCCCAGAGGGTGAGGTAGTGGGCTCTCTCCACCACGTTTATGCTGTCGATCTGGACGCACCCCAGTTGCTCCACGGTCTCATACACAGGGGCCTTCCCAGGGTTCGAAGGGGGGCTGGTGAGCAGCTGTTTCTCGAGGGTTAGACGCCTGACTGCTTGGGGGGTTACCACGCTTTGGTGTTGGTGTGGTGGTTAGTTAAGGGCTGTGGTGGAAGCAGTCCCTTTAAATTAGCCCCTTGAGTGACGGATATCTATGAGGCCGGCTTGGGAGATAGCCAGAGAGGTTCGGGTGAAGGCCGAGGAGGAGACCAACCCCGAGTATGGTTGCCCTCCCCCTGAGCGCCCCACCCCCCAGCTGCTCCAATACGGGTTGGTGGTGGTGGACAAGACCCCTGGCCCCACCAGCCACGAGGTTGCTTCCTGGGTGAAGAAGATGCTGGAGCTGGACCGGGTGGGGCACGGCGGCACCTTGGACCCCAAGGTGACGGGGGTCCTCCCCATAACCCTCCAAAAAGGCACCAAGGCCGTCCAGGCCCTCCTCTACTCGGGGAAGGAATACGTCTGCGTGATGAGGACCCACGAAAGAGTCTCCCAGCCACGGGTCTGGAAGACCCTCGCCCTCTTCCAAGGGGAGGTCTACCAGAGGCCCCCCGTCCGCAGCAGCGTCGCCAGGAGGCTTAGGACCCGCCGCATCTACCGAATAGACCTCTTGGAGGGGGATGGGGTGAACTGGTTGTTCAAGGTGGCCTGCCAGAGCGGCACCTACATCCGCAAGCTCTGCCACGATGTTGGGGAGGTCCTGGGGTGTGGGGCTCACATGAGGGAGCTACGCAGGACCCGCAGCGGCCCTTTCACCGAGGAGGAGGCCCACACCCTCTACGAGTTGAGGGAGGCCGTGGATCTGTGGAGGGAGGAGGGGGACGACTCGGCTCTCAGGAGGGTGGTGAGGCCCATCGAGGACGCCTTGGCCCTGCTCCCCAAGATTTGGATCAGGGACTCGGCGGTGGAGGCCATCTGCAACGGAGCCCAGCTGGCTGTCCCAGGCATACTCCGGTACGAATCGGGGATCCAGGTCAACGACATGGTGGCCGTCTTCACCCAGAAGGGGGAGGCCGTGGCCCTCATGAAGGCGGCCATGAGCAGCGGCAAGATCCAAGCCGAGGACCACGGCATCGCAGCCACCATAATCAGGGTCATCATGCCCAGCGGCGTCTACCCCAGAGGCTGGTAGAGGAGGGTTAGGCCGTGAATAGCCACTACTTCTCGGAGAAGCCCACCGCCCCCATGGAACTAGGGGTGGTGGAAGCCACCTTGAGGGGGCGCAGGTTGAGGCTCTACACCGCCCCAGGGTTGTTTAGCTGGAAGCGGGTGGACAACGGCACCCGGCTACTGGCGGAGACCATGGAGGTGCCCCGAGAGGGAAACCTCTTAGACATGGGCTGCGGCATAGGGGTCCTCGGAATCCTGGCTGCCCTGGAGAGCCCAGGCCTCTCCGTGTGGATGACCGATATCAACCCCAGGGCCGTGAGGCTGGCCCGCATGAATGTGAAGGCCCACCACCTGATTAACTGCACCGTGCGGCGGGGTGATCTCTACCGATGCCTGGGGGAAACCCGGTTCGACTCCGTGGTGTCCAACCCCCCCATATCTGCGGGTATGAGGCGGGTGGTCTACCCCATGGTGGAGGGGGCCCACCAACGCCTCAGGGAGGGGGGCCTGCTCCAAATGGTGGCCCAGAGCAACAAGGGGGCCAAGATGCTGGCCAACCACATAGACCAGGTATTCGGGGGCCACACCGTCTCGGCCATTAAAAGCGGCTACCGGGTCCTCACCGCGGTGAAGGCAGGCTAGGATCGGACCCTGGCCACTTGGGCGCCGTTCACCCGGAGCATCTCCCTGGGGGACATGAGGGTTAAGGCGTTCTCGGAGCCCCCGCCGCTGTAGACCTTCTCCTTCTCCAGCACCTTGGGGTCCATGAGGAAGGTGGCCTCATACCCGAAGGCGGGCACCCCGCCGGCAGGGTACCCCGTCTTCTCCAGGATCTCCTCCGGTGTGGCCACCCTTGGCCTCTCGATGCCCAGGGCCTTGGCCACCCTCCTGGTGCTGGCCCGGTGCTCCCCCTTGACTATGGCCACTATGAGCTGGCCCCCGGGCCCAATCATGCATATGGATTTGACGAACTCCCCGGGGCTGGCCCCCACGGCTGCGGCGGCCTCGGCTACGCTGTGGGTGGACTGGTTGAAGGTGAGGACCTCGGCCTCCACGCCGTGTTCCTGGATGTATTTGCGGAGGCGTTCCACGTATTGGCTCATGGGGGTTTCTGGGGGCTTCTGGGGTTTAGTCTTTTCCAGCCTGTGGGGGTGGGGAGGGCTTGGCCAAACAACTTTCTTCGTCTATCGACGTACCATGCTTCGACTTTAATCGATACTGTTATATGTGGGAACCCGTGGTGAAGACGCTGATCGAGTTGCAGAGGTTGAGAAGGATCACCAACATGGACAAGGTGGCCTTCGCCCTCCTCCTGGAGGAGGGGAGGGCCAGGGCCTCCGAGCTCCAACACCACCTAACCCTAAGCCGCGACCAGATCCGAGACGCCCTCCAGAGGCTGGCCCAGAGGGGCCTAGTGGCCTACGAGCCCTCCACCCGCAGGTACAGGCTTCTCTGATTTCCACCCCAGGGCCCAAAGGCTCAGCGTGGCGTCTAGCAGGAGGGCTGCCACCAGGGCTCCCATGGGGGCCCAGGGGCCCCACGACTGGTACAGGTAGCCGTGGACCGGTGTGGAGAGGAGGCCCCCCACGTTCTCCGCCTCGGAGTAGAGCCCCATCACCAGGCTGGAGGCGTGGCTTGGGGTGATGGATATGAGGTGCAGCATCATACTGGTGTCGGCTATGGAGATGGCCACGCCCTGGAGGGCTGCCAGGGGGTAGAGGGCGTATGCGCCGAGGCCCATGAGGCCCAGGTAGCTGGCGGCGAGGCCTGTGAGGCCCAGGCCCACCATGAGGCCCTTGGGCTTCTTGTCGCATGCTTGGCCAGCCCAGGGGCGGGAGAGGGCCCCCGCCAGCCGCATCAGGGTGAGGAAGGCCCCCACCTGGGTCTCGCTGGCTTGGAGGCGGGGGGTCTCGTGGAGGAATATGGGTAGGAAGCTGGAGGCGAAGCCGGCGTTGGTGAAGTAGAGTCCTCTGATGGCGTAGATGGTTAGGAGGGGCCGGCTTAGGGCCTCCCTCCAAGGGGTCTCCACGTGGGGGTTGGGGGGTGGGTTGGGTAGGCGTAGGGCCAGAGCCGAGCCTGCCAGCCCCAGGATGGCCGCTAGGATGAAGGCTGTCCGGGGCCCCAGGGACTGGTAGGCGGCTCCACCCACCAGGGGGCTAACCACCCCTCCCAGGCTCACCACCGCCATGAACCGCCCGTAAGCCCTACCCCTCCCGTCCAAGGGGAGTAGCTCGGCCGTCAGGGCCTTCACAGGGATGCTGTAGGCGGAGAGGAGGCTGGTCCTCACCAACTCCAAGAGGGCGTAGTAGGGGAAGCCCCCCCGCAGGGGGTAGGCCAACCAGAGGAGGCCTGTGGCCGCCAGGCTTAGGGACAGTATTCGGGTCTTGCCCAGCCTGTCGGCGTAGAGGCCCACCACCGGCTCCCATATGAACCACCCAAGCATGGAGGCCGAGCCTATGAACCCGATCTGGGCCAGGGTGAGCCCCCTCGAGCGAAAATAGAGCCCCAGGATGGGGGCCACCAGCCCCATGCTCAGGCCACCGGCCAACTGGGTGGACAACAATACTAGGAGGGGGCGGCTCTCGCCTGGGGGTGCCATCCCCCCCTTGTTGGTAGGTGTGTTTATAAGGTGTGTTAGGCCTTGCCTTGGGCCAGGTCGCTGGGGGTCACATCCAGCCGCTCCAAGGCCTCCCTCAACCCCCTATACCTGTTCCGCAGGGTGACCTCGGTGGTGCCGGCGGCCCTGGCTATCACCCTCTGCACCCGCCTCTCCTTGGTTTCCTGGCAGGCCATGTAGAGGGCGGCCGCGGCCAGCCCCCTGGGGTCCTTCCCCGTGAGGGCCTTGTTCTCCTCCGCCTTCCTCAGAATCTTCACGGCTAGCTGTTCGGTGGGCTGGCTGATCTCCAGCTTGGCCGCGATGCTGGGGATGAACTTGTAGGGCTTGTCCACGGGGAGCCTCAGCTGAAGCTCCCTCACCAGGAGCCTGTAGGTCATGGCCACCTCGCTGTGAAGCCTCTTGCTGGCCTTGGAGACCTCCTTCAGGGGCCTGGGCACCCCGAGGAGCCTACACGCGGCATAAAGGCTGGCAGCCACGAAGGCGTCGATGCTGCGCCCCCGGATCAAGTCCTTCTTGAGGGCCCGCCGGTAGATGAGGGCGGCGTTCTCCTTGACGTTCTGGGACAGGTGGAGCTCGGAGGCCATCCTGTCCAGCTCGGCCATGGCTATGCTCAGGTTGCGAGCCTGGGTCTCGTTGACCTTGCTCCGGTTGTCCTCGCGTTGCAGCCTCCTCATCTTCATCTGGGTCAGGTAGTCCAACCGCTTCCCGCTGGCGTCGGTGTCCCCCTTGATAACGGTGCTAAGCCCCCGGTCGTAGACGCTCATGCTGTACCCCGTTCCAGTTCGACGGCGGTCCCGGGCCTCCTGGAGGTTGAAGACCCGGTACTCGGGGCCGGTGTCCACTATGTTCTCGGTTACCACCAGTCCACACTGGGAGCATACTCTCTCTCCAGTCTGGCGGTCGCTCACCAGCTTTGTGCTGCCACACTGGGGGCAGGTGTGTGCCCTCTCTTCCTTAACCATATTCACTTCTCTACTCATCTATCCTACTCCACTATGGGTATTTTACCCATAACAAGCGTTAAACCCACGACGCTAACTACTTATAAACGTTACTGTTTTGGGGCCCTTGAACCACACCAAAATCAATCCTTATAACCCCACCAAGCCTACTCTCACCCAGATGAAACAATGCCCGTAGCGGAGACCGCGGGAAAGATAAAAGCCCTGGAGATCCAGGGGGCCACCAAGGTGGCCGTTGAGGCCGTCAAAGCCCTGGCCGCGGAGCTGAGGGAGCTGGAGTGGGTGGAGAGGGAGGAGGCCGTGGCCTGCTTGGAGGACTCAATCCAAGTCTTGGTGGGTTCCAGGCCCACGGAGCCCCTTATGAGGAATGGGTTGAGGTTCGTCGAGTCCAGAGTCTTGGAGGCCAGGTGGAGTTCCCCTGGAGAGTTGGCCGAAGTGGTGGGGGCCGCCGAGGCCGATTTCCTTGGGATGCTGGAGAGGGCGCGAGAGGACATGGTGGAGGTGGGCGCCCGGCGCATCGAGGACGGGGACACGGTGATGACCCACTGCCACAGCAGCGCCGTGACGGGGACACTGTTGAGGGCCCATGAGAGGGGGGTGAGGTTCAGGGTACTCCAGACGGAGACCCGGCCCAAGTACCAAGGCAGGATCACTGCGCGGGAGCTGGTGGAGGCCGGGGTGGATACCACCATGATCGTGGACTCGGCTGCCCGATACTACATGAAGGAGGTGGACTTCGTCTTGGTGGGCTGCGACGCCATCACCAGCGAGGGAAATGTGGTGAACAAGATCGGCACCAGCCAGGTGGCGCTGGCAGCCTGGGAGGCCCGCATACCCTTCTACGTGGTCACCACCCTCCTCAAGTTCGACCCCGCGACCATTAGAGGGGGCTACGAGGTCATAGAGGAGAGGGAGACGGCGGAGATCTGGGAGAACCCCCCCAAGGGCTTGAAGATACTCAACCCCGCCTTCGACATAACCCGACGCGACTACATCCACGGCTTGATTACCGAGGAGGGGATCATCAGCCCCCACAGCATCCTGGAGGCCATCCACCGCCACTACCCCTGGATGCTAGGGGGAAGGCCATCGCTCCAGGGCTAGGCGCAGCTCCTCGTGGTCCTGGGCATACTCCTCCAGGGGCACCCCTTGGATCACCGCGTCCACCGCCTGCCGCATGGCTCTGGCGCCTGCCAGCGTCCCCTTGGGGTGGCCGTGTATGCCGCCTCCAGCCTGGATGACGGTGTCCAGGCCGAAGGTGTCCACCAGCTGGGGGACCATGCCGGGGTGTAGCCCCCCTGAGGCCACGGGGAGAACGGGTTTGAGGCCGTGGAGGGGCCCGACGCAGGCCCCGATGTTTTCCTCCACCTCTCGCCGGGTCTCCGCCATCTTGCCCACGCCTGTCCCCACGTGGAGCTGGTCCACCCCTATGAGCCTGGCCACCTTGCAGATCACCACCATGTTGATCCCGTGGCGGGGGTCCCGGGTGAAGGCTGCGTGGCCCGCCCTGTGGGCGTGGATCACCAGGTCTAGGTCCAGGTCTCGGAGGGTTTGGAGGCTGCTCCAGCCCGTGGTGAGGATGTCCACCATCATGTACCGTCCGCCCTGGTCTTCAACGGCCTCGGCTCTACGCATCATCTCACGGGTCTCAGCTGAAACGTTGATCATGTAGACCTTTTTCTCCCCCGTTTCCTGCTCGGCCTTGTCCCGGGCCTCCAGGGTCTGGGCCAGACGGTCTTCGAAGGGGTTGAAGCCCTGGTTGGCCAGGTTCTCATCGTCCTTCACCACGTCGCAGCCCCCCAGCCAGGCCTCGTAGGCAACCTTGGCGTGGTCCCGGGTGACCAGGCCCAGCTTGGGCTTTATGATGGTTCCCACCAGGGGCCTCCCCTCCACACCTGTAACCCTTCGCACCCCTTCAACGCCGTACTTGGGTCCCTTGAAGCTTCCCGCCAACTCCCCTGGGAACCAGATGTCCTCCAGCCTCAGGCTCCTCAAGTCCTCCAACCCGAAGACGTTGCCCGCCACGCTGCTCAATATGTTGGGCATATTCCCCGGCTCGAAGAGCTCCAAGGGGTAGGCCACCTTGAACCGGTCCCCCTCCAAGCTGAAGACCTTGGCCGCCCTCTCCCTCACATAGGGCTCCTCCGTGGAGAGCTCCGTCCAGGTCCCCACACTGCTCTCGGCGGCCACCCCCCCCGCTATGAACTCCATGGGGTGGTCCCCGGGGTCTACTCTGAACTTGCACACCAGGTCCGACTCCCTTGGCTGGTAGTCCAGGTCCACGAAGTCAATGTAACGCATATAACCGGGTGAACACTACTCCACTATGTTTTTAGGTTTACCGAATATTCATTCTATTACCGGTGACGGCTTTGGAGCTTGTAGTTGATAGGCTGCGCATCGAGGCGGGTGGACCCCTGGTGGTGGTTATAAACCGCTTGGACGCCGCTAACCTGGGGGTGTTCAGCAGCGACAGGGTTTTCGTTAGACACGGGGATCGCCACGCGGTCTGCATACTAAACATCAGCGAGGAGGGCAACCCTGGGGTGCTGGGGGTCTACTCGGAGGTGGCTCGATTCCTGGGGGTGGAGGAGGGGGATCGGGTCTGGGTTGAGCCCGCTAGGAGGCCGGAGAGCCTGGACTACATCCGCGAGAAGATCAACGGCCAGAGGCTAACCCCCTGGAAGATCCAGCGGATTGTGGGTGATGTGGTGGAGCACCACCTCAGCGACATAGAGTTGGCAGCCTTCGTGACGGCCCTCCACATCCACGGGGTGAGCATGGAGGAGGTGGAGGCTCTGAGCCGCACCATGATTTGGAGTGGGAAGCAGCTGGACTTGGGGGAGCCCCCCATACTGGACAAGCACAGCATTGGAGGGGTTCCCGGCGACAAGACCACCCTACTGGTCGCCCCCATAGTCGCCTCAGCCGGCTACCTGATCCCCAAGAGCAGCAGCCGGGCCATCACCAGCCCCGCGGGCACCGCAGACAGGATGGAGGCCCTGGCCCCCGTTGACATACCCCTGGAGAGGGTGAAGGAGATCGTGGGAGAGGTCGGGGCCTGCATAGTTTGGGGTGGGAGCATAGAGCTAGCCCCCGCCGACGACCTATTCATCAGGGTGGAATACCCCCTCAGCATAGACCCCCTCCTCCTACCCAGCATCATGAGTAAGAAGAAGGCCATGGGAAGCACCCACTTGGTCGTCGACATCCCCGTAGGATCCCAGGCCAAGATAAAGACCCTTGTCGAAGCCGAGAGCCTGGCCGGAGACTTCATAGAGCTGGGCAAGAGGCTTGGCCTAAACATCGAGTGCGCCGCCACCGAGGGGAGCCAGCCCATCGGCTACAACATCGGCCCGATCCTGGAGGCGCGAGAAGCATTGGAGACCCTAAGCGGGAGGGGCTCCCAGGAACTCCTCGACAAGGCCACGGGGCTGGCAGGCATACTCTTCGAGATGGTGGGCCACAGCGAGGGGAGGAAAATGGCCCTAGACTTGGTCCGCAGCGGGAAGGCCCTGGAGAAGATGAGGGAGATCATCGAGGCCCAGGGGGGCGACTCATCGGTGGAGCCCGGAGACCTGGTGCCGGGGGAGTTCGTCCACGTGGTGGAGAGCCCCTCCGGGGGGAGGGTGCTGGGGTTCAACAACCGGGACCTGGTGAAGGTCTCCAGGGCCGCGGGCACCCCCAACGCCAAAGGGGCCGGCATAGTTCTCCACGCCAAAACCGGTGACTCTGTGGAGGAGGGGGAGCCCCTCTTCAGCATCTACGCTGAGAAGGAGGACAAGCTGGACAACGCGGTTAGGCTGCTAGAGTCCCTCACCCCCGTGGAGGTGGGGGAGAGGGTGGGGGCCCAGATGGTGAAGCGCCGCATAGGGAGGCCCACCAGCGTCAAGTGGGACTTCATACTGGACCGCTAGACGCTAACCCTCTTCACGAAGGCCTTCACCAGCTCCACCGTGTTCTCGATGTCGCCTACGGTGGTGACGCCGCAGGGCCCGTGGATGTATCTGCAGGGGTTGGCTATGGTGCCGCTGGGCACCCCCGCCTTGGTCAAGTGTATGCTACCCGCATCCGTCCCACCGCTGGGCACCCTCTTAAACTGGTAGGGAATCCCCTGGGCCTCGGCGGCCTCAATGATGCTCCCTAAGACCTTGGGGTGGGCGATGACACTCCTATCAGCAATGGTCACCACAGGCCCCCTCCCAAGGGAGGAACTCACCTTATGCTCCTCCACCCCAGGCATATCCATGGCGAAGGTGTTCTCGATGGCCAACCCATAATCCGGGTCCACCTGCCAAGCAGCCGTCTTGCTCCCCCTAAGCCCCACCTCCTCCTGAACCGTCCCCACCGCCACCAGGTTGTAGGGCTTCCCCTGGCTCCACTTGAAAACCTCTGCCAAAACGTAGCAACCAACCCGGTCATCGAAGGCCTTACCCATCACATACCCCCCACCCATATCCCTGAACTCAACATCGAAGACACCCGTCATGCCCACGTAGGCACCCTTCTCCTCCGCCTCCTCCCGGCTCCCAGCCCCAATATCCACGAACAACTGGTCCACGGGGATGGCCTTCCTCCTCTCCTCCTCACTCAACACGTGGGGCGGCTTACTCCCCAAAACCCCCACCAGGGGCCCCTTACGCCCCATAAACCTAAGCCTCTCCCCAGGCAGCACCGCACCCACGATGCCCCAAGGATGGAACCTGAGGAACCCCCTCTCATCGATATGCGTCACCAGCACCCCCACCTCATCCATATGCGCCGCCAACATGATGAGGGGGGCGCCCTCCTCCCCCACCCGCCTGAAGAAGACGTTCCCAAGCTTATCCGTCCAAACCTCATCCGCCACCCCCTGCAACTCCCCCAGGAGGATCTTCCTAGGCTCCGCCTCCACCCCCGGAGGGCCAAAGGCGTTGCTCAGCCTCTCCAAAAGCCGCAAATCCATATCGAACACAGCATAGAGTAGCTCCCACCCCTATATCTATGAAACGCCCCAACCAGGGGGGGAGGGGGGTAACCCAAACCAGGCGATCCAAGCCTCCCCCAGCCCGGGG
>CAYWWV010000031.1:0-15103 GCA_964462185.1 uncultured Candidatus Bathyarchaeia archaeon | reverse complement strand
CTGTGGCCCCATTGGCCGTGTTCTCCGAATTCTTCCCCGTGGTCGGCGGTTATGATCACCGAGGTTTTCTCGAGGTCTATTTTTTCCAGCAGTAGACCTATCTGTTGGTCCAGGTAGTGGGCCTCCATCTGGTAGAGCTCCCACAGCCTCCCATTGGTCTCCTCGTCCAGCTTCACCCAGCCCCTGGCGGCATCGATTTGGAGGTCGTTGAGGTAGATGAGTTCCCGCGGGTCCCAACGTTTGAGGGCCTCGGGGGGGTAGTAGGGCTGGTGGGTTTCCATGAGGTGGGCCCACACCAGTTTGGGGCTGGGGGTCTCCAGGACGGCCTGGGCTGCTGGGAGTATGGTCTCACACCTGTCGTAGACCAAGTAGCTATGGGGGTCGCTGAACCACCTGTAGAACCTCTTAAGAGCCCTCCTAGCCCAGGGGGGGAGGCTGAGGGGCGGCGTGGCTCTCCTCAGCATCTTCCGGCGGTCGAAGCCCTTGTCCACGCCTTTCTCCCTCTTGGTGAAGCTGAAGTAGTCCGTCCACCATTTGTTGAACTCCCTGTCCACCAGGCTGTTGGCGCTGAGCATATACGAGGTGGCGCCGAACCGTCTAACCCTGGCGGGTAGGCTCAGCCCAGGCAGGTATTTCTCCTCGCCGCATAGGAGGACGGGCATGCTTTTTATGGTGGTGCTGTTCCCGCTTCTGCAGTTGGTGTAGTTGACTCCCTCTTGGGCCGCCTCCCAGAGGTTGGGGGTTAGGTCCTCCGAGAGGAGGTCAAACCGGAAGGCGTCCAAACACAGTACCAGCACCGACCTCAAGCTGCCTCGAAGCCTCTAACAGCCCACGGGTATTAACCTTTTCCAGGGAGCGGGCCTACACCCTTGAAATACCTCTAGCCCCCTTCTAGTTTTGAGGTCCATGAATCCCAATGTGCTCAGCGAGAGGTATGCCACGCCGGAGATGAACGAGGTTTGGAGCGAGCTGGGTAAGGCCAGGATGGAGAGGCGGTTCTGGGTGGCGGTGTTGAGGGCCCAGCGGGAGCTGGGGTTGGAGGTCCCCCAGGAGGCCTTGGAGGCCTATGAGCGGGCCGTCGACCAGGTGGACCTGGAGGCCATCAAGGAGATAGAGGCCAGGACGAGGCACGATGTGAAGGCCAAGATCGAGGCCTTCAACAGGGATGCGGGTGGCTACCAGTACATCCACCTGGGGTTGACCAGTCGGGACGTGACGGACAACGTGGAGCAGATCCAGATCCGTGACGCCATGAGGCTGGTCCACGGCAAGTTCGTCAGTGTTCTACGGCACTTGGTGGAGCGGGCGTGGGAGTATCGGGGGTTGGAGTTGACGGCCCGCACCCACCACCAGGCCGCCCAGTTGACCCTCATGGGCCGGAGGTTCGCCATGTGGGCCGAGGAGCTGTTGTTCCACCTGGAGGAGTTCGAGGCCTTCATAGAGTCCTACCCCTTTAGGGGTCTTAAGGGGGCTGTGGGCACCCAGTTTGACTTGGCCAACCTGTTGGGGTCGGGGGAGAAGGCGCGTGAGGTTGAGAGGAGGGTGATGGAGGCCTACGGGTTCTCCCGGGTGTTGGACTCCCCTGGCCAGGTCTACCCCCGCAGCCTCGACTACAAGGCCCTCCAACACCTCTCGGCGTTGGCCTCCCCCGTTGAGAGCTTTGCCAAGACCATGAGGCTCATGGCGGGGCAGGAGCTGGTCACCGAGGGCTTCAAGGAGGGCCAGGTGGGTAGCAGCGTCATGCCCCACAAGATGAACACGAGGAGCTCGGAGAGGATATGCGCCCTGGCCGAGTTGCTTAAGATGTATGTGGATGGGGCCTCCCGCCTGGCGGGCGACCAGTGGGAGGAGGGGGATGTGAGCTGCTCCGCCCTTCGGAGGGTGGTCCTCCCCGACGCCTTCTACGCGTGTGACGGCCTATTGGAGACGGCTCTAACGGTGCTCAACGAGATGGGGGTTTACCCCGCGGTGGTCTCTGCCGAGGTGGAGCGGTACCTGCCTTTCCTGGCCTCCACCGACTTCTTGGGGTTGGCGGTTAGGCTGGGACTGGGGAGGGAGGAGGCCCACGCTTTAATAAAGAAACACGCCGTTGGGGAGGCCTTGAGGATGAGGCAGGAGGGCGCCCAGGAGAACCGCCTGGTGGAGAGGCTGGCCCAGGAGCCCCTCTTCCAAGAGGCCGGGGTCTCCGCTGAGAAGCTGAGGGAGCTCCTGGAGAGCCGGGGGAGATATCTGGGCAACGCCGAGAACCAGATAAGGGCGGTGAAGGAGAGGGCCGAGGCCTACATCAAGAGGTTCCCCAAGGAGGCCTCCTACGAGCCCAGAGAAATCCTCTAAGCCTCCCCCCTAAGGTAGAAGACCAGGGAGGCGCCTAGGGTGGCTACCACTGCTATGCCTGCGGCTAGGTGGGGCGTTGAGAGCTGGGATAGGGGTTTGGCGGCTGCTTCAGCTATTATCGGGGCAGCCCAGTAGACCCCCGCGGTGATTAGGGCGGTTAAACAGGTTAGGAGGGAGAGGTATCCCAGTTGTCCCTGGGCGATGTTTTCGAGGTCCGGCTCCTCCGCCCCGCGGGCCTCCAGCTCTTGCCAGGTGTGTCGGATGCGGATGGTGTACCTCAACATGAGGTAGGTCACCTGGAGTAGAAGGCCCACCATGAATACCCATAGGTGGCTCACACCTGGTGTGGGCTCCAGGTCGAATATTAGCCCCACCCAGTTGAAGGTGCTGTAGTCCAGGATGCTTGGGAAGAACAGCAGCATGTTCAGGTTGAATATGCGGCTGAATCCAGCCTCATCACCCCTCTTCCAAAAGGTGAATGAGGCGGCCACCAGAGCCAGTATGATGGCGAGGTTGATGAGGGAGAGGTTTCCCTCAACCCAGGGGCCAAAGGGGCTTCCCACCAGCTTTTCCAGTAGTTTGTGGTAGAGGGTGGTTTGAATCATGGTGACGGCGGCCATGTAGGTGGAGGCCACGGCCACCATGGCTTCGATGGTCCTCAGGAATCCTGTTTTCATGCTACCCCCCTCTGTCTCTGAAGGGCGTTGGCGAAGCTCTCCTCGATGGGGTCCCAGTTGACCAGGGCCACCCCCATGCGCCTCAGAACCTCGTAGTAGGGCTGGGCGTGGTAGTTGAGTATCCTGGCTGCCAGCTTCTCTCCCTGGCTCTGGGCGGCTATGTTGTAGCCTTGCACGTTGAACAGTATTATACTGGGTCTACCCGCCGTTGAGCCGGTGTATTTGTAGAGCTCTTTAACCCCCTCCACCACGCCCTCGATGTTGGCTGCCTCCAGCATGGTTATGACCACGAAGAGGGGCTGGGTCCCCAATATGTGTCTGCGGCAGGTGTGCACCACTTCTTTGAGGCTCTCGGTGCTGTAGTTGATCTCCACCTGGATGAGCTCCTTGGTTATCCTGTATTGTTGGCGCTTCCCCACGTCGGGGTATAGGACCCGTGTCTGTTGTCGTTGGCGTGGGGCTTCCTTGGGCGCTGGGGGGGCCTCCAAGGCCTCCTCCATCTGGTGTAGACCGGGGAGGTCTAGCTCAAGGGCCTCCTCCTGGGATACGAAGGGGCCCTCCCACTGGGTGGCGTCGTGGTTGTAGATGCAGAGGCCCACCATGCAGTCCCTCTCCAAGTAGAAGGAGGCGAACCCCAGTGCGGCTCTCACGGCGTACTCCAGGGTGTTGCTCACCGCGGTGCCCAGAGCCATGTGGGTGGCCGAGTCCAGGAAGACCCAGACCACCTTACGGCCCTCCCGCTCGTAGTCGTTGACCATGTAGCGGTTTTTGTTTAGGCTGAGGTGTTTTGCCGAGGCCTTCCAGTTGATGTCCCTGTAGTAGTCGCCTGGCCGGTAGTCCCTGATCTCCTTGAAGTCGGTGGTGGGTATGCCGAAGCGGAAGCGGGCGTCCATGGGCATGGGTATCCTGCTGACCCCCTTGTGGTTCTTTATTTTGCGCACGAAGAGGGGTTGGGGTTGCACCACTATGGTTCTCCTGGCAGAGGTCATGCCCAGGATGTTGGAGGAGACCTGGAGGGGGTGCCAGGACTCGTAGACCACCTCTCGGATGTCGAAATACCCCCTCTTGGCGCACTTGGCGGTGTAGCTGAAACCGGCCTCCAGGGGCTTCAAACCCTTCCAGAGGGCTCTAAAGTTGCTGCCCTCCTCCAGGGCGAAGCTCCCTGGCAGGCTGTCACACACCGTCACCACGCCGGGGCCCCCTGAGACCCGAACCATGAGGCTGTCGCTAATCCTCTCATCCACGTTGATCTTGACGTCTTTCCCCGTTCTAACCACCGAGTCCACCCTGGGTTGCCCCACGAGGATGGCCAGGCTCAGGAATATGATGGGGGCCATTCCCAGGGCTATGAGTATCAGGTTCCCCAGGAACATACCCAGCACTATGTATACCATGGCTGTGACGACGAGCTCGATGGTGTCCCGGCTTAACATTCTACCTTTTCCCTATAAAGTCCTTGGGGACCTCCACCTGGTCCAGTATCTCGTTCAGCACCGCTTCCACGCTGAAGCTGCCCTCCAAGACATACTCCATCTTCATGATGCATCGGTGGCCCAGGGCCTCGTGGACAAACATCTTTACATCGTCTGGTGTGACGAAGGTCCTACCGTTGATGGCGGCGTGGGCCCTGGCCACTTTGAGGAGGGCCAAGCCTCCCCTGGGGCTGGCCCCCACCTCTACCACGGGGTGTCTCCTCGTCTCCCTGACTATCTCGCTGATGTAGTCGATGATCTTGTCGTCTACGTATATCTTCTCCTCTATGAACTCCTGGAGGCGCTTGAAGGTTTGCTGGTTGGTGACGGGTTTGACGAGTTGGGTGGGGTCGTCCCTCTTCCAGTATATTCTCCTCTTCAATATGAGGCTCTCTTGGCTCAGTGTCTCCACGTAGCCCATGTTCATCTTCAGGAGGAAGCGGTCGAGCTGGGCCTCGGGTAGGGGGTAGGTTCCCTCCATCTCTATGGGGTTCTGGGTGGCGATGACGAAGAAGGGCTTCTCCAGGGAGTGGGTCTCCCCCTCGATGGTGACCTGGCGCTCCTCCATGGCCTCTAGGAGGCCCGCCTGGGTCTTGGGTGGCGACCTGTTGATCTCGTCGGCCAGCAGGACGTTGGTGAAGATGGGGCCCTTCTCCAACTCGAATACGCCTCTCTCCTGGCGGTAGACTTTGGTGCCCAGGATGTCGGCGGGCATCAGGTCTGGGGTGAACTGGATGCGCTTCATTTGGCACCCCGTGATCTTGGCGAAAAGCTTGGCCAGCAGGGTTTTGCCCAGTCCCGGGTAGTCCTCGAACAACACGTGTCCATTGGCCAGGCTGGCCGCCAGCATCTTCCTCAACACCACGCGCTTCCCCACGTAGACCTGGCCCAAGCCCTCCAGGATGGCGTTGCTAATCGCCCTAACTCTATCAACATGCATTCCCTGCAACTATCTCTCCTCCTTCACCTCAACCCCCACTCCACCCAACCCCAACCCCATTATGCGCTCCACCGCCTCCTCCAAAACCCTCAGCCTCCTCTCCCGGTTCAGGGCCTCCACCCTCTCCCCCGTCCCCCTCCTGGAGAAATATGGGGGGCTCTCATCCTGGTACTTGATGAGGCCTTCCAGGCTCTCCACCATCTCCCTCTCGGAGGCCCTGTTCTCACTTAGGAACTGGAATAGGCGTACTAAGAGCCTCTCCTTGGAGCCTTCCTGGATGAACTCCTCTACGATCTGGGAGAACTCCTGGAGGCTCCTCCCCTTGGTGGTGCTCACATCCTGGATGTGCCTGCCCCACCTCCCCGCCTCCACAGGGGTCATCATGGACTCCATCATGCCCCGCCTAATAACCTGGAAGATGAAGGCCCCCAGCACCACCACCCCGGTCCACTCCACGTAGGGGCTCAGCTGCTCCACCACAGGGTTCACCTGGGCTATGGCCCCCGTCACGAAGTAGTAGTATAGGGTGCCTATGATGCTGACGGAGACCACGAAGAAGTAGTTGGAGGCCACATCCCCTATCTGGGCTACGTAGGGGTTTCTGCTGTCTCTGAAGATGGCCACCAGGGAGATGAGGGAGGCGGCAGCCGAGCCCCACCCCAAGACGTTTTTGATGAGGGCCACCTGCTCCGACTCGGGCACCCCCGGTACATGGGTGTAGAGGTCGACGATCTGGATGAGTATCTGGCCGTAGATGAATAGGGAGAGGGCCCCCGGGATGACGCGGAGGTAGAACTGGCCTCTGAGGCGGGCCAGGGTGGAGAGAATGGAGTAGGCGAAGTATATGAGGTAGCAGGCCATCAGTAGGAGGCCGGCGCCCCGGGTGGCCTGGTTTGTGGGCTGGATCACCATGAATACAAGGATGAGGGAGGCGAACCCCCCGGCGTATAGGAGGCTTATGATAACCCTGGTTAGCTCCCCCTCGAAGAGGGCCCCTGTGATGCTGGTGGCGTAGAAGAAGGTTATGGAGACTAGGACCGGTATGAGGACCACCCTGATGCTTGCAGGCGCCAAGCCTTCTGGCACGTAGGGGAGGAAGCTGGCCACGTCGCCTACGGTTACCTCTGTGGCGAAGCTGAGGAAGCCCAGGAGGGCGGCTATGAAGAGGTATATGGCCGAGGCCCTAAGTAGGCTGCTCCTCCTCTCCCCCATCCTTCATCAACTCGACTATGAACTCTATTGTGGCGTGTGTGCGTTTAAAGTCATCTTGGTCTAGGGAGAGGTTGCTGTACATGGCCACCTCATAGCTGGAGACCAGGTCCTCCAGCATGGCGTCCAGTGTGGGTGGCAGCCTCTCCTCCAAGAAGGCCTGGAACTCCCTGGGCGTCAAGCTCTCATCTATCTCGGGGAATCTCCTCCTGGCTGAGACGAAGAACCGGTTAAACAGCTTCACCACGCCCTCCTCGTAGCTCTTATACTCCAGTGGCACCCCGTCCTCAAAACCTATGTACTCCTTGATGGGGGCCAGCCCCCTCTTCTCCTGGAGGGCGGGCTCATCCCCAAGCCCTCTCCGCCTCCTAGCCGCGGCCACCCCCACCCCTATGGCCCCGGTTAGGGCCAGGATGATGTTGTAGGGGAACCTGAGGAGGGACAGCAGAAAGCTGGGGTCGGGGGGTGGGGGGACCACGCTAACTGTGAGGGTTTGGGCCGCGCCCAGGGTGTATGGGGTGGCCCTGTGGGAGACCTCTACCTGGGTCTCACCTGTCTCTGGGAATAGAAGGGTTAGCCTGGCCCTCCCCTGGGGGTCGGTGGTGGCTGAAAGGAGGCCCTCCGGGGTGGCCACCTCTATTGAGGCGTTGGCGATGGGGTGTCCGTCGAAGCCGTCCACCAGTGCTACGGTGTAGGTTACGTTTACCCCTGGGTAGACTTTCTGGGGGCCCTTCACCTCCACATGGGGCCGGGAGACCACCCTCAGCTGGGGGTCGCTGTAGGACTCCATGTATCGTGGGGTCTCCAAGCTGTGGGCAACCAGGCTGTAGTCGCCCAGCCAAACTCCCTCACCCGCCACGCAGGTGGCGTTGAACACCCCCCCAGCTGTCTCCGCCACCCCCACCAGAACGCCCTCCTCCAGGGGGGCCGTCTTGTTCTGCATGACCCAGACCTCCACCTGGACGCCTTCCACCCCAGTGCCGTTCAGCGTCTTAACGGTGCCCCAGACGTGGAACTCCTCCCCCCGGACGGCCACGGCGTCCCAACCCGTTATGTTGCATATGGTGGGCTCCTGGTTTGCCTCCACCTCTTCTTCCTCGGTTTTGGTGGGAGAGGCGTCCAGCGTCACCCATCCCAGGCCCTCAAAGTAGGCCTCGGCGTAGAAATGGGTCTGCTGGGGAAGGACGTATTGGACCTCCAAGTCGGGTCTAACCAGGTAGCCCGTCACCGCCCGCACTGGTATGCCCAGGCTCCTTGCCAGCAAAACCAAGGCGGTGTTGAAGTGGCTTGCCACCCCCCGCCCCTCCTGGAAGAGGAACCAGTGGATGGGGTCCACCCCCGGCGGGGGCCCCATGTACCCCTTATCAAACTCATAATTCTCCTTCAAATAGTCGGCCAGCGCTACGAGTCGGTCGTAGTCGCTCCCCTGTCCCCCAGCCACCTCCTCGGCCAGTTGGCGGAGCTCCTCCCCCAACTCCTCTGGGACCTGGAGGGCCTTTGGGGGCCCCCGGGCCTCGCTGGCCTTGAGGGCGTTGGCGCTGGCCTCATACCTCTTGTAGCTCACCCAGTAGGCCTCATCGTAGGCCTCTTGGGCCTCGAAACACTGGATTTCCGGGTAGTAGTAGATGGTGGTCGAGTCGTTTAGCCCTAGGTAGTCGGTGTGTTGGGGCACAAGCATGAATCCCGTTAGGTTGACGAGGGGCTCCACCAGGAACTGGGTTTGAGGGGGGTTGGGGGGAAGCCCCGGCCCCAGCTCCAGGAGTTCCCCCCCATACTCCACCCACTCCAAACCCCTCTCTCTCCACCACAACCCCCCAGAATAGTTGTAGAATGCATACCTCCTCAGATAGGCGGTGCGGGGGGGCAGCCTGATGACGGCTATGGGGCCCCCCTGCTGCTTCGCCTCCAGCCCCAGGGGGGTTGACTCCCCGCCTCGTGTTAGCCCGGCGGCCTCGGCCAGCCCCAGGCTTGTTGCTGGGCCCCCCTGGTCCAGGTTGAGGCGGGTGATGTCCCCCAGGAGGTCTATCACCGCTGCCAGCACCCCCACCGAGAGGGAGAGCACCAGGACTAGGGCGGCTAGGCGGGCGTACTTCTTCAAGGCAGGTCTATGATGGGTGGCTTGGGTTTTATCCTTTTATGCTCCTTGGTTTAAGTCGCCGGGTGGCTGGGGTTTTCCCTTAAACGGATTTCTTTAGGCGCTAGGTTAAAGCTGGTGGTTTTCAGGTTGGGCTCTTGCCTTTTAGTTGTTAAGTTGTGGGGGGAAACCCTTTACCCTTCCACACCCATGGAGGCCCATGTGGACCGTTAAATCCGAGTGGGGCAGGCTCAACGCCGTCCTGGTGCAGGACTCCGCCGCCCAAGCCTGGACCGAGAGGTTTCCCTTCGCGGGGGTGGAGTCCAGCACCCACTATGTGGCCAGGGACCCCCACGCCCAGCTCGAGGAGGGCCACCGCCAGTGGATGCAGCTCCCAGAGCTCCTCTCCTCCCAGGGAGTCCAGGTCTTCGAAGTCGTGGAAACCCTCACTAGAATCCTCGAGGACGCCACCTTGGCCGAGCGGAGGGAGATGGTGGAGATGGTTTGGAGGGGGCTGGCCAACCCCCCCAATCCTGGGGGGCTCACCGTGGACCATCTGCTGTGGGGCAACCCCCCACACCCCTACTACGATGCGGAGGGGGGCAGGGTGGTCTTCCCCTCCCATCGGATGGTTTCCTGGGTGTATCCCCGGGACACTAGCTTCACCACCCAGGTTGGCACCGTCATATGCAACATGAGGCGGTTCAGCAGGAGGTTTGAGCCCAGGGTGGTGAAGCTGTGCTACCTCTACGACCCCGTTCTCAGCGAAAAAACCCGCATCATCTATGATGCCAACGAGGTGGAGGGGGTGTACACCGAGCCTCCCTGTGTGGAGGGGGGTGACACCCATATTGTGGATGAGGAGACGGTGGCCATTGGGGTGGGCCAGAGGAGCACCTCCACCGGGGCCTTGGAGGCAGCGAGGCGGGTGTTCGCCGCTGAGGGGGGTGAGGAGGTGAGGTACTGCTGCATAGTGGCTCTGGCTGACCCCCCTGCTGTCGACTATATGCACTTGGACACCGTCATCAACTACCCCGAGGAGGGGAGGGCGTTGGTGGTGCCCTACGTCTTCGACACGGAGTTGGTGGAGGACTACCCCCCCAAGCGCCTCCTCTTGAAGGCCCTGGAGGCGGTGAGGAGGCAGAGCGAGGAGATGGGGCGGCCCCTCGCCCCCCTGGTACACCCCTCCCACTTCCAGAGACTGGGGGCCACCGATGTCTACGTGAACCAAGGAGGAGAGCCCAGGCTACTCCTCAGGGAGAAAAGCCTCCTCGACTTCCTGGTGAGGGAGGGGAAGGTGGAGCCCGACGGCTTCATATACGTGGGCGGGGACCCCGAAGACCCTTGGAGCGTCCCCCATATGTTGGGGGCCTTGATGGAGCAGAGCCGTGGCGCCTCCAACATAGTCACCGTCAAGCCGGGTACGGTCATCGCCTACGACCGGAACACCAGGACCAACAGGGAACTGAGGAGCCATGGAATCAAGGTATTGGAGTGGGAGTCAAGCTACCTAGACCTCCTGGGGGGGCCACACTGCAGCACCTGCCCCCTAAGCAGAGACCCCCACTAGGCTAGAAGTGTCTGAAACACCTCTCATCGGTGAAGGCCATGGCGATGCCGTGTTCATCGCAGGCCTCTATCACCTCCCGGTCCCGGATGCTCCCCCCAGGCTGCACGCAGGCCGAGACCCCGTACTCCGCCATGAGGTCGATGCTGTCGCGGAAGGGGAAGAACCCGTCGGAGGCCAGTACGCTGCCCTTGAGGGACTCGCCGTGGCCCCTCCCCTCGGCTTTCTCCAGGGCGAGCCTCACCGCTGTGACCCGGTCCTGCTGCCCCGTGCCCACCCCTATGGTGGCCCGATCCTTGGAGAGGACCACGCCGTTGCTCCTCACGTTCATGCATACGTACCAGCTGAACAGCAGGTCCCTTAGCTGGCTTGGCGTGGGCTGGGTCTCGGTGACGACCCGCAGGTCTTCGGGGCCCCTCACCTTGGTCAGCATGGGTGCTTGGAGGATTAGGCTGCCGTCGGCCTGGACGCTGATGTCCAGGGGCCACAGGGGGTCCCCCTGGAACCTGCTGAGGGACTCCAAACCCCCCACCTCAAGGACCCGCAAATTCTTCTTAGACTCGAACACCTCCAAACAGCCCTCCTCGTAGCCGGGGGCAACCACCACCTCCACATAGGTGGAGACGATCTCCTGGGCCGTCTCCACATCCACCAAGGTGTTGAAGCCCACCACACTTCCGAAGGCCGCCAAGGAGTCGCAGTCCCGGGCCCTCCTGTAGACCTCTACCAGGGGCTCCTCCCCCACTTGGGCTGCCACCCCGCTGGGGTTGACGTGTTTCATCACTGCACACGCCGGCTCCTGGAAGTAGCCGACTATTCTCAGGCTGTTGTTGGCGTCCTCCACATTGGTCATGCTGAGCCCCGACTTCCCCGATTTAACGACTTTAACGGCGCCTATGGTGAGGGGGCCCTGGGATGGCCGGTAGAGGGCTGCCGGCTGGTGGGGGTTCTCCCCGTATCTGAGGCTCATGTGTTTAACGTATGTGGTCTCCCTCTCCCCTATGGTTATCTTGATGGTCTCGGGGAAGTCCTCCTCCAGGGCTGTGGAGTACTTCTTTCTCATGGATTTAGGCTTCTTCCCACTCATAGCCTGGCCTCCAGGAAGCCTTTGATGGCTTGGTCGTATGAGGCCGTCCTCCTGAAGGCCTCGAGGGCCATCCTCCTGGCGAACCCTGTGGATATGCCCCCTCCTTGTTGTTGCAACTCCTCCACCAGCTCCCCATACTGGGAGGGGTCTGTGACCACACAGACCTTGTTGTACAGTATGCTGGCCTTGGCGGCGCTGCGTATGAGGGTGGGCCCACCGATGTCTATCTGATGGGCGGCCTCCTCCAGGCTGGCGCCCCCCTGTGCAGCCTCCTCGAAGGGGTATAGGTTAACCACCACTAGGTCTATGTGTTGCACCTGGTTTGCCTCCATCCAATCCCTGTGGGTGGGGTCCTCCGGGTTGAGGAGAATCCCCCCGTGGACTCTGGGGTGGAGGGTTTTTACCAGGCCTCCGGGGCTCTCGGGGAACCCTGTGTAGCTTGAGACCTCCACCAGCCTCCCATAGCCCAGCTCCCTCAGCCTTCGGGCGGTGCCCCCGCTGCTGTAAACGGTGACGCCCCACTCCTCCAAGGCCGAGGCCAGGGACTCCAACCCAGACTTATCGTAGACGCTGACAAGTGCCCTCTCAACCTTCAAGCCTTACACCAACGCTAACAACCCTGGTGGAGGCCGTTAAAGCCCTTTCCCCTGGGCGGCTCTAGGTGGGGCCTGGGCGGAATAGGTCGTGGGGCGCTGCCTCGGAGGCCCCCCTCTCCGTCAATAGGGCTAGGCGCGCCTTCTCCCATATCTCGGGGATGGTCGCAGCCCCTATGTAACCCATGGCTGCTTTCAGCCCCCCGGTGAACTCGGCCAGTATCTCCTTGACTGGGCCCCGGTAGGGCACCCAGCCCTCCACCCCCTCGTTTATGGTCTTGCTGGGCTGGCTGTACCTGTCTTGGGCGAACCGCTTCTCCCTGGCCTTGGCGCTTCCCATCCCATAGTACTCCTTGTAGTATCGGCCCTCCAGCGCCACCAGCCTCCCAGGGCTCTCACTGCAACCCGCAAACACATTCCCCATCATGGCGCAGCTAGCCCCCACCGCCATGGCAACCGCCACATCGCCGGGGTTCCTTATGCCTCCATCGGCTATGACTGGTAGGTCAGCCCCATAGTCCTTCACTGCGTCGGCCACCTGGCTGGTGGCGTACAGGGTGGGAGCCCCCGCCCTGGTCACAACAGCGGTGCTGCATATGCTGCCGCTGCCGATGCCCACCCTTAGCCCGGCCACGCCGTCCAGCTGGGTGATCACATCCTCGGCTGCCTGGTATGTCCCGATGTTGCCCACGACTACCTCGGCTGAGACCTCCCGCAACACCTCCTTGGTTGCTTGGAAGCAGTTCTTGTTGTGGAAGTGGCTGACATCCAGCACCAGTATGTCCACATACTTGTCCAAGGCCTTGGCCCGGGGCAGGTCGAAGGGGCTTATAGCCGCCGCGCATATGAGGCGGCCCTCCTCGTCCCGCACCGCCGACTGGTACTGGCCTTTTAGCGTTATGTCCTTCATGGTTATGAGGCCCTTGACTCGGTACTGGTCGTCCACTATGGGGAGTTTCTCTATCCTGTGCTCGTGGAGGGTTCTCATGGCCTCCTCCAGGCTGGTCTCCTCCGTCCCCGTGATCACATCCTCCGTCATCACGTCCCTAACCAAGAGCTTGCTGTCGGCCAGCCGCACATCCCTCCAGGTGACTATGCCCTTGAGCTTGTTTCCCTCGTCCACCACGGGGAAGCCCTTTATATGATGCTCCTCCATCAACCTCAACAGCTCCTCCACGGTGGTGTCGGGGCTCACAGTGATCACATCCCGTATCACCACCGCCTCGGCTCTCTTAACCCTGCGAGCCATCTCCACCTCCTGTTTGAGGCTGCAGTTGCGGTGCAGCACTCCCAGCGCCCCCTCCCGTGCCAGGGCTATGGCCATCTCCTCCTCGGTGACGGTGTCCATGGGGCTGGCCACCAGGGGGATGTTGAGGTAGATGTTTCTGGTGACCCTGCTCCTCACATCGGCCTCGCTGGGCTCAAGGGTGGTCCACCCTGGAAGGAGAAGCACATCGTTGAAGGTTAGGGCTTTTTCCGCTTTCTCAAACTTTTCACGGAAACCCATTTAAAACCACTTTTTACCCACCCCTCTGTTTGCTTTGTTAATAATGTTTCTGGTGTCCCTGAACCCTGAATTTAGTTTTCTGTGAAAACACTGGTTAAACCCAATAATGTGTGAGGGGGCTCCAAGGGCTGCGAACCCCGGAACCGTTGAAACCCAGTGCACAGGGGACTCCCCCAACGCCTGTTGGCTGGACGCCACCGTTGAGGGGGGTGGTCTTCGTTGACCTGGTGGTTCAGGCCTCCACATGGTACTTCTCGTACAGCTTCCTCAGAAGCCTGTTGAGTTCCCGGGCCCTCTCCTCCGACTCCCCCGGCTTGAGTTCCTCGCACTCGTAGCCCACCACCTCCCGCATGTTTTTCACGTTCTCCTCGCAGAAGACCACCGTTCCGTCGTCCTTGATGCGTTCGATGCCGTCGATCCTGGCTCCCTCCTCGTTGATCCTCACGGCCTCCTCCAGGCTTATCCCTGGGAGCACCACCTCGGCCCCCCGGCGGCTCAGCCGAGTAGGGTATCCGCCTGGAAGCCCGGCGACTCCGGTGACGCAGGTGTGGGTCTCCCCCGTGTCGTAGTAGATGGCTAAGACGTGTTTGAGGAAGCTGCTGGCCGTCCTCATCTGGTCCACCAAGGCGCTTTTAAACTGGGTTAGGGCCCCGTAGCCCGCCTCCAGGTAGAGCCTGGTTATCCTCTCGTTGGGCCACTCCCCAGTCACATCCACTCCATCCACTACCACCTTAACCCAGTAGGGCCCCCCCATCCTAGCCGTGTAGTAGGCCCCGTGGTGGCCAACCCCGTACAGCTGAACAGACCTATAGGGGACCCCCATCTCCCGGGCGATAATCCTCCTCACCCTCCCCATCCCCAGGTCCATGTTCCCCCCTCCACAGGTGGGGCCCAGCCCCAGCTTGCTCAGAACAACGTTGGTGGCATCTGGGTAGGCGCCGTTAACCACGTGGGCCTCGATCCCCGACCTCTTAACGGCCAGCATCAGCTTGTGGGCCAGGGTGAGGTGGTTGGGGAGCCAGGGGCCGATGGGCGCGATCTTCTTGTAGACCTCGGGGGGGAGGAGCCTGGTGACCCACCAGGAGCCCAGGCTGGCCAGGTTGCATATCACAGCAGGCCTATGCTCCTTCAAGGCCTCCGCCGTCCCCTCCACGTCGAATAGGTCGATCTTTTGGAAGGAGATGTCTGGGAAGCGCCCCAGGTTGTGGGCCAAGTGGAGGGCCTCCTCCACCTCATACCTCCCCTTCTCCTCATCCACATCCGCCCCGATGACCTTCATGGGTAGCCCCATGCTTGCCATCAGGTACAACATATCGTGGCCCACGCTCCCCGCGGCGCCGATAACCATGATGCTGTCCATACTCCCTCAGGTGGGAAAGGGGGTTATGGTTTATTAAACCAATCACACGGGGGGCCGAGCCACCAGACGCCACCACCAAGACCCAAGGGAAAACCCACTTGGCCACGCTAAAATTGGAGCCGGGCGAGGGATTCGAACCCCCGTAGAGCCGCTCTGCAGGCGGCCGCCTAAACCACTCAGCCAACCCGGCGTCTCGATTAGGGGAGCAGCCCGATTTTAATGTTTGCGTTGGTGGGACCGCCCGGATTCGAACCGGGGATCACGCGGACCCAAACCGCGTATC
>CAYWWV010000030.1:0-16068 GCA_964462185.1 uncultured Candidatus Bathyarchaeia archaeon | reverse complement strand
CGAGGCGAAGGCGTTCCCCTCGTAGCCTATCAGGTACTCCACGTCGTCGAGTACCTCAGAAAACACCTGATACGCCCTGTTCACGGCCTCCTCGCCGGCGGGCTTAACCGAGGCCTCGGCTGGCGGCCGGGTGGGTATAGCGACGTAGGACACGTCTGGCTCGATCTCTTCTAGGAACCCTGCGACGTGGCTGGGCTCATCTGCGTCGTTTAACCCCTCGACGAGCATGGTCTCCGTGGCGAGGGTGCCCCCGTACTCCCCGGCGAACGCCCGCACCCCGTCAAGCACCGTCTCGTGGTCCAGCTCGCCGTGGGGCCTGTCCACCCTCCTCCACACGTCCTCGGTGACTGCGTCCACCTTCACTGACACCCAGTCGGCCTCCATCAAGTCGCTCCTCACGTCCTCCATCCAGAGCAGCGAGGCGTTTCCTATAACAGCCGTGTTCACGCCCAGATCGTTCACCGACTCGATCATCGATCCGAGGTTCACGTCCAGCGTCGGCTCCCCGTCGGGGACGAAGGTAACGTAGTCGATCTCATCCCCCACGGCCTCAACCCTTTCCCTCACCATCTCAACGATATGCTCCGGGTCGTAGAAACGTCTCCGGTCAATGATCATGTTGTCGGTGCGCCCAAGCTGACAGTACACACACGAGTAGCTGCACGTCTTAGGCGGCACATGGTTCACGCCGAGGCTCCTGCCAAGCCTCCTGGAAGGGACGGGCCCGAATACTAACATCGTGAAACTAAGATAGACCGCCGTGATAACTTTTGCCTTTCGGGGGATCACTGAATCGACAGTGACGCTCGCGCCCATGGGCTATGGTTTTCTACTCCGTTAGAGCCGCCAGGAACCAGCCTAGAATGTGTCAGAAAAGGTTAATTGTGGGGAATCGTAAGTTTAATGGGGAATAGGGTTGAATGTGGAGGAGCGCAGGGTTGCAGCCGATTACATCTTGGTTAAGAACATATAGGCCATGGGTAGTTGCGTAAGGCGTATTTGGCCGCGGTTCCGAGTCTTGGAACGGTTTGATGTAAGGGGTTTGGTGTTTGGCTGTGTGTTTCTTTGGGTTTATTCCGGGTAAACCCCTGGGAAACCCCGGTGTTTACAGGGGTTGAAGGAGGGGATTAAATTTGCCCCCTAGAATATATCAACATTAACTTTATGATTAGATTAACCACTAGAAATAATTTCGCTCATAAACCTAATTCCTAGTGGAAACTCTATCCCTTTTCAATGCTTAGGGGTTTGTATCGTTTCATGCTCTTTAAGCAGGTGCTTAGTGGTTCGTTCAACCAATACAGTATATACTGTACAACTTTTTAAATAATTTTTATAAACATATACTATAATCTCAGTATGTTTTGTAAATATAAAACCTATATATGTGATGAATGGTGTTGAAAAAGAGGTTCAGAAGGAAACTAAAATGGACCAAAAACAACTAATCGTAGTAATCCTCCTAGTGGGGATAATCGGAGTTGGAGTAGGCTATACTTTTGCTCCTAAAGGCACAGAGATACAGACGGTTACCGTGCAAGCCCCCCTTGAAGGCGTCACCGTGCAGTATGGCGACATCTATGGAACAACGACGGAGCTTGAGACCGGTGTACCTCTCCAAGAGCAGATAATCATGAAGGACATCAATGCCTTAGCAGAGCAGCTTGGGTACGATGTCTCCTTCCAGGCTTTAGTGGACGATGCAGGCGGCCAGGTGGCCACCCACTTGGAGAAGATACAGGGATTCAAGTCTATGGGTGTCAGCCTCGTGATCGGTGGACGGTGGAGCAGCATGGCTCAGGGAGCGTTGAACTACGTTACCCAGAACGATATGCTTCTATTCAGCCCGTCAAGTACAAGTCCATTACTGGCGTTGCCCGACGATAACCTATTCAGACTATGCCCCATTGACACGCTTCAAGCGCCAGCAATGGCGGAGATGCTGTCCAGCTATGGTATAAAGGCCGTAATACTGATCCAAACCGCGGACGCCTACGGCGATGGGGTCTATAATATCTTTGAGACGGAGTACCAGGACCGTGGCGGAGTTATTCTTGAGCGGATCCGCTACGCTGTGGAGTGCAACGAGTTCAGCAACTACCTGGCCATCGCCGAGGATGTCGCGGCTGAGGCGGTAGAGGAGTATGGCCGAGAGCATGTTGGGGTCCTCCTGGTTGCGACAAACGGCGCGGTAACTATGGTCACCCAGGCACCGGACTTTCCCGTCATCTATAGCCTCAAGTGGTTCGGCTGTGACAGCACAAGTCTGGTCCAGCAGATGATAGACGATGCGACGGAGCCTGCGAGCCATCTGAAGATATTCAGCACAAACGCTTCCCCCGGTGAGTCTGACAAGTACAACGACTTGGACGCCAGGTATCGTTCACTTGTGGGGCAGCAGCCAGGCTACTATGTTACGACGACCTACGATATTAGCTGGATTATCGCAACGGCGGTCTTGGAGGCCCAGAGCGCGGAGGCCACCGATGTTATCCCGTTGATTGACGATGTCGCATACAACTACTGGGGTGCAAGCGGTTGGTGCCGCTTAAACGAGAACGGTGACAGGTATTCCTCAGACTACTTGATCTGGGGCTACGGTGAGAACGAGGAGGGCGAGGTGGATAACATCTGCTACGGTATCTATAAGAGTTCAACAGGAGAGGTAACCTGGTACATTGATGTACTGGGTTACGTCCCACCGGGTATGAACTAAACCCCACCCATTTTTTTATGGAATAAATCACCGCGCTTCCAGTAAACAACGTAAATAGTTCGTAGCATGTAGTTGTAGAGCGGCGCTTAAGGCCTACTATGGCCCTAGATGCTGTAGATAAACAGGCAAGGAGCCGGGAATAGCCTTAGAGAAGGGCCTCTATATAGACCTAGCTGAGCTAGCAGAACGAGTCAGGACCACCTCAAAAGAATTCGTAAACCTCATCGAAAGTCGCCAAGGGAGACTCGTAGAAGGAGCTGAGCTTCCCAGAGTACAGCTAAGGCCGCAGGCAGGAGAGGCGGCTTCTACCCGAGGGCCCTCGTCACATACCTGAGCGATATCAGGTTCAAATCCAAGAAGATCATCAGGATGAACGAAGGCAAGGTGTCTAACTCCCTGGAGGCCCTGGACGCGAAGAGGTGTAGATACAGCCGAGGCGTCAAGCCGTTGGACGCGGGTGAGGTCTTCAAGTCGTAGCTCGCGTCGAAGAGTATGCGCTTGTCTCCCTCCAGGGTGAGTCCAAGCCCCGATCTCCATCTAGCCGCCTTACAGCTAGGGAATGTGAAGTTACAATCTGGGGTGCATTCTTTGAGCTGGTCCACCGGTTGTTGGTGTTGAGGAGGTTGGAGGAGGAGGCCCCCGTGGTGAACCCGGTGGACTCCATGCTGGTTTACAGCAAGGAGCACCTCGCCCTCCACAGGTTGGGGGTTCCCCACCCCGAGACCCTGGTTACGGAGAACCTGGAGGAGGCCCGGGGATTCGCTCAAAGAGAACAATCCACACATGATTTCTACATGGAGTTGGTCAGACATTATCAAGACACGGGGCTTGGAGAAACACTCATAACGTTTGCCAAAGAGGAAATTTACCACAAGTATCTAATCGAAAAGGAATACGATGACGTAATACTCTGTACAAATCATTAACTTCCTCATTATTCTAAACATACACCAAAGAAGTGACAAACTTTTTGGCTCACAGTGTTATATATCAACTAAATACTTGTACAGATGTTGTCATCGATAAACGTCTCCATAAAAACAATTTTCTCAAATAGAAACATCCTGATTCTGACTATCTCAGGATTGATCTCTGCCCTTCTCCACATAGGCGTTTAAAACATATTATGTATGAACTGATAGTGGGAAGATTACTTTGTGTGGTTTGTGGCTGGTTTTGTTGAAAGGGGATTGATTATGGCTGGGATTGTGGTCTCCCCCGTTTTGTGTTAAGTGTTCAGTGTGTTTCTAAAGTAATAATTATTTGTATAATGGCTATATTAAGTGAATGGTGGTTATAATGTTGGATTTCAAGGATAAGGTAGCGGTTGTTACCGGGGCTTCTCGGAGCATTGGGCGAGGTATCGCGTTGGCTTTCGCCAAAGAAGGTTGCGCTGTTGTTGTAAATTATAGAAAGAGCCGCGAGGAAGCTGAAGAAGTTGTTAAGGCCATTGAGGAGATGGGTGGACGGGCTTTAGCGGTCCAGTGTGATGTCTCTAAACGTGATGACGTTGAGAGAATGTTCTCCACAGCCATAAAGGAGTTTGGGAAGGTGGATATTTTGGTGAATAACGCCGGAGTCGCGAAGAGGGGAAGTATTCTGGATACCACGGATGAGGTGTGGGATATGCATATGGAGGTTAACCTCAAGGGTGTGTTCCTTTGTACTCAGGTGGCTGCACGGCATATGGTGGAGCGGAGATATGGTAAGATCGTGAATATATCGTCCAACAGTGGTTTCGGTATTGCCATGGATGGAGAGACCGCTTACGCTGTTTCTAAGGCTGGTGTTATTCAGCTTACCAAGAGCAGCGCATATGATCTTGGACCCTATGGGATTAATGTAAACTGTGTGGCTCCGGGTGCGGTGGATACGGAGATGCTTAGGGGGGGTAGGAGTGACGCCGAGTATGAAAAGGTGCTTCAAGGCAGAAGAGAGAGAGCTATACTTGGAATCACTGGTAAGCCTGAGGATATTGCTAACGCGGTGTTATTCTTCGCAAACGATAAATCCCATTACATAACGGGAAAAACCTTACTCGTAGACGGGGGACGCAAAGACTTCCTCTAGCATAAGCTTTCGAGGATTCAAATCTCTCCCCCGAACCTATGTTTTGGCTCGGTGTTTAATGGCATTCTATGGCCCCTATGTCTGGCGTCTATGGCTGGTGGGCGGTGTTTGGGGGAGAGAGTATGACATCACGAGGAACGTGTTTGAGAACCCGGTACCAGTGTTGAGGAGGAAAATCTCACTGGGGTTTTTGGGTGATTACATTGGAAGACCACTCGAGGTTGGTATAATCCGCGTAAAGGGCCTCTTCTTGAAGATGGGGGGCTGGCCGACCATGGCTCTTATGCCGCCGAATCCGTTATCTACGCTGTTACCGGCAAGAGAATCTCTATCCGCTGAAACCTATGAGTGGGCCAAGAGATTTAGTTGTGATCCCGAAAGGGTGAAGGTGTGGGGGTTTACGATTAGGGTAATATAGCTTGGCGTGTTTATCCAGTTTATGGAGTTCCTGGTGTTCACCGACAACCCCTCCACGGGGGAGACCAGGCTGGTTTTGGAGGAGTTGAGGGGGCGGGGCCACCGGGTGGAGTATTTGGCCCCCTGGGATGTCCTGCTTCCCGGCTTCCAGCCCCAGATGGACGCTGCCTACGTGCCCAGCAACATGCTGCACCGGGGCACCACCTTCGAGTTGGTCCACCGGTTGTTGGTGTTGAGGAGGTTGGAGGAGGAGGCCCCCGTGGTGAACCCGGTGGACTCCATGCTGGTTTACAGCAAGGAGCACCTCACCCTCACCCTCCGCAGGCTGGGCCTCCCCCACCCCGAGACCCTGGTGACGGAGAACCTGGAGGAGGCCCGGGGGTTCGCCGAAAGGCTCCTGGGCGAGGGGAGGGAGGTGGTCTTGAAGCCCGTGTGCAGGGCGCGTGGGCTGGGGGTTGTCAAGCTCAGTGGGATAAGGTCGCCCGGGGATTTGACCCAGTTCCTCCACTGGTACAGCCGGGCTTGGGGGGGCGGCGTCTTCTACCTCCAGGAGTACGTGGAGAACCGGGGCTTCGACGTCAGGCTCCTGGTGGTTGGGGGGGAGGTGGTTGGACGGGAGGCCAGGCACAACCCCAGCGACTTCAGGTACAACGTGGCGGTAGGGGGGGAGGCCAGCCCCTTCACCAGCCCCGAGTTCGACGAGTTGGCGTTGAAGGTGGCCGAGGCCCTGGGCCTGGCCATCACGGGGATTGATGTGTTGCCCTCAAGCCAGGGGGATCCAGTGGTTTTGGAGGCCAACTGCTACCCTGGGTACCACGCCCTCATGAAGGCCACGGGGGCCCCCGTCCCCCAGCGCATAGCCGACTACTTGGAGAGGGTGGCCCGCCGCTAGCCCTCTGAGCCTTGGCGTGTGGGGATCTTCTCCACATCCACCAGGACCACGATGGCGGCGTTCACCACCACCACCTCGTGGCTCCTAGCCTCCTCCGGGGTCCCAGGGGTGGGCCACCTGAGCCCCCCCTCCACCACCCTTATGCGCCTCCTCCCCTCGGGTAGGACTCCCAGCACCTTCTCGCCCTCCACCTTCTCGGGGTTGGGGGCGGCCACGGTGACGTCCACCATGAGGGCCTCGTCCAGCTCCTGGAGGCTTTTGAAGCCTAGGAGGCTGCCCAGCCCGATCATGCTGGCGTGGCTGATGGCATCCTTCACGGCCCTCATGGCGGCCTTGGTCTCATCCCCCCCGTGGAGGTCCACCCCCGTTCCAAGCTCCAAGATATACTTCCTATACTCCGGCATGGCTTTCTCTGGGGCCCAGGTTCTATATATGGTGTGCCCGTAAGCTTATTGGCTCACCGGGGAACCAACTAGGTGATGAGGCCCAATATAGACATACTTCTCTGGGGGAGGCTTAGGGATTACCTGGAGGAGGACCTGGGTTACGGCGATGTAACCAGCATGGCCCTCATACCCGAAGACCAAAAGGCGCGGGGAACCCTGTTCTACCGTGAGAGGGGGGTGGCCTCTGGGCTGGCTGAGGCGGCGGCGGTCTTCGAGTTGCTGGGCTGCGATGTGGATTTAAAGGCGGAGGAGGGCAGGTGGGTGGAGCCAGGGGAGCCCCTCCTTGTGGCGGTGGGACGGGCCCGGTCCCTGCTGGCTGGGGAGCGCCTGGCTCTCAACCTGGTGGGCCACATGGCGGGGATAGCCACCCAGACCCGGCAGGTGGTGGATGAGCTGGCCAACCGGGGCCTATCCACCAGGGTGGCAGCAACTAGGAAGACTCTCCCAGGCCTCAGGGAGCTGGAGAAGAAGGCGGTGGTCCAAGGGGGCGGAGACCCCCACAGGTTCCGTTTAGACGACTGCGTGTTGATCAAGGACAACCACCTGCGGCTTCTCCCAGGTGTGGGGGAGGCGGTGAGGCTGGCTCGGGAGCGGGTTAGCTTCACCAAGAAGATCGAGGTGGAGGTGGGGGATGTGGCTGGGGCGGTGGAGGCCGCTGAGGCGGGTGCAGACATAGTGATGTTGGACAATATGGGGCCCGATGAGGTGCGTGAGTGCCTGGGTGTGCTGGAGTCCAAGGGCCTTAGGGGCAGGGTCCTGGTGGAGGCCTCGGGGGGGATAAAACCCTCTAACGTGGTCCAATATGCTGAGGCCGGGGTGGATGTGGTGAGTATGGGCTCCCTCACCCACAGCGTGAGGAGCCTGGATGTGAAGCTGGAGATCGAGATGCTTCCCAGGGGCTAGGCCCTTAAGAAGCCCTCAAGGTACGGCCTAAGGGGCTTGCCCAGCGCCTCCTCCAGGGGCAGGTAGGCCTCGGGGTACCTGTTGCCGTCTCCCACCAATATCTTCTCCTTGGGAGCCACCAACACGTACAGCCGCATCCCCTCCTCCACAGCCGCGCTGGTGACAGGCTCCCCCTCCTGGTTGAAGGTGGCTATCAGGTCGGGGAAGGTGTACAGCCTCTCCCCATTTCTCTCCACCAGCATATACTCGTTGATGTAGTCCAACTCCCAAGCCCCTCCCCCGTCTTCAAGGACCAGGTGGCCCACATCGAACCCCCCGCGCACCTGGGCCCGCTTCTCCACCACCCGCCCCTCACAAAGGACCTCCCCGCCCAGATAGTCCGCCACGGCGTCGAGCCTACCAGTAGGGCTCCCGGCCCCCAGGTATGCCTCCCCCAGGGAGATGGCCTGAGATATGGCCCCAGGGGCCCCGTGCTGGGCGGCGTAACTGACGGCGACGGGGTCCCTCACCATGGCCACCATGGCCTCCATGTGGCTTGCCTGGGCCCTCACCAGGGCGCCCGTGGACTCCAGGGTGCCCCGGGCCACCACGGTGCTCCCCTCGGTGACCCCCACCTTTACGCTGTGGTAGTCAGTCCTCTGGAGGCCCATGCTGCCCATGAGGGCCGTGGGGTGGGCCCTGCCATCCCCCGGGGCGTCCACCACGGGGAGCCCCAGGGCGGCCGCCACCACCCAACCCGCGAAGCTGTTGCGGCCCCCGTTCTCGGCGGCTATCAACCCCTGGTACTCCACCCCCGCCTCCCTCATGGCCAGGGCGGCCCTGATGAAGTGGGCTGGCCCCGTCCCACCCCGCTGGGTGGGTGCCCCCAGGGCGGCGCAGGTAACCACCAGCCAATGGGGGTCGGCCTCCTCCACCGACCAGAGCTCAACCGAGCCGATCTCCAGGGCCAGGCGGCCCTCACTCCTCCCAGCCTCGGGGGAGCCCCCTCCACCCCCACCCAGGATGGCCCCTCCCATGGCCAAGGCCTCAACCTCTCTAAGGGTTATTCTACGCGGCATGGTTGGTAGTAGGGGCCTCTCCTTATAGTTTTAAGCCCCAGCCCATGGATGGAGGCGTCCCCAGCCTCAAGAAACGGGTGAGGCCTAGTCTGCGTCGACGGGGCCACCCAGATAAGGTGGGGGTAAAGACCTGAAGCCAGCCTCCCCCTCGACCAACCCTAAACATCTCCCTCCCTGCGGGGGAAACATCTTAAGGGGACCCTAACCATAGGAGAACAGCCGTAGATGGGATAGAGGAATGGAGGAACTGCAGGAAAAGATTTTGGAGTTGAAGGAGGAGAAGAACGCCCTCCTCCTGGTCCACAACTACCAGATACCCGAGATACAGGAGATCGCCGACTACCTGGGGGACAGCCTGGAGCTATGCAGGGTAGCCCAGCAGGTGGAGGACGCCGACCTCATAGTCTTCTGCGGGGTGGACTTCATGGCTGAGACCGCCAAGGTCCTCAACCCGGAGAAAAAGGTGGTGATCCCCACCATCAAGGCGGTCTGCCCCATGGCCGCCATGCTCCCCATGGAGAAGCTCCTGGAGGCCAAGCGCCAACACCCCCGCACCCCCGTAGTTCTCTACGTGAACACCCTGGCCGAGGCCAAGGCCGAGGCCACGGTGACCTGCACCTCGGCCAACGCCGACCGCATAGTCCGAGGCCTGGATGCCCCCAAGGTCATCTTCGGGCCCGATGTCAACCTAGCCTACTACGTCTCCAAGAGGGTCCCAGACGTAGAGCTGGTGGTGGTCCCAGAGGACGGCCACTGCAGGGTCCACCGCTTCTTCGGCAGCGGGGAGGAGGCCATGAGGCTGAAGGAGGCTCACCCTGGATCGGAGGTCTGGGCCCACCCCGAGTGCGAGCCCGAATTCCAGGACAGGGCCGACCATGTTTTGAGCACCGGGGGGATGGTGAGGAGGGCCAGGGTCACCCCCGCTGAAACCGTCATCGTGGGCACAGAGACAGGCCTCATCCACCGCCTCAAGAGGGAGAACCCTGGGAAGACCTTCCTCCCAGCCAAGAAGTACGCCGAGTGCACCGCCATGAAGAGGATAGACTTGGAGAACCTGCACCGGGCCCTCGTGGAGGAGGGGCCTGTGGTGGAGGTGCCCCCGGGGATAGCCAGGAGGGCCAGGGTGGCCATCCAGCGTATGCTGGACATGAGCAGGTAAGCTTATCCCCCTGCACAGAACCCTATTTGGCTGGTGGTAAAATCTGAGCATAGTGGAGTTTCAGGGGAAGAAGCCCAGGGTCCACCCCAGCGTCTTCCTGGCCCCGGGCTCCTGGGTCATAGGCGATGTAACCCTGGAGGAGGACGTGAACATTTGGACCAACGCCGTCATCCGGGGGGACGACGACTCCGTGAGGATAGGCGCCCGGACCACCGTTCTGGAGGGCTGCCTGGTGGAGGCCCCCACAGGCTTCCCCGTGGAGATAGGGCCGGACGTCATCCTTAGCCACGGGGCCACGGTCCACGGTGCAAAGGTGGGCGAGGGGGCCATCATAGGGATAGGGGCCATAGTCCTGGATGGCGCGGTGGTGGGGGAGAGGTCGATCGTGGGCTCGGGGGCCCTGGTCTCCCCCAGGTCTGAGGCCCCGGCCAACCACCTCCTCCTGGGCATCCCGGCCAAGCCGGTGAGGGAGTGCCGCGAGGCCGAGCACAGCTACATGGAGCGGGAGCACCAGCGCACCCTCTCCAAGGCCAAGGAGTACCGCAAGATATTCCCCCAGCCCCACTCCCAAAAAACCTAGACCTTACCCGCCGAGGGGCAGAGGTCCCTCAACACACACTCACCACATCTAGGCTTCTTGGCGGTGCAGACCCGCCTCCCGTGGGCGATCAACAAGTAGTTGACGGGCCACCACTTCTCCCGGGGGAAGAGAGCCATCAGGTCCCTCTCCACCTTGTCCCGGTTCTTCTCCCGGCTCAGCCCCAGCCTGTGGGCCAGCCTGTAGACATGGGTGTCCACGGCTATGCCCTCCACCTTCCCGAAGGCCCCGGAGAGGACTATGTTGGCGGTCTTCCTGGCGACTCCTTTTAGGCGGGTGAGGTCCTCCATGGTGTCGGGGACCCGGCCCCCGTACTCCTCCACCAGGGTGCGGGCCATGGACTGGATGGCCTCAGCCTTCCGTCGGTAGAAACCCGAGGACCTTATGTCCTCCTCCAACTCCTCCCTGGGTGCTTCCGCGTAGTCCTTGGCGGTGCGGTACTTCCGGAACAGCTTGGGGGTTATCTTGTTGACCTGCTCGTCGGTGGCCTGGGCTGAGAGGATGGTGGCCACCAGCAGCTCCAAGGGGTTGCTGTATTTGAGGGCCGTCCCCCTCACATCGGGGTACTCGGACTCCAACCGCTCTATGATGGCCTGGGCCAGCCGCTCTTTCTCCATGAGGGGAGGATGGGGCCCACTGCTTAAAGGCCTTCGGAAGGCTTTAGGGGGCCGGCTCCCCAGGGGGTTTATGGCGGGTTTGTTTGGGAGGAGGGGGAGGAGGCTTCCCCCTGGGCACAGGTGGATAGACCACATCTTGGGGTGGGGGGTGGAACACCCGGGCATAACCCCCCGGCTCCCCAGCCTCACACGGGGGGAGTGGTCTATGGAGGTAAGCGGACTGGTGGAGAGCCCCGCCACCCTCTCCTTCCAAGACCTCTTGGCCTTGCCCCAGGAGGAATCGGTGAGCGACTTCCACTGCGTGGAGGCCTGGAGCGTTAAAGACCAGAGGTGGAGCGGCGCCCCCTTCACAGCCCTAATGGAGAGGGTTAAGCCCCAGAAGGGGGCTCGCTACGCCCTCTTCCGGGCCTATGACGGGTATTCCACTAGCCTCCCCCTAAGGGAGCTCTCCAAGGAGGGTGTGCTTCTAGCCCACACCCTCAACGGCCAACCCTTACCCCCGCCCCTGGGGGGCCCTGTCCGCCTGGTGGTTCCCCATAAGCTGGGCTACAAATCCATCATGTGGCTGAGGGGGGTGGAGTTCTCGGCCAACGACGAACTGGGCTTCTGGGAGGCCAGGGGCTACACCAACGAGGCCGACCCCTGGAGAGGAGCCGCCTAGCCCTCAAGATTATTGTAAACGTTAAATCACCTCCACCCCTTTACTAACCATGGACTACGACTACCTGATTAAAGACGCCACCATAGTGGAGGGAACCGGCAGGAAGGCCTACCAGGGCGACATCGGGGTCAAGGGAGACCGAGTAGCCGCCCTGGGAGAGGTGGAGGGGGACGCCGCCCACGTGATAGAGGCCAGGGGCCTCACGGCCTTCCCCGGCTTCATAGACGCCCACAGCCACGCCGACTGGGCCATCCTCTGGTACCCCGAGGCCAAGAGCCACGTGATGCAGGGGATCACCACCTTCGTCGGAGGCCAATGCGGGGGCAGCCCCGCCCCCCTGGGGGAATACATACGAGTCCCCTGGATGCTGATGGACCACCTCCACAAGTTCGAGCCCTACAAATACTACCCCCGCCAACCCTACTACCCCCTGGAGAAGGTTAACGAGTGGATGGAGGAGGTGTTCGGCTGGACCCTGGACTGGGAGACCATGGGGGGCTTCTTCAAACGAGTCGAGGAGACAGGCATCAGCATCAACTACGCCCCCCTGGTGGGCCACGGAACCATACGCACCAAGGTCATGGGCCTAGACTACAAGAGAGACAGCACCCAGGAGGAGCGAAGCCAGATGCACGAACTCATCCACCAAGCCATGGAGGAGGGCTGCATAGGCATGAGCGCCGGCCTCGACTACGACCCCGACGTATTCGCCAGCCACGAGGAGATCGTGGAGGCCGTCTCCCAGCTCAAGGAGTATGGGGGGGTCTACTGCCCCCACTGGAGGAGGACGGGTAGGCGCAGGGGGATAGCCGCCGGCCACATCCCCAACGAGAAGATCACCGCCCTCCTAGAGTGCGTCGACGCCCATAAGAGGACGGGTGTGAGGCTGCACTTCGCCCACCTCAGCACGGGCTGGCAGATATACCCCGACCCTCCCGCGGAGTTGGAGGAGGCCAACCTCAGGGTCACCATCGATATGATCACCAAGGACGCCCAGGGGGAGCTGGACATCACCTGGGACGCCATCCCCTTCCTGGTGAGGGGCGGCTTCAGCGTCATGCCCTACCTCTGCAGCCTGCTGGAGCCCTGGCTCCGGGAGCTGGGTAGCCGCGAGGCCCTGGGCAAGTGGATGGAGGTCCCCGAGTTCCGCCAGGAGGTCTACGAGGCCATCAGGGCTGGGAAGTGGTTCATTAGGGTGGCCTACAACCCCAACACCAACCCCCACTGGGCGAAAAACCTCTACGTCACCCAAAGCAAGGTGGAGGGCATAGCCGGTAAAAGCGTCCAAGAGGTGGCGGAGATGTGGGGCCTAGACCCATGGAACGCCTACTGCGAGATCATCGCCCGCGACCCCGACACCCGCGGGGTCACCGGGACCCTCACCTACAGCCCCGCGTACGACCAATACTACACCCACCCAAGGGGCATGATAGGCCTGGACACCATGGTATGCGACGAGAAATACCAGAGGCAGAGCCCCCCCTACTCCCTACCAGGCATAAACAGCTTCGCAGCCTACCCCATCTTCCTAAACAAATACGTCAAGGAGAAGAAGACCTTCACCCTGGAGGAGGCCGTCCAAAAGACCAGCGTCATGGCGGCCCGCGTCCACAACTTGGAGGGGAGAGGCACACTCGAGGCCGGGGGCTACGCCGACATAGTCCTCCTAGACCTACCCGGCCTCAAGGTGACCGCCGACGAGATAGAGCCCCGACGATACCCTGAGGGCATCAGATACGTCTTCGTCAACGGCACCCCTGTTGTGGCCGAGGGAAAACACACTGGAGCCCGGCCAGGTCGGGTCCTAACCAGGGCCACCAAATAAATACTCTATTTACAAACACCCAACCCCCTTTACCTCCAAGGAAAATCCTTTTAACCAGAGGTATAGCTTACCTAAACACCAGCGTAAACAGTTGAGGAATCAAAATGGAGCGCGCTAATACCGTTTTCATTGGGAGGAAGCCGGTTCTAAACTACGTCCTCGCCTGTATGACCCTGTTCAAGGCGGGGCATGAAGAGGTGACGATAAAGGCTCGCGGCAGGAGCATCAGCAGGGCCGTCGACGTAGTCGAGGTGCTGCGCAACAGGTTCATGCCTAATTTGAAGGTGGCCGACATCAAGATTGGCACCGAGACCATCACATCCAGCGAAGGCGGCTCCTCCAACGTAAGCACCATTGACATAATTGTCAAGGCTTAGGGAAACGGTAGAGCATCCTGATTCCTCCGACGCGCCGGAGGACCCATGGACTTGGAGATACAACTGTGCGAGTTCTGTCTTAAGAGCGGGATGCTCTGCAACAAGTGTCAGGCCAAGGTAGACTCTGGCGAGGTAGACCAACTCTACATCGATGTGGCGAAGACCATGCTGGAGATGGAGCCCCAGTTTCCCAGCCTGGAGAAGGTCAGGCTCGACAAGGTCCTGGAATCTGGAGCCTACTTGGTTCTCCTGGTAGGCAGGGGCCAGGCCTCGAGGATTTCCTCCGACCAAAGGCTCACCAAGGAGCTGGGAGACCGATTCGGCAAAAGAGTCCTAGTCCTGGAGAACGGGGTGAAGGACAGACAGTTCTTGGAGCAGCTCTTCGCCAACCAGCACATACTCACCATAAACATCATCTGGCTGCCCGACGGGAGCACGGAGACCAGGGTCGTCCTCCAGGGCCGAGGGGCTAGACGGTTGAGCAAGAAGAGAATCCAGAGCTTGGTCAACATCGCCAAGGCCGTTAGGAACATGGATCTTAGAGTGGAGTACTCCTACTAACCACCAAACTTTTTATACCCATTCTAGGTTGATGAGGCTAGCCAAGCTTGGAGGATTACCGTTTGCTGGAGGATAGGATATACGTCGAGGAGGCTGGCAGCCACATCGGGGAGAGGGTCTCCCTGGCGGGCTGGGTTAGCCGCACCCGGGATTTGAAGTCTGTGCGTTTCATTGTTTTGAGGGACCGGTCTGGGGAGATCCAGGTGGTGGTGAAGCCGGATAGGCCCGAGTTGTTCGAGTTGGACTTGGGCAGGGAGGACGTCCTGGTGGTGGCGGGCACCCCCGTGGAGAGCAGCCTGGCCAATATGGGCATCGAGTTCATACCCGAGTCCATAGAGGTGCTCAACAAAAGCCGGCAACCCCTCCCAGTGGACATCTCGGAGAACAAGAGGAGCGAGCTGGACACCCGGCTCAACTACCGCTTCCTCGACTTCCGCAGCCCCACCACCAAGGCCATCTTCACCATCCAAGACGTCATCCTGTCCTCCTTCAGAGGCTACCTATCCTCCCACGGCTACCTGGAGTTCCAGCCCCCCTGCATCATAGGCTCCGCCTCCGAGGGGGGCGCCGACCTCTTCGCCATCCCCTACTTCGAGAAGACGGCCTTCCTGGCCCAGAGCCCCCAGCTCTACAAGCAGATGTGTGCCATCAGCTTCGAGAAGGTCTTCACCATCACACCCATCTGGAGGGCGGAGAAGTTCAACACCCCCACCCACCTCAACGAGGTGCGCCAGATGGACATCGAGCAGGCCTTCAGCGACGATGAGGATGTGATGGGGGTTTTGGAGAGGGTCTTGGTCCATGTCTTGGAGTCCGTGGGGGAGAGGTGCGGCGAGGAGTTGGAGAGATTGGGCCAGGAGCTTGAGGTGCCCAAGCTGCCCCTAAGGAGGCTCACCTACACCAAGGCGGTGGAGATGCTCCAGGCCGAGGGGGAGGAGTTGGTCTGGGGTGACGACTTCACCAAGGGGCAGGAGAAGCTCCTCACCGAGCTGGTGGGCGAGGAGGCCTTCTTCGTCAAGGACTGGCCCGGGGAGCAGAAGGCCTTCTACGCCATGCCCTACCTGAAGGACTCGGAGGGCGACGCCCGATACCTGGAGGAGACCTACGGCGATGTGGCGATGGGAGACCGCATCGTCAGGGCCTTCGACTGCCTATACCGGGGGATAGAGATAAGCAGCGGCACCATGAGGATACACCTCCCCAGCCTCCTGGCTGAGCGCATCAGGTTTAAGGGCTTGAACCCGGATAACTTCGAGTACTACATCGGAGCCTTCAGGTATGGGGCCCCCCCACACGCGGGGTGGAGCATAGGGCTTGAGAGGCTCACCATGACCATCACGGGTCAGAGCAACATCCGGGAGTGCTGCATGTTCCCTAGGGACAGGGACAGGCTGGTGCCCTAGTTGGCCAGGGGGAGCCCCTTCACCTACAAGATGGTCATCGTAATCCGCACAGACCTGGAGATGAGTGTGGGTAAGATGGTGGCCCAGGCCTGCCATGCCGCCGTGGGGTGCAGCGAGGAGGCGAAGCGCACCCAGACCAAGCACTGGAGAAGGTGGAGGGATGAGGGCGCCAAGAAGGTGGCCCTGCGCGTGGAGAGCCTGGAGGAGCTCTTGGAGCTGGATAGGAAGGCGGAGGAGGTGGGGCTGGTGCACGTCTTGGTGGAGGACGCCGGCCACACCGAGCTGCCCCCGGGAACCATCACCTGCCTGGGGGTTGGCCCCCACCAGGAGCAGCTGGTGGACAGGGTGACGGGCCACCTCCCACT
>CAYWWV010000029.1:15011-16537 GCA_964462185.1 uncultured Candidatus Bathyarchaeia archaeon | reverse complement strand
AGGGGTGGAGTGGTATTGGTGGACTGCGGAGACGACGACCTGGCCGGCGAGCTGCTCCAACTTGTGGAGATGGAGTTTAGAAAGCCGGTTCTAGCCGTCTACTTAACCCACTACCACAGCGACCACGCTGGTGGGGGCGCCTACCTTCAATCCCAAGGCATCCCAATATACTCACCAGCCATCGAGGCCCCCCTAATAGCCCAGGGAGGGCAACGGGGGGAGACCCCTCCAGAATTCACATATCCACCCTACACACCCGACGGGGTCTACGGAGAAATCGAGCTTTTCAAATGGTTCAAGGTGGTGGAAGAGCCGGGGCACACCCCCGGCACTGTGGCCCTGGAATACAGACACGGTAGGACTCGGTATCTCTTCTCATCAGACACATTGCTCCACGGGGAGGAATATGAAGACCCATTGGACATGACGTGGGAGGTCACCTATGGCACAGCCTACCAAAACTATCTCCAATCCCCACAACTCTACCACCTCCAACTAGCCACACTAACCCAGATGGTGGAAACCCTCCCCGCCTACGACTACGTACTTACAGGCCACGGAAGTATAATCTCAGGGGAGGAGGCCGCAGCCAGAGCGCTATACACCATAGGAATCCTCCAATCCTTCCAAGCTCCATAAACCATGACACCAAGCCCCCAGGGAGCCGCCCCCCTATCTTTTTAAAACGCTACAGCATACACCTTGAGGAGCGAGATGGCTGGGAAAGACAACCAAGCGGGAAAAAAGCTCATCCCCAAAACCCGCTTCTCCGATTGGTACGATAACGTGCTGCTCAGCGCTGAGATTGTAGACGACAGATATCCTGTGAAGGGGTTCAGCGTCTACATGGGGTGGGGGATGAGCATAGTCAAGAGGATAATAGCTAAACTGGAAAGCCTCCTGGAGGCCAACGGAAACAAGCCGATGCAGTTCCCAGTCGTCATACCGGAGGACTCCTTCAGCAAGGAGGAGGAGCACATCAAGGGCTTTAGCAGCGAGGTTTTCTGGATTACCCATGCGGGTGAGAACGAGTTGGAGCGGAGGCTGGTGTTGAGACCCACCAGTGAGACAGCCATCTACCCCATGTTCAAACTCTGGATCAGAAGCCACCAAGACCTCCCCCTGAAGATGCATCAAACCTGCAACGTCTACAGATACGAGACCAAGGCCACCCGGCCCCTATACCGGGGGAGAGAATTCCTCTGGAATGAGGGCCACACAGCCCATGTGGACTACGAGGATGCTGAGGACGAGGTGAGGGCAGCCATAAAGGCCTACAGGGAGGTCTACGACGCCTTGGGGCTCAGCTACCTGTTGGTGAAGAGGCCTGTATTCGACAAGTTCGCTGGGGCAGACTACAGCGTGGCCTTCGACACATGGAACCCCGATGGGAAGGTGAACCAGATCGGCACCGTCCACCAACTGGGAACCAACTTCTCCAAAGCTTTCGAACTCACCTACGAAGACCCCCAGGGGGAGCAAAGGCTCTGCGTGACAACCTGCTATGGAATGGGATTCGGGCGAAC
>CAYWWV010000029.1:0-14911 GCA_964462185.1 uncultured Candidatus Bathyarchaeia archaeon | reverse complement strand
GGCGACGCTGAACCAGATGGTGGTGGACGCCTACGACCTGGACCAGCTAAGGGTCTACATGGACTCCCGTCTAATAGTGCGTGTCAACTGGTGTGGAGACCCCGACTGCGCCTTCCGCATAAAAGACGAGGTTAGCGGGGAGGTTAGGGGGACCCCCTGGGAGAAAGACGCCCAGCCCTCAGGCCCCTGCATAATGTGCGGAGACGAGGCTAAATACGTGGCCTTCGTGAGCCGCACCTATTAGAGCCTCAACCTCATACCATCGAAGGCGATCTCCATCCCAGCCTCCTCCACGGCTTTCCGCTGGGGGTTGGCAGGGTCTAAAACAGGGTTGGTGTGGTTCAAGTGGGTGAAGACCACTCTACCCACCCCAGAGTCTGACAGAGCCACCAATGCTTCCTCCATGGGCACATGGCCCAGCTGCTTGCTTGTCACAGGGATATTGCTTATCCTACGCAGCTCATCGTCCCACCAAAAGGTGGCATCCAGTAGGAGAACGTCAACGTCTTCAATCAACTCCATGAACCAAGGGTCCAGTCGACCTAAATCCGGGGCGTAAACCAGCTCACTGCCACCCCCAGAGACCTTGTAAACATAGGTGGAGGAGGGGTACTTGGAGCCGTCCCCTAGGGTCTGGGTGTGGGGGGCCTCAAACCCCATGAATTTCACGCCGCCCACATCCACGGGGACACCTGCCTCCAACTCCAAGGGTTTAACATAGTCCCTGGCCAACCTGCCCAGAGCCCCGAAATAGTTTGGCCGGCCTGGTGGGCCAAAGAGAAACTCCAAGAGATCGGGGGGCCCATAGACGGGTATGCCAAAGCTCTTGCCAGTGCAAAACTCGGCCAACCCCACAGTGTGATCCGCGTGGCCATGGGTCAAAAACACGGCCTCCACCCTGCTCTCCCTAAAACCCTCTGCGTTGAGGGGCCTGGGAGTCAACCCATGGTGCTCAAGCTGGGCCTTCAAGTCATGGCCGGCATCTATCAGAGCATACTTCCCATCCCCCACCTCCACAGCCAGCGAAGACCTAGTCCGCCGCTGACCTGGCTCCAACCGGGCTCGACTGCAATTAGGGCAACAACAATCCCACTCTGGAACCCCTCCTATGGAGGCAGAGCCCAAGACTATGGCTTCCACGGAATCGATACACGTTCACCACAGGTTAAAGTATTTGGACAGGTGTAGGAAACCATAGCGAGAGGGTGATGAAGGAGGGAGTCTACCAGCCAGGGGAGGACTCGTATCTGCTCCAAGGCTTCGTGGAAACCCTGGTGGAGGGACGGGTGTTGGACATGGGAACCGGCAGCGGGATTCAGGGATTCACAGCTGCTCAAAAGGAGGAGGTGGACTGGGTTTTAGCGGTGGACATCAACCCCCAAGCACTAGAAGCAGCAAAACAATGGGCACACAAACACGGGGTTTCGGATAAAATGGAGTTCAGGGTCAGCGACCTCTTCCAAAACGTGGAGGAGAGGTTCAACTGGATCGTATTCAACCCGCCCTACCTCCCTGCTGAGGGGCCAGCAAGTGAGGCCAGCTGGGCAGGTGGAGCCGCTGGAACGGAGACTATAGAACGATTCCTGGGGGAGGCCCCCAACCACCTACTCCCAGGGGGAGCCATACTCCTGGTATACTCTTCCCTAACCGGCTTGAAGGAAGACTCCCTCCGAGGCTACAAGTGGGAGGTGTTGGGGAAGCGAGACCTTTTCTTTGAGACTCTTTTCTGTGTGAGGCTTAGCCCATCCTAACGCCGATCCCAAAACCAATGAGGATCCCACCGGCGAGAGGCAGGTTCGATAGGATGGTGCCTAGAATCCCCTCCATCTCGGAGAGGCTGGACAGAGCTGTGTTCCCCCATGCCTCCACGCCTAACCAGTCTACAGAGATCAGGCCCTGGCTCTCCAGGTAGATGAGGCCCAGGGAGAATAGGCCCAGGATTACCGCCACCAGCTTGGCCACCTTCTTGAGGGCGTAGCCTATGCAGAGCCCTATTACTCCTCCCACGCCCAGCTGGGTGATTAGGGGGGTGAGGAAACTCGACTGCTCGCTCATGGAGGATTCTATGGTTGAGGGGTTATAAAACATCTTATCGATGTATGTGGGTCCCAGTTTTACCCTCTAAGGCCTCCGATGCCTTATCCAGGCTGGTGATGATGGCGGATTCCCCACCCGCCTCCACAAACCCTATAGAAGCCTCCACCTTGGGGCCCATACTCCCAGCCTTGAAGTGGCCCTCCTTCAAGTACTGCTTCGCCTCCTCCACCCCCAGGCTGCCGAGGGGCTCCTCCTTGGGAGTGCCGAAGTTGAGAAAAGCATGCTCGACATCGGTTAATATGAGGAGAGTATCAGCCTCCACCTCCTGGGCCAGCTTAGCCCCAGCCCGGTCCTTATCGATGACGGCGTCAACCCCCCTCAGCTTCCCCGCCCCATCCCTGTAGACGGGTATGCCCCCTCCGCCGGAGGCGATGACAATAACGCCCTTCTTGGCCAGGTCTTTGATCACTGGGGCCTCCACGATGCCTAGCGGCCGGGGGCTGGGCACAACCCTCCTCCAAGGCCTCTCCCCATTAGGCCGAACCTTTTTCACCAGCCAACCATTTTCCTCCGCCAGCCTCTTGGCAGTCTCCTCATCATAGTAGGGCCCCACAGGTTTAGAGGGGTCTTGGAAGTCAGGGTCGTCCAGGCTTACCAGGACCTGGGTGACCACGGTAGCCACCAGCCTACCATCCCCCTGCAACTGGTTCTGTAGGCTCTGCTGAATCATGAAGCCAATCTGGCCCTGAGTCATCGAGCCCAACACAAAGAGGGGTTGAGGAGGCACCATGTGGGCACCCTGCTCTTGCTGGATAGCCAGGTTACCCACCTGCGGCCCATTCCCATGGGTAACCACGATCCCATAACCCCTCCTCGCTATCCCTGCAATCTGCTGGCAAGCCGTCTCAACGTTTGCCATCTGCTCCTCGTAGGTCCCCTTCTCATGGGGCTGTTTTATCGCGTTGCCCCCCAAGGCAATAAGCACATTTCTAGCCAATAGGTCCACCTGAAGGGGTTAGAGGTAATACAACTTAGTTTAAAACAATTTTCCCCGTTAACGCCCCAAATGGTACATTGAAGACTCCCCGCTGGTGTTAAAAGCCCGCAGACGAGTAACCAGCTATGGTGAAACGTTTCCCAGAGGGCTTCCTTTGGGGCACCGCCATCTCAGCCTTCCAATGCGAGATGGGTAGAGGCCCCCCCAGCGATAAGACCGACTGGTGGGCCTGGGTACACGACCCCAAAAACATAGCCCGAAAGACGGTCAGTGGAGACACTCCCCAGGATGGGCCCGGGTTCTGGGAGCTCTACGCCCAGGATTTCCAACTGGCCCGGGAGGGCTTGGGCAACAACTCCATTCGGATAGCCGTAGACTGGGGGCGCCTCTTCCCCGACCCAGTAGACGATGTGGAGGTGGAGGTCAAGAGGGATGAGGAGGGATACCCCTACAGAGTCGAGGTTACTAGTAGAACCCTGGAGGAGTTGGAGCGCAGGGTAGACCAAACCAGCGCTGAGAGATACGAAGAGATCTTCAGGGAGGCAGCCAAACAGGGCCTCACCCTCATGCTCACCCTCTACCACTGGCCACTCCCCCTCTGGATCCACGACCCCATCGAGTGCAGAGACAACCTGGAGGACGCCCATGCTAAAGGATGGCTGGACCCCAACACTGCTGTGGAGTTCGCCAAGTTCTCGGCCTACATGGCCCACAGATACCAAGACCTAGTAGACCTATACTGCACCCTCAACGAGCCCCGGGTAGTGAGCGAGCACGGATACCTATCCCCCAGAGGCGAGTTTCCCCCCGGCCTCAACGACCCCCACCTGTTCCTGGAAGCCATGAAGAACCTAGCGCTGGCCCACGGGCTGTCCTACGAACAGGTGAAGAGATGGGACCATGAATCACTCTCCCCCCTGGGGCCCTCCACCGTGGGACTGGTCGCGGTCCTCCAGGTTTTCGAGCCTTATGAGGCGGGGAATCCACTTGACAGGAGAGCTGCCCAAGCGGTGGAGTACGCCTTCAACGAGTGGGGCCTCAACGCAGTTTTCAGAGGGGATTACGACATGGATTTCAACCAAACCGTGGAACCCTGGGAGCAGAAACCCCTCACCGTTAAAGGATGCGACTATCTAGGCGTCAACTACTACTCCCGGTGGAAGATAAGGCACACCGGGGGGGAGGGCCACCCCCTCTCCGCATTCCAAATCATGCCTTGCGAGGGCGACTGCTCCGACTACGGGTGGGAGATATATCCCCAGGGCATCCGAGCGGTAACACGTTGGGCATACCAGAGATACCGTAGACCCATATACATAACCGAGAACGGGATAGCCGATGCCTCAGGGGAGACCCGAGACCGATACCTCTTAAGCCACCTGGAAGAACTCCACAAAGCCATCACCCAGGACCACGTCCCCGTTAGGGGCTACTTCTACTGGACACTTATGGACAACTTCGAGTGGAGCGACGGATACCAGCCCCAGTTCGGCCTATACAAGGTAGAAAAGGAAACCAGGAAACGCCTACCAACCAAGACCGTAGCCACATACAATAGGATTGCAACGACCAACGGACTATGCGAAAAACCATCCTAAACAAAAGTAACAGGGTTACCTTATTTCCATCTCGATGTAAACCTCGTTGGGGACGCGAATCCTCATGATGCTACGCATAACCCTCTCCCTGGCATCGATCTCGATGAGCCTCTTGTGAACCCTCATCTCGAACTTGTCCCAGGTATCGCTCCCATCGCCGCAAGGGGTTCGACGGGTGGGCACCAAAAGCCTCTTAGTGGGTAGGGGGATGGGCCCCACCAGCTTCACACCGGTACGGCTAGCGATGTCCTTTATCTCCTGGCACACATCCTCCAACTTCTTGGTGTCGGTGCTCGTTAGCTTGATCCTCGCACGCCTGGCCATACTGGTTCCCGCTTTTAACCTGAGAATCAGAACTTAAATCTTTCCAAAAAATGGTTTGGGGGATTAGCCCGGCTATTCCTCGATCTCCACCACTATGCCTGCGCCGATGGTGGTACCCATGTCTCTAAGGGCAAACCTACCCAGCTGGGGGAAGTCCTTGAAGTTCTCCATGGCCACAGGCATCAAGGGCACAAATCTCACTATGGCGGCCTCCCCAGTCCTTAGGTAGGCAGGGTTGTCCTCCACCTTCTGGCCCGTCCGGGGGTCCAACTTGGCTATCAATTTGTCGAACCTAGCTGCCACCTGGGCCGTGTGGATGTGGAGCACAGGTGTGTACCCCTCACCCACAGCAGTGGGGTGGTTGATGATGAATATCCTGCCCGTGAAGGCCTTGGCCACCCTGCAGGGGTTATCTGTGTGGCTTGCCACCTCGCCCCTGCGGAGCTTGTCCTTGGGTACGCCCTTCACGTTGAAGCCGATGTTGTCGCCTGGCTCAGCCTTTTCGATCTTGGTGTGGTGGGTCTCGATGCTGTTGACCCTCCCCACCTGGCCGCTGGGCATGAAGACGATCTCGTCGCCTGGCTTCAACACCCCGGTCTCCACCTTGCCCACGGGGGTGGTACCCACTCCTCTGATGCTGTAGACCTCCTGGACGGGAATCCTCAAGGGCTTGTCTATGGGCTTGGGCGGAACCTTGAACTCGTCTAGGGCCTCCAACAGGCTCGGACCATCGTACCAGGGCATCTTGTCGCTCCTAGTCACCAGGTTGTCCCCAGTCCACCCACTCGTAGGCACGAAGTGAATCTTGGAGACATCATATCCCACCATCTTCAGCAGCCGAGAAACCCCGTCCTTGACCTCCTCATACCTCTGCTGGCTCCAGTTGACGCTGGGGTCGTCCATCTTGTTGATGGCCACCACCAACTGGTCAACACCCAGGGTCTTGGCCAGGAAAGCGTGCTCCCTCGTCTGACCGCCAGGGTTGATTCCAGCCTCGTACTCACCCCTCTTGGCAGAGATCATCAAGACGGCTCCATCTGCCTGACTGGCTCCTGTCACCATGTTCTTGACGAAGTCCCTGTGACCCGGGCTGTCTATAACCGTGAAAACGTTCTTGTCGGTCTCCAACTCGTAGAAGGCGAGGTCGATGGTTAGACCCCTCTCCCTCTCCTCCTTGAGCCGGTCAAGGACCCAAGCATACTTGAATGATCCCTTCCCCAGGGCCTCAGCCTCAGCCTCGAAGTCCTTCAGCTGTTTCTCAGGTATGGCTCCAGCCAGGTAGAATAGGTGTCCGATGGTTGTAGACTTTCCGTGGTCGACGTGACCTATGATGATTAGGTTAATGTGAGGTTTTCCCCTCTTACTCATTTACGATCTCCTACTCCATCAACCTATATGCAGAATAAAAATGTTAAGGTGGGGATAAATACTTGGCCTAAAAGTGTATCAGTAAGATTTAATACGCCGGCTTGTATCGTTGGGGTGGAGAATCGGATGGCTAACGGTCTATACGCCGCGCGTAGGAACCGCAAGATAAGAAAAAAGATGCGCTACAAGAGCAAGGACTATGTGCTGAGGCTTAAGAGGCGGGTGGAGAAGAAAGACTTGCTGGAGGGAGCACCCATGGCACGGGGCATAGTCCTCCAGAAGGTGGGCATCGAGAGCAAACAGCCCAACAGCGCCATCCGGAAATGCGTTCGAGTCCAGCTGATAAAAAACGGTAAGCTTGTAACCGCCTTCTTACCCGGGGACGGCGCGTTGAACCATGTGGATGAGCACGATGAGGTGCTCATCGAGGGCATACATGGGCCTAGGAGCAGGTCGATGGGGGACATCCCTGGGGTACGCTACAAGGTTACCGCCGTTAATGGGACGCCTTTGAAACTGTTGGTCCTGGGAAAGGCTACCAAGGCGATGAGGTAGCCCTCCTCAGTGGATGGGTGTATCACCTGTTCTTTTGGTTTCTTTGAGCCTGGTGGCGGGTATGGCTGAGAGCAGCATCAACCCGGCTGCCACGTAGAAAGGGGTCTTCAGGTTTTTTGCTGACATGATGAAGGTCATGGTTATGGGCCCGATGAAGGAGCCCATGTCGAAAAAGGTTCTATAGGCCCCTATGGCGGCTCCGCGGAGTTCTGGGTCTACGGACTCCGCTGAGACCACTGGGCCTATGATCCAGATGGCCCCTGATGTAAACCCGATCACAGCTATTATGGCTGCTAGGTGTGTGAAGCCTGTTGCCAGGTTCATGGTTAAGACTAGGATCGATGTGCAGACAATCCCGAAGAGCAACACCGGTTTCCGGCCTACTCGATCTGAGAGGCTGCCCAAGGTGAACATGGCAACTACAAATCCGAGGGACCTGGCGCCCATTACATATCCTATTTGGGAGAGGCTTAGGCCCAGCTCGTCGTTGGCAAAGATGGGGACCACCGTCATGATCAGGCCGGTGGTCATGATGAACTCTGCCAGGGTCACCCCAGCTATTATGATTATGTTGGGGTTTCTCAGCACTCTGAGAATGTCGCTGGGTCTTATGGGTTTGCCGCTGGGGCTCTGGTGGGGGGAGTCCCTGAAGAATGGGGGCAACACCAGTAGTAGGAGTGCGACCAGGGAGATGGCTAGGCAGACGGTGAACCCTCCCTTCCATCCAAGGGTTTCCACCAGATGCCCGCTTCCACTGGAGCCTATGATCTGGCCTACGAACTCCACCCCCTGGAAGACGCCCATGGCTGCTCCTCTCCTCTCGGCATCGAACAGGTTAACCACGAAGGTCATGGCCACTGCGAAGAAGAATGGGGCTCCCAACCCGTTTAAGGCCCTGATCAAGACCAGGTGGAGGGGGTGCTTGACGAAAAGCATGAGCACATTACCCGCGACGGTGACCAGGAGGCCCAATACCATGGGTTTAAAGTATCCGAAACGGCTGCTGAAGTAGCTGCTTGGTATCTCCAGGAAGACCCGAGTTATCCAGTAGCCGGAGACTGCATAGCCGATCCAAACCCCCGTGGCTCCGATGTCCCGCGCGAACAAGCTCAATATGGGGTTCACTAACATGATGCTCAGCATAGTTAGGAAGGCGATGGCACACAACAAGTAGTAGGCTAAACCGTAGCCTTTCTGAGACATACTTCTTGGTGTATGGATCCATGTTTTAAAGACATCGGAGCGTGGAGGGCGCGGTAACCCTTTTATTTCAGCGCCCTATTCAAAGTCACTGCACAGCCGAGACGTGGTTAGATGAGCGGCGATGAACCTGGGAAGACGGGTGGAGAAATAAAGCTCTTCGGCGAGTGGAGCTTCGAGGATGTAGAGGTTAGAGACATCGGTTTGAAGAGATACATCAACTTGGACCCGGTTTACCTACCCCACAGCGGTGGCCGCCATGAGGCTCGGAAGTTCTGGAAGAGCAGGTTGAACCTGGTGGAGAGGTTTATTAACAACTTGATGAGGCCTGGGTCAAGCGGGGGGGAGAAAAACAGGATCACCAACGCCGTGAGGGCTGCCTTCAAGATCATCAACCTTAAGACAGGTAGAAACCCCATCGAGGTCCTGGTTCGCGCCGTGGAGAACTGCGCCCCCAATGAGGACACCACCCGCATCGGGTATGGCGGGGTTGTGTATCGGCTGGCCGTGGACATCAGCCCCCAGAGGCGGATAGACTTGGCTCTCAGGTACATCATCAAGGGGATCCAGGAGGAGACCTTTGGTAACCCCAAGAGCCTGGAGGAGATCATAGCGGACCAGCTTATAGGGGCTGCCAACAACGACTCCAACAACTTCGCTGTGAGGCGGAAGCAGGAGTTGGAGAGGATAGCCCTCTCGTCTCGCTAGGAGAGGGATCCAAGGGCGAACCCTAGTAGTCCTAGGGCCATTAGGATTAGTACCTGGTTTTTCACGGTTCTACTGGTGTCTCTGCTTGGGTCTTGCACCAACCTCATGGAGAGGAGTATCAGCCCTAGGTCTGTGAGTAGGGTGAATGGTAGGTATAGATACGAGACGGCTCCAATGCTCCAGGGGAGTATTGAGGAGGCGACCCCCGTCAAATATAGTGCTGCCGCGGCCTTGGCTGCTTGGTGGGGGCCCAGGTTCACGGCGAGGGTGTTTACTCCGTGTTTGGCGTCCCCCTCCACATCCACGATTCCCTTGGTTATCTCCCTCCCGGTGTTCACCAAAAACGCTACCAAGGCGAAGGAGAGTGATGCAGTCATCCTCCCAGACAGGACCCCGCCGTAGACGAAGGGCAAAGCAACCCCGCCACTCACCATTAGATTGCCAAGGAGGCCTCTTTTTTTCCCCCATGTGCTGTAGCTGATGAGGAGGATCCAGGCTATGAGGGCGACTCCCAGGGCTTGGGGGTTTATGGCTGCCGAGGCCCCTAGTCCTATGGTGCTGGTTATGGCTGTTAGGGCTAAGGCTTCCTGGGGGGTCACCTTCCCACTGGGTATGGGTCTTTGGGGTTCATTGACGGCGTCTATCTCACGGTCACAGTAGTCGTTCACAGCCATGGCTGCCGCCGATAGGGAGAACCCTGTCAAGGCTGCCAGGAGGAGTTCGCCTGGTTTGCCGATGGCTTTGAGCCCCCCTGTGGCCAGGGTCCCCACGAGGACGGCCAAACCAACCATTAGGCTGTTGATGGGGCGTGTTAGCCTTAGGAGGGACTTGGCTTTCTCCACAACTATGGGTGAGCCTTGCGAGGTTTAAACTGTTTACCCAGGAGACAATTATAATATTTAGTTGAATATTTTTGTTTGTATGCGGGTTCATGCCTTCAGGTTGGTTCAAAGAGGCCATAGTAGGAATGTGGAGATATATGTGTGTGTTTTCCGTGCTGGCGACTTGGTTCATCTTTGTGAGATAGATCGGAGGACGCCTGATAATCCGGGGGGTTACCAGCGTCAACCAAGTGAGAGGCGGCTGAGTATGTTGAGGGGTTCGGCCCTCAGGTATCTTGTGCGTGAGTTGGGGTGTTTTCCTACCTCGATTTTGTTGAATGTTCGGGGGGAGGTGGTTTTCCATGAGGAGAGGGATTTGGGCTGGTATTCTTTGGGGGTTTTGGAGCCTGTGGGGGAGGAGTTTTGGATCATCGACGGCCAGCACAGGGTGGAGGCCTTGAAGCGGGCCATCGCGAGGAACAGGGATTTTGAGGACTACCCGGTGATTGCCAGCGTTCTGCGTCTGCCAGACAGGTTTGATGAGATGTTGTTGTTCTACATTGTTAATAGGAGGCAGAGGGGGGTGAGCACGGATCTGGTGTATAGGCATCTTCAGAGGATGTTGTTGCAGAAGGGGGAGGAGTGGCTGTTGGATTTGGAGGGGTTGCCTGGTTTGAAGAAGGGGTATGCCATTGAGGTTATAGATGTGTTGAACCAGGAGCCTGTGAGCCCCTGGTTTGGGCGTATACGGGAGGTGGGGGAGCAGGCCAACCCCAACCACCTGGTGAGGGACCGGGACTTTATGTCCAGCGTCTTGGCCATCCTGGAGCAGGGGTACTTCAAGAATATGCCCATCGTGGAGATAGCCCACTACCTGATAGACTACTGGAACGCTCTCTACAACCTCTACCCCGAGTGCTTCGCCGAGCCTCGCAGCTACTCTTTGCTCATCAAGCCTGGTATGCCTGCCTTGAATCTGTTGTTCCCCGATGTCTATGGGATGGCTCTGCGTGGGGGGGATGTCTCCGAGGAGGCCATGTTCAATGTTTTGACGGGTTTGTTGGCTGAGACTCCTGAGCATAGGGACCCTGATTTCCAGGGGCCTCTGGGGTTGGAGTTTTGGAGTTTGGACCGTGGCTCCAGCCGGGTGCTTGGGACCACGAAGGAGGCCATAAACCAGCTGTATGAGAACCTGCAGCTGAAGATATGGCTGGCCCGCCAGTAGTGGTGCGGGGGGTTAGAGGCCCACCGCCAGGCTTTCGAACCCTGTGAGGAGGCTGTAGACGCCTCCGTGTAGGAGGCCTGTCTCGGGGTCTTTGAGGACGCCTACGGGTCTTCCCCAGCTTTTCAGCTCGGGGTCGATGTAGACGACTTGGTGTCCCATGGCTGTGAGCCTCTCCTGGGTTTCTCTGGGGAACCTGGAGTCGAGGAATATGGGGCCTGTTTCCCGGGTCACCCTGGGGGCGTCCACGGCGTCTTGTATACCCATGCCGAAGTCTACTACGTAGTGGATGACTTGGGCTACGGAGACCTGGATGTTGCGGCCTCCAGGGGCCCCTAGAGCCATGTATGGCTCCCCCTCCCTGAGGACGATGGTGGGGCAGACGTTCTGTATTCGCCTCTTTCGGCCGTCGATGCTGTTGGCGGTGCCTGGCTCGGGGTTTAGGCCGTACATGGCGTTGTTGAGGACTATGCCGGTTTTGGGGACGACTACTCCGCATCCGAAGCTGTTTACCAGGGTTTGGTTTACGGCCACCATGTTTCCTTCTTGGTCGGCCACGGCTAGGGCCGTTGTCTCGTGTTGTTGGTGGGGCCAGGGGTCTCCGGGTTCTATGGGGGTGGCTTTGCTGGGGTGGATCTTGGCTCTGAGCTGGGCCGCGTATTCCTTGCTGACCAAGCCCCTCTGGGGGACCTCCACATACTCGGGGTCGCCCATGTATTTGAAGCGGTCTGCGAAGGCTAGGCCGATGGCGTCGCTGACTAGGTGGAGGGTTTGGGGGCTGCCGAACCCCATGGAGGCCAGGTCGTATCCCTCTAGGATGTTGAGGATCTGCATCATGGTGGTGCCGCTGTGGGTGGGGTCGTAGATGATGTCTAGGCCTCTGTAGGTGCCTGGTTCTGGTTCCAGGAGTATGGGTTGGTAGGCGGCGAAGTCTTCCTGGGTGAGGACCCCGCCGTTGCTCTGGAGCTCCTCCACGATGGCCTCCATTATCCACCCCTTGTAGAAGACCTCGGGGCCTTCCCGGGCTATGGATTCCAGGCAGTTGGCCAGCTCGGGGTTTCTCAAGACGTGGGGCTTGGCCATGCCGTAGGTGTAGGGGAGGTAGGGGAACCTGCCTTCCCTGAGGAACACCTTTCTCCACTCCTGGAACCGCCAGAAGGCCTCCATCCTGGTGAATATGTGGCCGGCCGTCCACCAGCCCACGGTGAAGCCCTCCCTGGCCACGCGGGCGGCGGGCTCCACCACCTCCTTCAGGTTCATGGTGCCGTATTTCTCCAGGGCGAGGCAGAGGCCTGCCACCGTTCCGGGGACTGTGCAGGCTTTGTGGCCTACGATGTTGGCGTCGTCTTTGACTCTCCTCCAGCCCATCCATCCGGGCTCCACCGATTCCTCCAGCTGGAACATGTCGGGGGTGCAGTTGGCCGAGGGCCTACCCACGTAGTCGATGATGATGTTTTCCCCCGAGGAGAGGTGTATGGCCATGACCCCCTCTCCGCCTATGCCGTTCATGGCGGGCTCCACGACGCAGTCCATGAAGGCCGCGGCCACGGCGGCGTCTACGGCGTTTCCGCCTGCTGCTAGGATTTTGGCTCCTGTTTCGCTTATGAGGCGGTGTTTGCTGGCCACCATTCCCTTGGGGGCTATGCAGTCGAAGCGGGTGGCGCCGGTCCACCTCCTGGACTGGTAGACTAGTTGCTCCTTCTCCATGGTTAGAACTGGTCAAGTACTTATATGAATCAAGCGAGTAGTCTTTCGCTGAGCGTTATGGCTGAGGAGCGTTTGAAGGAGTTTTTGGAGTCTGCCGAGGGTTGGAGTAGGCTTAAGACGAGTATCCCGGGGGTCATGGTGTTGAAGATGCCTGCCAGTAAGAGCCGGGAGGCCAGCCTGGCCTTGGAGGTCAACCCGTTGAATGAGGCGGGGGTTCCGAGCAAGCGGCGGGGGCTCATCATTAGGAGCTTGGAGGAGCTTTACGAGTTCCGGGAGATTTTGATGGAGGAGAAGTTGGAGACTTTGTTGGAGTTGGTGGAGTCTTTGAATCCTTCCAGGCCCAAGGATAGGTTTTCCGATGAGACCTTGGTGATTTGAGGGGGGGTGGGGGCGGGTTTGCGGGAGTTGGGTGAGTTGAGGGAGCTCCTCTGGTCCTTGTTGGGGGTGAGGTGTGTCAGCGGGTTTGAGGAGCCTATGATTGAGTGGTTGTTGGGGAGGTTGGGGTCTTTGTGTGATGAGGTTTGGCAGACGCCTCGGGGGAATGTGGTGGGTGTTCAGCGGGGTGTGGATGAGGAGGCCCCCAGGGTGGCCTTGGCGGCCCACATGGACCAGGTGGGGTTTGTGGTTTTCAGCGTGGATGATCGGGGGTTTTTGCGGTTTAGGAGGGTTGGCGGCTCGGTGTTGGGTGCGGTGCAGGGGCAGGTGGTTTGGGTTCATGGTTTGAAGGGTGTGGTGCCGGGGGTTGTGGGTGTTCGGCCTGGGCATATGACTCGGGGGGAGGAGGCGTTTAGGGTTCCGCCGGTGGAGAGGCTTTACATCGATGTGGGTGCTGGTAGTCGGGAGGAGGCTGAGGAGATGGGTGTGGTGGCGGGGTGTCCGGTGAGTTGGGGGGGTGGGCCTGTGGAGCTGGGTGGGAGCCTGGTGGCTGCGCCTGGGGCCGATGATAGGGCGGGGCTGGCCTCCATACTCACGGTGGCCAAGGCTTTGTCGGGTAGGCGGGTGGATGCCACGGTTTACTATGTGGGGACGGTGGAGGAGGAGATTGGGCTGCGGGGGGCTGCGGTGGCCCTCCACGGGTTGGATGTGGATATGGCGGTGGCGGTGGATACCTGTCCCTCGGGTTACCAGCCTGATGTGGACCCGTTGGAGGTGGTCTACGAGGTGGGTAAGGGGCCCGCCCTCCAGGTGGGGGAGATGGGCTCGCGGATGGCCTTCGGGCACAGGGTCTTGGTGGAGTGGCTTTGGGAGACGGCTAGGAGCCATGGTTTGCCCATCCAGCGGGGTGTGATGCATGGGGGGACGGATGCCTCGGCCATGAGCCAGACGGGTGGGGGTGTTCCCTCGGTGGCTTTCAGCATCCCGCGGCGGTACAGCCATAGTCCGGTGGAGGTTTTCAGCTTGTTGGACCTTTACCACCACGCCCAGATATTGGAGTTGGCGGTGCAGGGGCTCTCCAGGGATTTCAAGCTTCTAAGGGTTTAGAACCCACTTTCGGTTTCAAACCCCCTTTTTTGTGCTTTAACGCTGGGGCTTCTGGGGGGTTTCCAGGCGTCCAGTGGTTGGAGGGGGCTTTTTCAGCCTGGGATTGGGGACCCCCCTCCCCCCCTGTTTTTCACTCGCCTCTGGCGGGTGTTTCCAGGGTTTGTAGGCTGGCTGTGAACCTGGTTATTGGGGGGAGGAGGGTGTGGAGTTTGGGGTTGTTGAGGCAGGGGGTTATGTGGGTGGCGCCGTGGAGGTGTTGGAAGAGCACTGGGCCCTCCCGGTGGTTGTGGGGGTAGGCTTTGAGGGTTTTCTGGGTGATTTTGTCTTGGGTGCCTAGGAGTATGAGGGTGGGGTGGCCCCATTGCTGGAGTTTGGGGAGGTAGGTGGTGGCCAGGGTGGAGGGGTTTTGGAGGGTGTGGGGGTTGAGGCGGAGGTCTATGGTTTGGGGCCTGTATTGGGGGTCTTTGAGGATGGTTTGGGTGAGGAAGGCGTGGGTTTCCTGGTGGAATATGAGGGGTAGGAGGTTTCTCATGTCCAGGGGGTATTGGTACTGGGAGAGGTATTGGACCAGGTAGTCGAGGAGGCCCCCCAGGCGGCGGTTGAACTCGGCCACAGGGGTCCCGTAGGCCACCAGGGCGTCCAGGTGGGGGTTGCAGGGGAGGCTGTGGGCCGCCACGAAGCCCCCCAGGCTGTGGCCGAAGGCCACTACGCGGGCCACCCCCAGCTCCTCAGCCAGGAACCGGCAGGCCGAGGAGAATATCTCTGTGAGGTCTTGGAAGGTGTGGGCCTCGCCTCTTAGGCTGGGGGCCACCACGATGGCCCCCAGGTACTCGCAGAGGAGGCCCCCCAGGCTGAGGCCCTCCCTCAACAGGGAAAAGCGGTTCAACATGGC
>CAYWWV010000028.1:7601-17628 GCA_964462185.1 uncultured Candidatus Bathyarchaeia archaeon | reverse complement strand
GGCCAGGGCTTGGAGGAGGAGGCTCTTGCCTGCGCCGCTCTCCCCGGTGATGTAGACTACGTCGCCTTCTTGGATTTGCAGGTGGAAGTCGTTGTATACCAGGGTCTCCTGTTGGGGGTGTAGCCCGAAGACCTGGCTAACCTGGGTGGCCCTGGCGGACTGGGTTGGGACCCCCTGGAAGGATATGTGGTAGATGTAGCAGCCTTTCTCGGCGTCGTACCGCCTGGTTCTCCTAACCCTCAATCCGCGTTCCTCCCCCATATGGCGCCCACGATGGTTCCCACCACCAGCATTATTCCGTTGAAGATGACGTCGTTCCAGGAGCCCATCCAAACCATGTGGACTACCTCCAGGCCCACCAAGCCCAGGAAGAAGAGGACCATGAGGCATACGATCAACACGAAGGCTTCCCCGGGTTCCTCCCCCCTGACCCTGGCCTTCCTGGTCTTGGAGGAGCCAACCACCCTCCTCCTGGAGAGGCCCCTGGTTACCAGCCTCTTAAGGTCCAACCCTCAACCCCTCCCCCTTGGAATACCTCCTCAGCTTCACCCGCCGCCCCAGAGTAGCGGCCTCGCGGATGACCTCAGCCACATCCTCGCGGGGCAGGAGGACCACCACCTCCTCCACCAGCTCCAGGGGGATCCGGGTGGCCCCCCACTCGGCGTGGACCTCCACCACGTCCTTACCCACCAGGAGCATGGGCCTCTTGGCTCCGCTTATCCCCAAGTATATCCCCCAGTCCATGCACCGGACCTCGGGGTTGGAGATGTGCTCGTCGAGTTGGCACCTATTGTCGCTGGCGTCCAGCCACCTAACCGCTATCAGGCTCCCCTTGGGAATCTCTTTCAACCTCTCTGGCTTCATCTTCCTCAAATCCACCTACTCCTCAGATCGTTCAGGTCCGACTCATTCCTCCTCCTCATCCACTGGCCTAGGACGCCCCCCAATCCCTGGGGGACGGGCTCCACCTGGGGGTCCAAGCCGCCTCCAGGGGTGGATGCTGCTTGGAGGGTGAGGGTGCAGACGTAGCCCTGGCTGGGCGTGTAGGTGTGTCGGGCTCGGACCAGTTGGAACTGGGAGTCTCCGTGCCCCGTCTGCAGGCTGGTGACCCCCACCACCATGGGCGGCCTGTACCCGGGCTGGGCCCTCCCCCAGGTCTCCACCCTCAACGTGGCACGGGGCCAGGCGAACTCCCGGACCTTGGCCTCGGCCAGCTTGGAGGCGTAGTCCACATCGGTTATGGATTTGTCCACCACCCGTAGGAGACGGGATCCGAAGGCCTGGATGCTCTCCTGGTTCCAGGCGTGGCCAGCCTTCTCCAGGCGGGTGAACCTGAGGGCGTCGACTAATACCCCGCCCACACCGAGCTGGCTCTGGTTCCCCAGCCTTATCTCCACGGTGTCCACCACCTTGCCGGGGTTCCCCGTGGATTGGAGGCCTTGGAGGGGGACGGTGTAGGGGGTCCAGGTGGCGGGCTCCCCGGGCTCGAGGTCCTGGTACCAGTAGTCGGTGGTCCAGTCGCTCCGCCGCCAAATCCTCACCCCCAGGGTCTCCACATCCAGGCCAGCCCCCGTCTTCAAGTAGAAGGACAGCTCGTCGAACTGGGAGAGGTCTATGTCGCCGGTGTTGAGGCGGATCCTGTATAGGGGGCCGGGGTTGGTGGTGTTGAAGTGGATGCTGGCCTCCCCGGCCACCCGGTCCCCAGTGTCGCTGAGGGGGTAGCCCTGGTCGGTTGGGTCGGGGCTGCTCCACCCCTCGGCCGACTCGGTGAGGGAGTCGCCGTCTAGGGGCTTGGATTCCTCCTCGAAGACCACCACCAGGCACTCGTTCACCAGGCCGGGGCTGCCCTGGGTGGACTCGTGGAACTCCAGCCCCAGTATGTTGGGCTCCCCCCCGTCGGAGCCGTCGGAAAGGGCGTGGGGGCAGGCGAAGCACCCTCTGGGCTTGAATCGGAGGCTGCCCCCAGGGTCCACGTAGAAGTTGGCCCCCGATGAGCCGTCGGGGTAGGTGGCTGCCTCGGCCAGCTTCTCCAGCAGGCCCCAAACCCCCTCCCTCTCGAACCGGTTGGATACTGTGGAGACCGTGGTGTCTTTCTCCAGGTATAGCTCGGGGGCGGCGTGGTCCACGATCTCGTCCACCAGGGTGGAGACAGGGGTGGGCTGGGGGTAGTCCCCCGTGAAAACCCGGCGCTGGAGGACCTCCCCCAGCCCCAGACACCTCACCTCCAGCGAGCCCCCACTGTTGGGCCACCTCACCCTCCTCGAAGCCACGGTGCCGCTGAACAACTTGGACTCCAAGCCCTCCCCCTCCCCAGCCAGGTAGACGGCGACGCGGCACCCAGCCCCAAACCCCTGGGCGCCGCTGAGGGGGCTTAGAAGCCTCTCCCAGTCGCCGGCGGAGAGTCTGCGGCCCAGGACCCTGACCTCGTCCACCTCCATCGAGGTGTGGTTGGAGTATCCGGCCTCGTTGTGGAGGCACCCCACCGTGAGGTCGTGGTTGGAGATGGTTAAGTCGCCGAGGCTGCCCTGGGCCCAGGCGTCCAACACGCCGTCCACGTGGAGCCTCACCTCCCCCCGCCCCGGGTCCACCTCCCCCACCAGGTGGTGCCACCCCCCGTCGGCCACCACCGCCTGGGTGACGGCTTGGAGAACCTGGCCCTGGTCGTCTCGGGCGTAGATCCGAACCTTGTCTCCAGACCAGTTGAGCTGGAGCCTGTTCCACCCCTGGGGGGTGGCTTGGCCCGAGCCGGCCAGCACGCCCTGGGCTCCGGGTTGGGCCTTCACCCACATCGAGAGAGTCAGGCACCCGTCGCCGGGCACTGAGATTAGCAGCCCTGTGTCGAGGCGTCCCAGCTGGGAGGAGTCGAACCCCAACCCATGCCCCGCCACCCCTGGGACCCAGGTGGCTCCTACGAACCTGGAGGCCTCGCGGCTCGGCCCCAAGTCGTAGGCCCTCCCACCCCAGCCCTCATCCAGCCTGTACCACCTCAGGGTTGAGCCAAGCAGGGGGTCCCAAACCATCTCCAGGGTGGCCTGGGAGACCCCGGTGTTGCAAGCCAGGTCCACCTCCACCTTCTCGAGTTCCCGGGCCTCCACCGGGGGGGCTGCCAGGATGGAGATGTAGTCGAGGTAGACCTGGGCAGAGCCGTGGGGCTGGGCGCTGCGGGCGTAGACCTCCACCCACTCCACCGTCTCCCCAGGCGCCAGCTCAAGCCCCATGGCGGTGAACCCCTGGGGGGCCTCCACCCAGCCCGAGTCCTCCTCCCCCCCTCCCAGACCCACCTTGAAGCGGAACTCCGGTGAGGCCCCCCCGCCCTTGAACCTCACCCACGCCAGGGGGTACTCATCGGTGGAGAGAGACAGGGAGGAGATGTCGCGCCGCCACCCCGCGCCCAGGGCGGCCTCGCCCTCCGTCACCGAGATCAGGGCCAGGTCCCCGGGCACATCGTTCAGGTTGCCGAGGCTTTCCTGGGCCGTGGACTGGACCTTCACCCAGAGGCTGCTCCTGAAACAGTCATCCAGGAAGCCGGGCCACCCCCAAAACTCCACCAAGCAGCTAGGCCCCCCCACGCTCCACCTCCTCCAACACCCTGGAGGCCACCTCCTCCAACAGCGAGCCCACCCCCAACCCCCGGGGCGGCGTGTTCACGGTGACAAAAACCGGCCCCACCCTAGTGGTGTGGGGCACCACATACTCCCCCCGGTGCAACAGGTAGAGCCCCGTCTCCCCCACAGGGCCCCCCTCCTGCATGGATCTAACCCTGCTCAACACCAGGGCCCCTGCGGCCAGGGCCGCGGGCACCAGGTACCACCTGCCCGTCAACCCCAGGAGCACGGCCTGGGCGGCTGAGGCGGAGGCCGTGGACTCTCGGAGCAGGTTGGTGAGCCTCACCAGGTTCTGGACCACCTGGACCATGTTTAGGAATCCATACATGAGCTGGGGGAGGTCCAAGTCCTCCAAGGCCTCACTGGTCTGCACCACCGCCAGCCGGGCGGCGTTGAGGGACCTCACCGAGGACACCAGGAGGGGGAGGGTGGAAACCCCCGTCCTCCTAGCCCCCTCCAGGGAGGCCCCCATCTCGCGGGCCGCCACACCCGCAGCCTGGGCTGCAGCCCGGGCCTCCTCCAGGCCCGAGACCCTTACCCGGTACTCCACCGCTAAGCCGCTCATAGCCGGTGGGCCACCCCCTGCAACGCCTTCTCCACGAGGAGGGGGGAGAGCGACGCCAAGGCCCAGAGGAGGAAGGGCCTGGGGGGGCTGCTCCGGCTGCCCTCATGCACGGCAACGGCATAGTCCAGCGGGCCCCCCGTCCTGGGATCAACGTAGCCCTCCCCACCCGCCGCCAGGAGAGACTCGGAGCCGTTGACCCTTCTCCACCTTATGCTGTCTCTAAGCGCCCCCGTCTCCACGGGGCAGAGCCCTCGGGCCAACTCGGCCGCCTCCCCCAGGTCCAGGGCCTCCAGCCAGGCCCACCCCAGGGATTCCTCGAAGCCCAGCAACGCCCCCTCCAACCCCCTGGGGTCCACCGCCCTGACCACCCTCACAGCTCCCACCCCCTCAGACGCCTAGCAGCCCTCTTCTCCGCCAACGCCAAGGCCCCCAGGAACAGACCCAGCCTCTCCACGAACCGCGCGGGCTGCCGGCCCAGCTCCTCGGCGGTCCACCCCATGGCCCAGCAGAGGGCCAAGTCCTCCACCCACCGGTCCAGCCTCCCCGAGGTGGCCGCCGCCACTATTTTTTTCTCTCATCCACCGACACCCCGTTCAGCTCCTGGCACCGCCTGATCAAGGCCTCCACGAATCCAGGCTGCAGGCCGTGGAGGGTCTCCACGGTGATGGGGAGGGGTTCGCCTTCCCCGTCCACCAGGTCCCACTCCTCCACGCAGCCCACCACCATAAGGTCGTTGAGCCTCCAGGGGTCCACATCGGGCACCAGGGTCTCCCCCTCCCGCCTCCAGGTGGTGGCCTCCCTCAGAGCCCTCTGCTTGGCACCGTAGGTCCAGGGCCTTAGAACCACCCTGTGGCCGAGTATCTCTTCCGCCGTCATCCTCCGTCACCCGAAGCCGTGGGCCAGGTATCGGCCCATGAACTCTACTCGGCAGGCAACCAGGTCCTCGGGTCGCAGCACCGGGTCGTATGTGGAGAGCTTTCCCTCGCAGAGTTGGAGGTACTGGTTGTTGGGGAGGACCAGCTTCAGGTGGAGGGTCTCCTGGTCCAAGAGGTAGCCCAGGTACTCCTCCCCGGGCAGGTACATGGTGAAGCGAGCGTCGCAGGCCTCCTCCATCTCCTCCAGGCTTTGGAGGCTCCTCTCCCCCGAGGAGTTGAAGGAGTAGTTGGGCTTGAGCCTCTGCTCCACCCTCACCTCCCAATCGGTGACATCGGGGATGGGGTCCCACTGGCTGCCGTCGGTGCTTATCTCCAGGTGGGCCTGGTGCCACTGCCAGGCCTCCCCCGGCTGCGCCCCATACTGGTTGGTGGTGGAGGTCCTAACCTCCACATCCTTCCCCACCAGCTCGGCCTCCCACAGCAGGGGCGCCCCCACGCTGCAACGCACCGTCAAGGCGTCCAGCTTCAAGCCAGTCCAAGCCAGGTAGACCTCCTGGCCAGCACCCCTCTTGAGCTTGGCCTCCCCGTAGAAGTTGTAGCCCCCCAGGGCGAAGCCCTGGAAGTAGTCGGCCAGCTCCCCTTGGAGCCAGGTGAGGCCCAGCCGCACCATCCTCCGACCCCCGTAGACCCCCAGCGCCCTCCCAGCCTCCGAGCCCTCCCTCAACACATACCTACGCTCCAACTCGGGGTCGAAGCCAGGCCGGATCTCCGTCAAGTAGCCTATACGGTAGAGGGTGGCGCCCTGGGCCCCACTGCCGTACTGGTCCTCGGTGTAGGGCATGTGGCCCCACTCCACCTGGTCGCGGCCCCGGAACCTAACCAAAGTAGTCCACCTCCACCGTCACCTGGCTCCGGTAGACCCTGGGGTGTCCCCCGGGCTCGTCCAAGTCGCGGAAACCCGAAACCCCCACAGCCTCGAAGCCCCCCACCGGCGAGCCCCAGAGCCCCGACAGTATGCGGTCCACCTCCCCCACCATCTCCCACCTCCTCTCCTCATCGCCCACGCTCCAAAGGTTCACCAGGTAGACCCCTTGGAACCACCTGGGTGGGGGGCCGGGCTCCCCGTGGAAGCCCAGGGGGCGGCTCCGGGTGTGTAGGTGGGTGACCACCACCTGTTGGGGGGAGGCCTTGTTGTCGAACCAGTCGGCGGAGAAGCTGGGCTCCCAGGGGAGCCTCCACCCCGACTCCAGCAGGCCGAGGAGGGCTAGCTTGGGGTCCTCCCTCACTCCTCCACCTCCAGCCTCGCCTCCAGGTGGCTGGGATGCCTCTCCACGGCCACACACCTAAACCGGCGGCCCCCCAGCTCCACCGAGTCCAGCTCCCCCAGGGCCTCCCACAGAGCCAACAGAATCCGCCCACCACCCACGGGGACGCTCCCCCGCTCCGAATCCCCCCACCCAGCGTCCAACTCTGCCAAGCAGAGGGAGGAGTGGCGGCTCTCAACATAGACAGGGTTACCGTAGGGGTTCAGCCCTGAGGGCTTCCTCCGCACCAGGGTCACAGGCACCCCGTGGGCCTCCAGGAGTTCCTGGAAGAGTAGGACTTGGGGGGCGGGGGCGGCCACCTGGAAGCCCTCTCCAAAGTGCTTGTAGTGGTAGCTCAAGCCTGGAGCACCTCCCCAACCACTATGTCCGAGGTCTGGGGGCCCGTCTGGAGGGCTTGGCCGCAGCCCCATATCTGAGAGGAGTCCAAGACCACCTGGCTCGTGTACCCACCCAGGTCCACCCCCACAGGGGTAACACCCCCGCCCTCCACCAAGAGGGAGACCAGGTTCAACCTACTACACTTGTTGGCCTCCCCGTCGTCGCCCACCTCCACCGCGGCCCCAGTGGGCTGGTAAACCGTGGGGGCCACCACGTTGACGGCCTCCACCCTCCTGTAGAGCCTGAGGGAGGGGCCCTGAGTCTGGAAGTGTTGGTTGTGGCCCAGAGACAGATACCTCACCCTCCCCCCCACACCCCCCAGGGCCCCCGCCTCCACATCCACGCCGTTCCAGTAGAAGTAGCAGTGGGCCACGTGGACCTTCACTATGTCGTCCTCGGCCGCGTCCAGCCTGATGGCGGCCCCCGAGGAGTTCTCCACGAGGCACCTGGTGAACCACAGGTTCCAGCACTGGAGCCCCGCCTCCACGTGCACCCCGTGGGCCTTGGCCTGGTTCAGGTAGACCCTCTCCACCATCCAATCCGTCACCCCTCCGAGGTGGACCAGGTCCCCCGTACCCGAGACCCCCACCAACGCCAGGTCCCGCATGCCCCCGAAGTGGGTCTGCTCGCTGGCCCCCACCTGGACGGCGTCCACCCCGGGGGCCAGCTGGAACCTCACCAGGGTTCCCTGCTCCCCCTCGTGCCAGCAAATCCCCCGCCCCAAAAGGTACACCGGTTTGGCCTGGTCCAGCACCCATGGCTGGGTCTCCTCCAAGGTGGCCCGGGGGAGAAACACGGCGCCCCCCTCCTCGCTGTAGAGGTCGTCGATGGCCTGCTGGACGTTGCCAGGCTGCGGCTCCCACGTGTTCCCCCGGGTGTTGGCGATGAGGGTGGCGTCCAGGTTGAAGCCCTTGGCGCCGGGCCCCAGACGGGCCTCCAAGGCGTCCACCAGGGCATCGTAGTGGGCATAGGTTATCGGGTCGGGAGGGTAGGGTTTCTCGAAGCTCAAGACTCCTCCTCCTTGACCCGGTACTTGGACGCCTCGACTCTGGGCCGCCTCAGCAACCTGGTGAGGGCCTCGATCTCCTCCTCGAAGCCCCTCCCCGCCTCGTACTTGAAACCCCCGGCGCCGAACTCTTGGGGGAGCCTGTGGGCCACCGTTTGGGCCGCCATGAGGCTGCAAAGCCTCCGGGCCAGAGGCTCGTCTACCTGCGCCCCCACCCTGCGCTCAAGCTCGGCCCCGCAGCCCTCGATGACGGCCTCCAGCTCCGAGTCGGAGAGCCCGGTGTGGACTAGGGCCCTCACGTCCTCAGGAGTACAATAAGGCATTTTCAAACCAGCTCCACGCCTGCCTCGATACACCCCTTTTATAAACAAGACTGGGAAAGGGTGCCACCCCTTAACACACCCTGCCACCCCAACCCTTAAACCCCCAAACCCCCTGGAGCACCCATGGAAGAAAACCTGGGGGTTAAGGGAGTCATAACCTGGCTCTACTACCGCGACCTGCCTGGAGCCATGCGGTTCTACGAGGAGGTGATGGGCTTCCAGCTAGAGGTGGACCAAGGCTGGTCCAAGATATACAGGATAAGGGAAGGGGCCTACGTGGGCCTCGTGGACGAGTCCAAGGGATACCACAGGGCCAGCAGCCAAAAACCCGTCATCCTCTGCCTAAACGTCCTCGACGCCGACGCCTGGCATAGGAGGATTAGGGGGAAGGGGGTGGAGGTGGAGGACCAGCCCCACGAGTCGGAGAGGCTGGGCATCAAGGTCTTCATGCTGAGAGACCCCGAGGGCTACGTCGTTGAGATACAGGAGAGCCTTCCAGGGGCGCTGTCAATATAAGCTAAACGGGTGGAGTCCTAGGGCCGGGTTGTCGTCACATGGGCGGGGGATCGTTGGGGGCTTACCCCACCCCGGTGGCCAGGCTGACCAGTAGGATTATGAGGACGGTGGCTGTGAGGGCTGCGAAGACTGGGTCCCGGGTTTTCAGGAACAAGACTACTGAGGCGGCAATGCGGAGAATCGGGGTTGCGACCAGGGTTAGGAAGCCCAGGAAGAGGATGTGGGAGGGGGAGAAGAAGGGGTCACCCCAAAGCACCCACTCCAGGGTGAGGACGCCGTAGGGGCAGGAGGTGTCCCCCGTCGCCGCCGCCAGGGCCAGACCCAGCACCACCAGGAACCCGCTGGCGGCCACCCCCAGCCTCAGCAGCCCCGAAACCCATCGCTCCATCCTCCTCACTTCTTCACCCATCAGAGAGCCACCCCCGAGAGGATCATTCGAGCAGCCAGTAGGAGGAGCACGGCCTCGAAGAAGGTTTTAAGGGTGTTGCTGCTGACCCGGTTGGTGAGCCTGGAGCCCAGCGCGGCCCCCACCAGGGTGCCCAGCATGACGGGGGCTGTGACGAATGCGTCGCAGAACTGGTGCCTCATGTAGACCATGGCGCTGGCCGAGGCCGTCACCCCAATCATGAAGTTGCTGGTGGCCACCGCGGCCTTCATGGGTATGCCGCTGATTATGTTCATGGCTGGCACCTTGATCCCCCCGCCCCCGATGCCCAGGAGCCCCGAGACCACCCCGGCAACATAGCTGATGGCGAAGGTTAGGGGCGTGCGGTCCACCCCGTATCGGACCTCCTGGCCCAGGGCCTCGTCGAAGTAGGAGGAGCCCAGCTTGAGGCGCTCCGCCAGCCAGTCGTCCGCCTTGGGGGTCCACCCGGCTCCCCCTGTGTTGCGCTGCTGGTAGAACATGGTGGCCGAGGCGTATAGGAGGGAAAGCCCAAAGACTATTCTGAGGAGGCTCTCGGAGATCACTGAGGTGAGGAAGGCTCCTGTGATGGCGCCCAGGGTGGTGGCCAGTTCCAGGAACATCCCCAGCCTCATGTTGGTGAGTTCGTTCCTGACGTATGTGGAGGCGGCGGCGCTGGAGGTGGCAACTACGGCGATTATGCTGGCTCCTGAGGCTATGTGGATGGGGACGTGGAGTAGGAAAACCAGTAGGGGCACCAGGATGACCCCGCCCCCCAAGCCCAGGAGGGCGCCCAGCACTCCGCTCCCCAGGGAAACCAGAAACCCATAGATCATATAGCCCGCAACAGGCAATCCAAACACTGCCCAGGGAGTAAAGCATCTTGTTAAAAGGTTTTACTCCTTTAAAGGGCCTGGAGGGGCCGAGTGATCGTTTTAAAGGCATTTTTCGTTGGGTGTCTGGGGAATAGAAAAAAGGATTGGTGGGAAAACCGGGGTGGCGGCTAGGAGGAGGCTTCTCCCTCGGGTTCA
>CAYWWV010000028.1:0-7501 GCA_964462185.1 uncultured Candidatus Bathyarchaeia archaeon | reverse complement strand
GGATTGGTGGGAAAACCGGGGTGGCGGCTAGGAGGAGGCTTCTCCCTCGGGTTCAGCGTCTGGCGCTGGCGTGGGCATGGCGGGCCCCCATTTGGGGCCTAGCCCCAGGGGGGTGGCTCTCCCACGCATAGTGGCCTGGTAGGGCTCGCCCTCCCAGGTGACGCGGGCCTTCAAGGCCAGCCTCACGCCTATCCCCGCAGAGTAGGGTCTACCCACAGCGTAGAGGGAGACATCCTCCCCCTCCAGCTTCAGGTAGACCAGGCCCTCATGCCTGGCGGCGTATCCAGAGACCTGGACCCAGGCATCGCCCACCCTCACCCTCCCCCAAGCAACCTGGTAGAGGGCGGCCTCGGCGAGGCCTTTCTCCTGCACCAATAGGGCCTGAACCGCTAGGGGCTGCTCCTCCTCGGATTCCTGGTCCACCAGGGTGGCTTGGCCGTGGGCGTTTAGGAGCCACACCCCGTCGCCGCCTTCCTCGCCTTCGGCTTCCAGGAGGCTGGCTATTAGGTCGTCAATCTGGGTTGGGTCCGCCTCGGGGACCTCCTCGGCCCAGTTCCCCTGCGTCCACCTACAGGCCCAGAGGCTGCGAAGCCTCCAAACCTGGGGCTTAAACCCGTTTCCTCGCTCCACATCCCAACTCCTGTCGGGGAGGGCGTAGGCCGTTGCCACCGTTGAGAGGCAGGCCAACGCCAACACCAGAGCCAATATCTTGGTTTTCATCTCATCACCGCGACTAACAGTGGCGTGGGTATTCTAAAGGAACCCCGCGGACCCCCCGTTCCAGTTTTGGAACAGGTGTTTAAGGGGTGGAAAGCCTTTTACAAGGCCGCCAGGAGAGTGTAGCCGTGGCCGAGGAAATCCAGGTGGGGAGGGCTCTTCTCCAACTCCTCTACGTCAACCACGGGCAGCTGGTCTCCAAGGGGGAGATGTGCCTTGCTTTGGGGGCCCCAGAGAAGCTGGTGGAACCAGCGTTAGGAGGCCTCGTAGACAGGGGTCTGCTGCGGGTGGCTGAGGACGGTTACGGCCTCACCGAGGAGGGCTTCCAGGCGGTCCACCAGAGGAATACGAGTTACTGTCCCCACCTCTAGGGGCTAATGTTAAAGCATGGGGGAGCCCTTTTCCCTAGCATGGACGTTGAGAAGCGATTGGAAGAGTTGGGGATTGTTCTTCCCCCGCCTCCAAGCCCCAAGGGCAACTATATCGGCGCCAAGTGGGCTGGCAACATAGCCTTCAGCTGCGGGCAGGGCCCCTTCGAGTCCACCAAGAGGGGCTTGGTGGGGAGGGACCTCACCCTGGAGGAGGGCTACCAGGGTGCGCGGGAGGTGGGTTTGAACTGCCTGGCCCAGTTGAAGGCCCAGCTGGGCAGCCTCAACAAGGTAAAACAGGTGCTCCAGGTGGTGGGCTTCATAAACAGCGCCGAGGGCTTCATGGACCAGCCCAAGGTCTTGAACGGGATGACCGACCTCCTCATAGAGATATGGGGGGAGTACGCTGGGAGGCCTGCGCGAGCCGCCATACCCGTACACCACCCGGGCTGGATATGCTGTGAGGCCTGGATGGTGGTGGAGCTACACGACTCACCCCCCGACCCTAATCTGCCTTAAACCACTCCGAGAGGCTGCTGAGCTCCAGGGAGGCGCTTCTCCTCAGGGCCAGCAGCCTCGCCCTTCTTTCCCGAGCCCAAGAGGCCAGCTCCACCCCCCTGAAACTGGGGGTGTTGGAGAGCCACTCCTGGCAGCTTGGACACCCGAGAACGTGGTCCAGCAGCTCCAACTCCTCGCTGCACCTAACGATGAACTCCTCGAACGCCCACCTCAGCTTAATGAGCCTGAAAGCCTCACACTCCACGGAAAACAAGTCTTTCAGCCTCGACAGCTAGTGTATCCAGCTCCCCCAGGGTTTTATGCTTAGCCCCACTGGATAGACAAAGTCTTAAATAACTTGAAGCGTGTTCCGTGGGTGTCGGAGTGAGGCGTGATGGGTGAATGCTTTAATAGGGTTCCCCTCCAACCCTAGCCCACCCGCCACATATACCGGTTTCTTGGCCCAGGAGGCCCAGCGAAATGTGTGAGAAGATAATCCCCCCAGAGATGGTTAGAAGGCTCGCCCAGGCCTCCCGCATTAGCCTCACCGAGGAGGAGATGGAGCGGTTTGCTGGACAGCTTTCAGGCGTCTTGGAGGCCTTCAAGGCGTTGGATGCCCTGGAGGTGGAGGGGGTGGAGCCCAGCTACCACCCCGTCCCCCTGGAGGAGGACCAGCGGGAGGACGTGGAGGAGACCTGGGATTGGGACCCCCTGGCCAACGTGGGGTTCTCGGATAAACGCTTCATAAGGGGGCCCAGGGTGAGATGAACCTCCTAGACCAAGTGAAGGAGCTGGACGAGAAATACTGCTTCATGAACCACCTACCCCAGAGCCTGGAGGAGCCAGGGGAAGGCAGGCTTAAAGGCTACCTTGTCTCGGTGAAGGACAACATCTGCGTCCAAGGTATGCCCGCCACCGCCGGCAGCCGCATACTAGAGGGGTATACTCCCCCCTTCGACGCCACCGCCGTGGAGCGCTGCAGGGCGGAGGGCGCCGTAATCCTGGGCAAGACAACCATGGACGAGTTCGGCTTCGGAACCTTCAACGTCAACACCCCCTTCAAGGTCCCCCGCAACCCCTTGGACCCCGAGAGGACTACGGGGGGGAGCAGCGGCGGCGCCGCCTGCATGACGGCGCTGGCAGACTTCCCCCACCTGGCCCTCGCGGAGAGCACGGGGGGGAGCATCAGCTGCCCAGCCGCCTGGTGCGGGGTGGTGGGGATAACCCCCACCTATGGCAGGGTCAGCAGGTGGGGGCTCATCGACTACGCCAACAGCCTGGACAAGATTGGGACCATGGCCAAAACGGTAGACGAGGCAGCCCTGCTCCTAGAGGTCATCAGCGGGGGCGACCAGCGGGACCCCACCTGCCACCGAGGCCCCCCGCCCAACCTGGTGGAAGCCACCCTCCGGGAACCCCTCAGGGTGGGCGTCCCACGGGAGTACCTGGGGGAGGGCGTGGACCCCAGGGTGCGTGAAGCCGTCTGGAAGGCGATCCGCGGGTTGGAGGCCAGGGGTGCCGAGGTGGAGGAGGTCAGCCTGCCCCACACAGGGGTTAGCCTGAGCAGCTACTACATCATAGCCATGGCCGAGGCCAGCACCAACTTGGCCAAGTTCTGTGGTTTGAGGTACGGCCTCCAGATGGAGCCCAAGGGAGACTTCAACGAGTACTTCACCAGGATCAGGACCCTGGGCTTCGGGGAGGAGGCCAAGAGGAGGATCCTCCTGGGGACATTCACCAGGATGGCAGGGTACCGAGAGGCCTACTATGTGAAGGCCTGCCAGGCCAGGACCCTGGTCATACGCGACTTCAAGGAGGCCTTCAGGAGGGTGGATGTTTTGGTGGCGCCCACCATGCCCGTGGTGGCCCCCAGGTTTGAGGAGATCGAGAGACTAGAACCCCTCCAGCACTATATGATGGACATCCTGACGGTGGCCCCCAACCTGGCGGGGATACCCATGGCCTCCGTCCCCTACGGCGAGGTGGAGGGGATGCCCGTGGGGGTCCATTTGATGGCCGACCACTTCCAGGAGGAGAAGCTGGTGGCCGCGGCCAGGGAGGTGGAGGCGCTGTGAGGGCCACCATCGGCTTGGAGGTCCACGTGAGGCTCAAGACCAGGACCAAGCTGTTCTGCGGCTGCCCCGCGGACCAGGAAGGCCAGCCCCCCAACACCGTGGTCTGCCCCATATGCATGGGCTACCCCGGGAGCAAGCCCCGCCTCAACCGGGAGGCCGTTACCCAGGCCCTCAAGGTGGCCCTGGCCCTGGGGTGCAGGGTCTCCCCCGTGGCCAGGTTCAGCCGGAAGACCTACTTCTACCCCGATATGTCCAAGAACTTCCAGATCACCCAGTTCGAGGAGCCCCTGGCCACAGGTGGGGGACTGGAGGTCAAGGGAAGCTGGATAGGCATCCGAAGGGTCCAACTGGAGGAGGACCCCGCCAGACTGGTGCACTTGGGAGGCTCGGGGGGTGTCAACATCGACTACAATCGCTCGGGGCTCCCCCTGGTGGAGATCGTCACCGAGCCCGCCATCTCCTCCACGGAGATGGCCAGAGAGTTCCTGAAGGCGCTGGCCCTCACCCTGGAACACATAGGCGTCTACGACCCCCGCGACGAGGCCTCCCTCAGGGTGGACGCCAACGTAAGCGTGGAGGGCGGGGCCAGGGTGGAGGTGAAGAACATCACGGGCTACAGGAACGTGGAGCGGGCCCTGGGCTTCGAGGTGGTCCGACAGACCAGCGCCCTCAACATGGGGGTGAGGGTGGAGAGGGAGACCAGGCACTTCGACGCCGCCACGGGGACCACGGTCCCGCTCCGGGCCAAGGAGCTGGAGGAGGACTATGGGTACATCGCCGAGCCCGACCTCACCCAGATACACCTGAGCGAGGAGGTGGTGGCCCGGGTGAGGGCGGCCATGCCCGAGCTCCCCCGGGAGCGGGTTCAAAGGTTCGCCGCCGAGTATGGGCTTCCCCGGCGGCAGGCCGAGATCATAGTCCAGGAGGGGCTCCAGATGAGCCGGTTCTTCGAGGAGTGCTGCCGGCTATACCCCAGCCCCCGGAGGGTGGCCAACTGGATCACCACCTTCCTGTTGAAGAGCCTCAACTACGAGGGCTTGAGGGTTGAGGAGAGCCGGGTCCAGCCCCACACCTTCGTGGAGCTCCTGGAGCTCATAGACGAGGGGGTCATCAGCGAGCGGCTGGCCAAGGAGTTGATCAAGGACTATGTGGCCACTGGGAAGAGCCCAAGGGCCCTGGTGCGGGAAAAAGGCCTAGGCCTCCTCCCCAGGGAGGAGGTCAGGGCCATAGTGAGGGAGGTGTTGGAGCAGCAAGGGAAGGCGGTGGAGGACTATCGTGGGGGGAGGGTGAAGGCTCTGGATTTCCTCCTGGGCCAGGTGTTGCGGAGGGCCAGGGCCAGGGCGCCTGTTTCCCTGGTGAGGGAAGTCCTGTTGGAGGAGCTTGAAGGCTAGGCCCCTCCCCGCTGGTTTGGGGGGGTTCCCCTAGGTGTTACTCCAAACCAGGGTTTTTACATATTCATTTAAAAAAACACTAATTATTCCAATTGTATTTAGTGAAAGAGGCATATTTTTATGGGGGTTCCCAACAATAAATGGTGGGCCTTGGTAGCTCAGTAGGTAGAGCGCCTGCCTGTTAAGCAGGTGGTCGGAAGTTCGAGTCTTCCCCAAGGCGCCAACCCAGGGCGCTACCCTTAAACAACAAACAGGGAACCTATACCCCATGAAATTCAACTCTAGGAGGAGCCCAGTGTACGGCCTCCACGGGATGGTGGCCAGCAGCCAACCCCTGGCGACACTGGCAGGGGTGGAGATCCTGAAACAAGGGGGAAACGCCGCAGACGCCGCCGTTGCCGTGGCGGCCGCCCTCAACGTGACCGAGCCCTGCAGCACGGGCATTGGAGGCGACGCCTTCTGCATATTCTACCGTGCGAGGGACAGGCGGGTCCTGGGTTTAAACGCCAGCGGCAGAGCCCCCCGAGGCCTGAGCATAGAGTGGCTGAGGGAACAGGGGATCACGGAACTCCCCGTTAACAGCCCCCACACGGTGACGGTGCCTGGGGCGGCTGCGGGGTGGGTGGACACCGTGGAGCGGTTTGGCTCCATGTCCCTGGCGGAGGTCTTGGCGCCGGCCATCAGGTTGGCCGAGGAGGGCTTCCCGGTGAGCCCCATCACGGCCCGGGCTTGGGCGAGGGGTGTGCCCAGGCTTCACACTGGGCCCCACGCCGAGGAGCTGCTGCTAAACGGGAGGGCTCCCAGGGCCGGAGAGATCTGGAAGAACCCCAACCTCGCCTCCACCTTCAGGGAGCTGGCGGAGCATGGGAAGGCGGGCTTCTACGAGGGCCGCATCGCCGAGGCCATCGTAGAGGTCTTGCAGGGACTCGGGGGAGTGATGACGCTGGAGGACCTTCGGAGCCACCGTAACACCTACCCAGACCCCATATCCACCACCTACAAGGGGTTGACGGTCCACGAGATGCCACCCAACGGCCAGGGCATCACGGCGCTGATAGCCCTCAACATCCTCGAAGGAGTGGACTTCTCCAGCGCTCCCCACGGCTCCCCCCAACACTTGCACCCCTTGATCGAGGCCATGCGCCTCGCCTTCGCGGACACCAGGTGGTATGTGGCTGACCCCGATGTCACCCCAGTCCCAGTGGAGGCGCTGCTTAGCAAGGAGTATGCAGCCGAGAGGAGGCGGCTCATAGACCCCGAACGTGCCTCTGTGGATGTGGAGAGGGGGAGCCCTGTGGCGGGGTCTGACACCGTTTATTTCTGCGTGGTGGATGGGGAAGGGAATGCGTGTAGCTTCATCAACAGCAACTACAATGGGTTTGGGACGGGGATAATACCCAAGGGCTGTGGGTTCACCCTCCAGAACCGGGGTCGGGGCTTCAGCTTGGACCCCGACCATCCAAACAGGCTGGAGCCGGGGAAGAGGCCGTACCACACCATCATCCCGGGTCTCCTCACCAGGGAGGGGGAGCTGGTGGGGCCCTTCGGAGTCATGGGTGGCTTCATGCAGCCCCAGGGCCACGTACAGGTGGTGGTTAACATGGTGGACTACGGGATGGGGCCCCAGGAAGCCCTCGACGCGGCGCGGTTCTGCATACTGGACGGGAGGAGCGGGGGGAAGGTCTACCTAGAGGACGCCATCCCCGTGGAGACCATGAGCAAGCTGGCGGAGATGGGCCACGAGGTGGTCCCCTGCAGCGGCTGGCGCAGAGGGGTCTTCGGGAGGGGCCAGGTGATTTTGAGGGACCCCGAGACAGGCGTCCTCACTGGGGGGAGCGACCCCCGGGCAGACGGCTGCGCCCTGGGGTGGTAGGCGACTCCGTTAAATCCCGGCGTCCCCCAACTATTTTCATGGAGTCGGTTTTCGAGGGGTTGGAGCCCAGGGAGGTGTGGAGGGCCTTCGCAGAGGTCTCCCAGCGGGCCAGGTGTTCGGGTGGGGAGGCCTGGGCCGCCTCGGTGGTGGAGCGCTGGGCCAGGGCCCACGGCCTGGGTTTCAAGAGGGACAAAGCGGGGAACGTATTCCTCTCGCGTCAGGCCTCACCCGGCCACAGCTCCCAGCCTCCCCTCCTCCTCCAGGCGCACCTAGACACCCTGTGCGAGCAACATTGGGGCCAAAGCCAGGGGGCGCATCCCCCCGCCATCGAGGTTGAGGAGGGAAGGGTTAAGGCAAGGGTGGGGGTGCTTGGCGCCGACAACGGGTTGGGGGTGGCCCTGGCGATGGCGCTTCTAGCCGATGGGGGGCTGGCGCCCCGCGGCCCTTTGGAGGCCCTGCTGACGGCTGGGAAGGAGTCGGGCTTCCAAGGGGTGAGGGGCCTCCAACGGGGTTTCACCTCAGCCCCCTTCGCCGTCAACCTGGACGCCGGCTTGGGAGGCGTGGTGGTGACCAGCTGCG
>CAYWWV010000027.1:11513-17732 GCA_964462185.1 uncultured Candidatus Bathyarchaeia archaeon | reverse complement strand
CAGACCAGGTTCAACAACGGTATGTACCTCACGCTCACCACGAAGCTCTGGGGGTGTTAGTGCCGGAGCTGAGGCTCCTCCTCTCAATAGGCCTGGTGGTGGTATCCGTGGCCATATTATTCTTCCAGGAGGTCTTCGCCGAGTGACCCCCCCCGCCACCTAGAACCTCCAAGGCCTTAAGCCTCCCTCCTCCACCACGCGGTCAGGTCTATCCCCTAGGAGCCTTCTAAGGACTAGTAAGGTGGCCTCTTAGAGGGCTAGGAAGGGGACGGCCATGAATAGCATGGAGAGGAGGGTGGGGTCTGGGGTTATGAGGGCGCAGAGGACGATGATGGCTGGGAAGAACTCGCGTCGGATCCTGGTGAGGCCCTGCACGGTGACCAGGTCTATTACCACCAGCATGTAGATCACCGGTGGGAAGGTGTAGAACAGCCCCGTTCCCAGTACCCCGAAGGCGATGACCAGGAAGAGCCGAAACACGTGGAATCCCTGCAGAATCATATTTTCTTCCCCCGTATTTAAGAGTGGAGGCTATAGGCTAGATGGCCAATTTAGTCATATTGAGGGCAAAAATATTACTAGTTGGCAATTCCACAGTTTTTTTCTTAAACATGGGATTTATTTTATCAATTTTGGATTATACATACGGACATTTGGTCATTCAGAGCGTCGCGTTTAGGATGTTCCTCCTAGATTAAGATTTCGCATTGTATAGTTCCACCCATCTACGAGAACAACTTGTACCGGAGAATGGAAAAATTTTAAATAGATAGTGCTTTTTTCTATATTGGTCAAGACCTTTCAGCAAGGTTGTACCTTATTGACCAATGTTGGGAACTCCCCTAATCTTGAATCTGTTCCCAACATTTATTCTTCTTTAAACATTCCCTGTAATCCTTTTCCCCAGGATGTCCACATCTATGAGGTTGACGCAATGGAAGTAGCGGAACTCGTCTATTCGGCGTTCCAACTCCTCATCGTTACCACCCTTTATTATCACTCGGAGGTTGGACTTGCCGAATGATCGGAAGCCTGCGATAACCCATGGGAGTGATTCTAGCTTTCGGATGCATTCATCCCATTGATCCTGTTCTTTCACTTCCAATCCCAGGATGGCCGTGAGGGCGCTCCTGTCGTTGAGCTTGGCAGTTAGAATGAGTTGCTCTTGCTCTATCATTTTTTCTATTCTGTTTTTTACGGTTATCCTGGAGACTCCTAAGGTGTTGGCTATCTGGGTGTAGGGCATCCTGGGGTCTTGTTTTAATAGTTTGACGATGCTGGTGTCGAGGCTGTCGAGGGACATATCCAATAACCACCTATTCCCCCATATTAAAACTTTACAAATTGTATAGTGGAGGGGATGTTCTATTGACGTAGGTTGTAAGAAAAAAGATTAGAGGTTGTTGGGCTTCCTCAGGCTCACTAGTAGAGCAGCTGTTAGGGCTAGCCCCAGCAGGATTGAAACCGGGGGGAACCCTGGGATACCTCTGCTCTCAAGCTCCTCGATGGTGGCTTCAAGCTCGGCCTTTGCAGCCTCCAGCTCCGTCAGGCTTGTGGAGAGTTCCTCCACCTGGGAAGAGAGCGCTGTGTTCTCCTCCTCGGCCTCCTCCAGGGTTTGCTGCCTGGAGGGGAAGGCGGTCCAGTAGGTGACGTTGGGGAATAACCCGGCCGAGTTGGCGTGGCTGGTCTCGGCCCACGACTCGTATGCTTCGGTGTGACACTGCCCACAGAACTCTGCTCCCTTGTATTCTGTTTCGGCGGAAGCCCAGCTGATAGCGGTCATTGTAACTATTAGGACTGACAGTATAATCAGTGATTTGTGGATGGCCTTCATGTTTAGTCTATTAGGAGTTTTTTTCTCTTGCATTCTAAAACTTTTTTTCCATGGTGTTTTTACATTTTGTAAATGGTTGGGCGCCTCCCTATTCTTTTGATGTTTCGTGGGAAAATGTGTTTTTTAAACGTCATAAGTTGAATTCATGTTTCCGCAATTAAATTATATGCGAGTTGTTGTAGCAACCATTTTTAGGTGGTATTCTGCTGGTTGGACAAATATAGGCGTCCAGAGGCTTAGGTTAACTATAAAAACATCTTTGCCCTAAAAATTGGGATTGCATGAGCTTCCTAGACTCGGCCTTGTATCCTTTTTTCGTTCAACGGATGCCTTATCTGACCATCCTGGTGTTCGCGGGGGGCATGTTTCTGAGAGTCCAAAGGTGGTGGCAGGGAGCCCCCAATGGCCACGGTGGGCGTAGGCTCCACCCGGTAGCCTCTTTGAAATATTTCCTTTTGGATGTGGTTTTGTTTAGGAAGACTTTCCGGAGAAACAAGGGGGACTGGCTCTTGGTCTTTGCCTTCCATGGGAGTGTGGGGGCCATCCTCTTTGGCCACATGAGGGGGTTCCACCTTTGGTCGGCCTCCATGCTGGGGTTCCTAGGTGAAGGCTGGGTGGAATTCATGGTGCACACCCTCCCCATATACATGGGGTGGATTCTGATTGTCTCCAGTTTGCTGTTGTTGGTGCGGAGGGTTAGGCTGGAGGGAAGGCAGTTGGAGTCCTTGGCCGACGACTACCTCGCCCTCACACTGGTGTTGGCGGCAGCGGTGGTGGGTCAGGGCATGAGGCTGTTCCCGGCTGTGGGGGGCCAAGTGGGGCCTGTGGACGTGGTTTTCATCCCTCGGCTAATAGTGCTGCACCTGGAGTCGCCGCCCAGCTACCACTGGTTCCACTGGCACGTATTCCTCACCCAACTATTCGTCATCTACACCCCCTTCAGCAAGTTCATCCACATTTTGACGGGCGCGCTGTCACCCATGTTTTACGGTTCTAGGAGGAGGGAGCTTGGACTTGGTTGACCAGGATAAGGTGGAGGAACTGCTGAGGCAGTTCACTCGACTCGAGTTGATGGAGATCGACACCTGCAGCCACTGCGCTCTTTGCACGGAGAAGTGCCCTGCTTACCATGTCTCGGGGAACCCGTTACACGCGCCTGGGGTTAGGCTTTCTCGGGTTTCCCGTATGGTGGCGAAGAAGCTTGGACTCAGGGCTAGGATTCTGGGCGGGGGGGAGGTCTCGGAGGAGGATGTCAGAGACCTCTCGGAGAGTGCTTTCCACTGTACTCTTTGCGGGCGGTGTATGGAGTCCTGTCCCTTCGGCTTCGATACCCATGGGCTTTGGGTGAAGATCAGGAGTTTGGTTAGGGAGTTGGGCGGGCTTCCCGAGAACCTGGTGCGGTTGGACGGGTTGCTCGGGGAAACCATGAACCCCTATGGGTTGGAGCCTGACACGCGGCTCGACTGGAGCCTGTTCGCCGACATGGATGAGGTCCCCGAGATGGAGGAGGCGGAGGTGGCCTACTTCGTGGGTTGCACCACTGCCTATAAGAGCGCCAACCACAATGTGGCTGTGGCTATAGCTTCGCTTTTGGAGGCCCAGGGGGAGAGCTGGACGGTGCTGGGGGAGGAGGAGTGGTGCTGTGGAGCGCCCAGCGCCATGTCTGGGAACCTTGAGGAGGCCAAGAGGTTCGCCCAGCACAACGTGGAGGCCTTGAACTCCCTGGGGGTGAAGAGGGTGGTCACCGGTTGCGCCGGCTGTTACCGGATGCTCAGGTTCGAGTACCCTGCCCTATTGGGGGGTGACCCTGGGTTCACCGTGGAGCACATCACCCAGTATCTAGCAAGGCTGCTGGGGGAGGGAAGACTCGAGTTGGAGAGGGGCTCCGAGAGAGTGATATACCACGACCCCTGCGAGCTGGGGCGGTTGGGGGGTGTGGTGGAGGAGCCTCGGGCGGTGTTGAGGGCCTTGACCGGGGAGCTCCTGGAGTTCGAGGAGCACGGGGTGGACTCCAAGTGCTGTGGGGGTGGAGGCCTACTCCAGTCGGTTGATGGGGAGATGCGGTTGAAGGTGGTGCGGGAGAGGCTTGAGGAGGCTGTGGAGAAGGGGGCGGAAATCCTGGTTTCCAGCTGCCCGGCCTGTAAGCTGGCCTTCACCGACGGCGTCAGGGAGTTCGGGTTTGAGCTTGAGGTCTTGAACCTGAGTGAGCTGGTGGCCAGAAGGCTGGGTGTGCTGGGTTAGCATGGGGCTGGCCGTAGAGCTCGGGGTGCTGCTGAAGCCAAAGGTGCTTCTAGCCATGCTGGGGCTCTACCTCACCACCTATGTGGCCAGCCTCCTCTACCAGGGGGGTGCGGGGGTAGACCCCTCGGTGTTTGGGCTGGGCTTCGCAGCGGTGGCCCTCAGCGTTGCGGGGGCCAACGCCTTGAACTGTGTCTACGACGTGGACATCGACTCTGTTATGTCTCGAACTTTGGGAAGGCCCCTGGTTAGGGGCGTGGTTTCGACCCAGCAGGCCAGCGCCTTCAGCTGGGGCTTGATGGTGCTTTCGGGTTTGGTGGCGTTGAGGCTGGGGCCCATCCCCTCGCTGCTGTTGGTGGAGGGGGCTGGGAGCTACCTGTTGTTGTACACGGTGCTGGCTAAGAGGAGGACCAGGTTCAACGTCTTTTTCACTGCGCCCAGCGTTGCAGCCCCCGCGTGGCTAGGATGGTTTCTGGGGGGTGCGCCTTTCCTGCCTGTGGGGCTGTTGCTGGGGCTGCTGGTGGCGCTCTGGGGCCCCCTACACCTCTGGAGCCTGGCCTACGTATTCTCGGAGGACTACTCTAGGGCCGGGGTGCCCATGTATGTGGGTGGGGGGAGGGGCCTTGGAGGGGTGCTGGTTGTGATGCTGGGCCTGGTGGGGGGCAGCCTGGCTCTGGCCCGGTGGTGCGGAGGGCTCTACCTTTGGCTGGTGGCCCCCCTGAACCTCCTTTTACTTTGGTCGGGTGTCCGGCTGTGGAGGGAGGGCTCCAAGAGGTGGGGGTGGGTGGTCTTCAAGCTCACCTCCCCCTACATCCTGCTGGTGTTTCTCTTCTTCGCCCTATCCCTGCCTAGGGCTTAACCGGCTTCACGGCGCCGTAAGGGAAGCTCACCCAGGTCTCCTCCCCCTCACGGGGGATGTAGGGAGTCCTGAGGGTGGGCAGCTCAAGGGTCATCTCCACGCCTATGTCCACGGTTACGATGGTTCGGGGGCCCAGGGTGGTGAGCCGGGTTACCACGCCTTTGAAGAGGTTGTGGTTGGGTGCCCAAGGCGTTTTGGCGTGGAGGGAGACCTCTGAGCCGTGGATGGCCGCCTTCCCGTGGCTTGGGCTCACTGGGTGGGTGGTCACCACTGTTATGGGCCCCAGGCTGAGCCTGGTGTTGGGACCTTGGGGGGCGGCCTCCTCGATGGGGTAGATGTTCTGGTAGCCGAGGAAGCGGGCGGCGTACTCGTCCTGGGGGTCCCGGTACACCTGGGCAATGGTGCCTGTTTTCCGCAGCTCCCCCCCGCGGATGACGGCGAGTCTGGTGGCCAGGCTGAGGGCGTCCACCTGGTCGTGGGTCACATGTATGGTGGTGAGCCCCAGGTAGCTGTGTATGGCTTGTAGCTCCCTCCGCAGGGCCTCCTTGGAGATGACGTCGAGGTTGTTGAGGGGCTCATCCAGTAGTAGGACCCTGGGGTTTCTAATGAGGGCCCTGGCCAGGGTGAGCCTGCGCTTCTCCCCGCCGCTTAGGGTGTGGGCCTCCCGATCCAAGAGGGGGGCCAGCCCCATGAGGTTTATGACCCCTTCGAGGTTTCTCTCCTGGCTCAGGAGGGGTTGGCCTAGTCCCAGGGTTAGGGCTTGGTGGACGGTGGTGCCTGGGGGGAAGGCGGGGTTTTGGGGGACGTAGGATATTCTTCTCTGGTGGTGGGGTAGCCGGGTGATGTCCGTCCCGTCGAGCAGTATCTCCCCCTCGTCCAGGGGGTGGAACCCTTGGATGGTCTCCAACAGGAGGGTTTTACCGGCGCCTGTGGGGCCCACCACCACCAGGTATTCGCCGGGCTCCACGGTGAGGCTGAGGTGTTTGATGGCGAAGCCGTGGAAGTCTTTGGAGATGGCCCGCAGCTCTAGCTTTCCACCCAAGGGTATCCGGTATTTGATGTAGACCCAGGTTTAAATGATGTGCGGCCCATTGGTTCCGGCCCGGGGCTTGGAGGCTCGGGGTGGAAGCCTCACGACCAGAGAACGATTGTGAAGCCGTAACACGGTGCTGGCTGAGTTTATGCTAGGCCACATCAGCCGCCCGAACCCTAACAGGTACGACAAGATATACGCAGACCCTGACTTCGCTGAGTACCAAGGGCACTCCCCTGGCTCAACACAGTCTCC
>CAYWWV010000027.1:0-11413 GCA_964462185.1 uncultured Candidatus Bathyarchaeia archaeon | reverse complement strand
CTACCTATGGGAAACCAATGAGAAGCTGAAACCCAAGGTCTAGGCCAACTCCACCCAACGCCCTATCCCGGTTTCAATCCTTGTTTTTTGGATCGGCCTCTTGAAGCGTTTTAAGCTGGCCCAAACTAATGGTTTTCGCAGCTCACTGAGTCCATCGACGAAAAAAGGGGGGTAGATGATCTCCAGCTCTTTGCCTATCTCCTCAAGGGCTTCGATGACCTTGTCCGGCTCCTCCATGGTCAGCTTGGCGTGCATCTGAACCCTTATATGGGCCAGGCCCTGGGCGACCATCGGGAAGACGATTGGCACCACGAAGACGCCGCGCTCGTAGAGCTTCGCATGGGTGGTGAGGCCGAGGTAGTTGTTCGAACAGAGGACGATAACCCGCCTCCCGTCGACGACGGAGACGGGCTCGCTGGACCCCTGCAACGTCTTCAGCTTCCAGTCCAGCGCCCTCTCAACGAGTTACTCGTACTCCTCCCTAAGAAAACGTGTTGGGTTTCTAAGTCCCATCGGTAAGCGAATCTACTTGGTATTTATAACTTTTATAGCGGTATCGAACAATAATCTCCTTGAGGGTACTATATGCCCAATAAGGTTATGAAACGAATTCTCGTTACAGGCGCCACTGGTCAGATCGGGTCCGAGCTGATACCGGAGCTCCGCAGGATACACGGCAGCGAAAACGTCGTGGTAGGTGTCCATCGGAGACCTCCTTCCGAAGACCTGAAGGAATCTGGACCCCTAGAGACGGTCGACGTTACCAGAAGGGAGACCATTGAGAAGGTAGTAGAAGAATATGATATCGACACCATCTACCATATGGCAGCGATCCTGTCAGCTGCCGGAGAGAAAAACCCCTGGCGAGCATGGGATGTAAACATCAACGGCACTTTAAACGTCCTTGAAGTTGCGAGGGAACACGATATGACCCGCGTCTGGCATCCCAGTTCCATTGCGGTATTCGGCCCGGAGACCCCGAGAGTTAACACTCCCCAAGAGACTGTTCTAAGGCCAAGAACGATGTATGGCATAACGAAGGTCTCTCTTGAGCTTATAGGCAACTACTACTTCGAGAAATTTGGATTGGATGTCAGAGGAGTCCGCTATCCTGGCATCATAAGCAACAAAACGCCTCCAGGAGGAGGGACAACCGACTATGCTGTTGAGATATTCTACGAGGCCATCAAGCATAAGCACTACACCTGCTTTCTCAGGGAGGACACAGTTCTGCCGATGATGTATATGCCCGACTGCATCAAGGCCACTATAGACCTAATGAACGCGGATCTGTCAAGGCTGAAGCATCATGGAGACTACAATCTCTCTGCAATGAGCTTCTCGCCCCGAGAACTCGCCGAGGAGATTAAGAAACACATACCGGAGTTCACCATCGAATACAAGCCGGATTACAGGCAGGCCATAGCTGACTCTTGGCCTAAGACCATCGATGACAGTGCTGCAAGAGAGGAATGGGGATGGAAGCCAAGTTATGACCTCGCTGCGATGACTAAGGACATGCTTGAGAAGTTAAAAAAACGTCATGAGGAAGGGAATCTCTGATGTCCCCCAGTTAGTGGGGAAACGGCCTCATAATCTCAAAGAATCGCATGCATTTTTCTACCCTTCCTCCCAAAATAAAAAAGAAAAGGGGTTAACTAATCAGCGTGTTGAAAAGTAGCTTGAAGGTTCCGTGGGTCTGGCCTCTGTGCTGTGCTCTGAACCCAATGAGTATTACCCTGCCCTTCCCGTACTTTGCTGAAACCATTGCAGCCTTCTTCGCTATCAGGTCTTCGCCTATCAGCCATCCACTTTGGAGTATGTCTCCCTCCGGGTATTTGGCGATCACTTCATATCTCTCATTGAAATGGGAGGGCAGAACATCGAAGGCAGGGCTATTCCAGAAGAATATGAGGGCTTCCTCTGGCATACCATACGCGAGAGGATGACAATTTTGGATCTGCGCTCTCAAGGTTGATCCGGGGCAGAAGAACTCTTTCGGCTTCTTATCCTTTAAAACATTTTTAATCTTTAAATTCAGCTTCTCTATGGCGAATTCACACGCTTGACTGAATGTTACTAGGGTTCCCCCTTCCTCGACGAACTCCTTCAGCATCTTGACGCCCTCCTCGCCTATGCCGCTTCTGTATTCGGGCGGGAACGTAGGCTGAGGCCAGTCGGGCCTGTGCTCCTTCCACCACTCATCTACACCCTCTCCGGTGATGAACGGCGTCGGGTCGTCAGGTAGTATGATGACGTCGACCTTTTCTATGAGGTTGCCAGTCTTGATGTCTTCATCCTTTAGGGTGGTGTATGGGAAGTTGAACTGTTCCAGTAGCCACCTTGTCCATCCCTCATCAATGTTCCCTCCCCAGTATCGCTGATACATGCCTACGCGCTGTTGCTTGACTTCATGGTTCTTCACCTCAAGCTCCTTCTCCAGGGCATGGAGATTGATACCGAAATCAACGATGATATCTTTGAGAATCTTCTCCGACCCAGCGGGTACAACAAAGGACCCGGCTGGGAACGTCTTTCCGTTTACCTCCACTTCCTCGTCCACCCGGATCACCTTTACGCCTCTACTTAGCAACGCATTTACCGCTTTGAAGCTGTCATTTAACCTTCCGTCGAATACGTAGCCTATTTTTGATTCGCCCACTATTTCCCCACGCATCTCAACGGGTTTTTCGATTTTCTCGAAATCGCCCTCAAGTTTGCAGTCTACTGGATCTACGCGTACGCCCATGAACTCGGCCATTGTGTCGGTGGCCGTGTCCTGGGGACGGCTTGGGGAGCCATCCATTTCTCGGGTCCAGGCGTCGTCTGGATATGTTGTACGCCCAAGCAGCGTCTTGATGACCCCCATCTTGGGCTGGTCGAGAGGTATGACGTATGAGCCCGCTTGATAGATCGATCCGTCGACCTTGAAGTCGTCGTTGGCCCTCAGGATATCTATTCCCTGTATCAGCAGCTTGTTCACGAGTTTAATGGCGGTCAGGGGGTCGTGCTGGGATCTTGGGATAACGTAGGCTTTGGGCTTGCCGTGGGCGCCGCGCTCAATTTGCCGCTTAGCCTTCAAGTACGCGTTCCAAAGCACAGTGGACTTGTGCCTAGCCGCCAAATCCAGTAGCGCCCAGGAGGCGATCTTCTGCTGCTCGACGATATCCCGGAGTCTCCACCAACCTCCATTCCAGGGGTGAGGGAAGTTAGTTTGCGGCTTATAGTGGGGGAACCCTCTTATGGGGCCCCGTTTGTCGCCCTTTAACTGACTCTCATGTATGTACATCGGAGTGGCAAGCTTCGCGCTTGCGGACTCCGTCAACATGCTGGCAATATTATGGTAGTTCCCAAGCCAGTGGAACCCAAGATGGCCCCACGCTAAGAACTGCGCAGCGTTCAAAACACCTGTCTTACCCCCTTCCTCGAGTTTATAGGCCATGTGGGCGCCGTACCAGCTTATCTCTCTCCAGATGAGTGGGTCAGCGTGTGGATGGATCGGCTCACAGTACGGCGCAACGTATAGACGAGCCCCGTAGCTTCCCATGTGATGATGGTCTTGATATGCTTGCGGATGCCACTCCCGGTACATTATCTGCGCCGCGTATCGTGACTCCACCATATTCGTCATGAAGGCGTCTCGGTTGTTATCGTGACCAACGTATTTGTGGTATAGCCACGGGAGGTTACAACCCTCGTACTCCGTTCCCAGCCACTTGTAATACCAGTCGGTAACCATAATCTGGCCGTCGGGGTTGAAGCAAGGTATCATTAGGAATATGACGTTGTCGAGAATACGCTTGGTCTCCTCATCCGTCTTCGTTACTAGATCGTATGCGAGTTCTGGTGCCATCTGGGTGCCGCCTATCTCCGTCGCGTGAAGGCTCATGGACTGGCAGATGACGGCTTTGCCTTCCTCTATCAGTTTCATTATCTCCTCCTCTGAACATCCGCGGGGATCGCTGATCTTAGCGTTCACTTCCTTTAGATGATCCAAGTTGGAGATGTTCTCCGGAGACGAGATGATTACAAGCAGGAAGGGATTCCCCTCCGTTGTCGGCCCCATATCGATTACATTGATCTTGTCGCTCTTCTTATCCAACAAACGAAAATACTCGACTATTTTGTCCCATCGCGCAATCTTCTTATCGCTACCAAGTTGGAACCCAAAAAACGCCTCAGGGGACGTTATTTCTTCGGTCATAAGTAACCTAAAATTCTATTACATCCTATTAATATTTAAATAAATTCGCTCTTCTGTGATCCTCTTATTATTATGTCAGATATACGGTGGATAAAACATGTTATCGATGGATGATGCTTTTCTGCCCTCTGAGGAGAAGGTATGCATAGGTCCTCAGGGAGTTGAGTTGGGCGGACGGTGTTGAATGCGTTTACCGTGAATCCCAGGATAGGATCAATGGATCGCCAGCTACATTCTGGGCGAAGATGACAGGGGCGACGGCCACACCAACACAGTGAGGGGCTGTTCCAGGGCCTCAGAAACCGGCTCGACAGGTTCAAGGACGTCTGCAAGAGGAACTTCAAGCACAAAATCTCCATCTTCCAGTTCAACTACAACCGCAAAGGCCTGAACCTCATGAACTTAGCTACTACGCACGATCCTCCACACCCCATCAGTAACATAAGGGAGATGAGTGTTTAAAATAACCATTTAATATTAAGATTCAATTAAACAACTACGAGTAAAGTGGAAAAAGATTGAGGATTGTTTGTGTTATTTTTTACTGATGAGATTGTGCATGAACTCAGCGTACTTCTCGGGCGGTATAATCGGCTTAAATGCCCCGATTATTTCGTTCGCCAATGATCCGCCCTGGTAAAGGAGGTCCACGCATGCCATGGCCAACACCTTTGCTGGCAGCACATATTGAATCTTCTTGTCCACGATCTGAAAGTCGCGGCTGTGTGGAGAGCCTGTGCATCCTCCCATCCCTATTGAGCCTGTGGGCATTATACAGGAGAAGTCACCGAGATCAGTTGAAGCTGTATTGTGTCCTTGGGGGATTACAGCCTTTTCCCCCACCAAATCTACACAAACATCCTTGAACAGTTGGACCAGCCTCTCATCCTGATGATAGGGCATGTAGCCAGGCATGTCGTTTATCTCTACCTCGGCGCCAACGGCCATGGCACCTGCTTCAAGCGCCCGGTTCACCTTTTTATTGGCATCGATGATGGCCTCCACCGTCTTACCCCTCACATAGGATTCGATGCGAACATCGGAGGGAACATTGTTAACGATCTCGCCCCCCTTTGTTATGATGGGGTGCACCCTGATGGTGTCCTCCTCCCTGAATGTCTCCCTTTGAGCGTGGATGCCCATAAGTCCCAACATGGCAGCGTTTAGGGCGTTGACGCCCTTGTGAGGTGAAGCACCTGCGTGGGCCTCCCTTCCAATATATCTGACCATTTTCCCTATGAAGCCGTTGTTGCTACCGCCGACGGTAAGCTTTCCCTCGATATTAAATGCCGAGTGAGAGCCCAAGCTGATGTCGATGCCGTACATCGCCCCAAGTCGGATGAACTCCTGTTTTCCTCCGAAGAACTCCAACTCGCCCTTCTCTCTAAGACTGTTTCTGTAGTCCAGCTCCAGATACTCCTCCGCGGGCACCGCGACCATCACAACATTCCCGCCGATCTCATCCAGGATGCCGCTGTCGGTCAGGCCAATCCCCGCGCCTAACATACAGGCAATCTGGGCGTTGTGTCCGCAAGCATGAACGGCGCCAGTGATAGGGTCACACTCGGGGTGATCGGGGCATCGAACGGAATCAAGCTCTCCGATAATACCTACAGCCGGGCGGGGTCCTGGTCTTTTTAGGTAAGCCTTGGAGCCGGTGATCCCTATCCCGCTTTCATATATCCAACCCATCTCTTCATACTTTTTCTCAACTAGCTCCGCTGTTTTGAATTCCTTGAAGCCAAGCTCGGGGTGTTTCCAAATGGTTTCGCCGATCTCGATGATCTCAGATGCACGATTGTCGATAGCTTGAAGAACTTTCTTCTTTAGATCTTCTTTTAACATCTATCTCCACTAAATTAATAGAATTATTTTTTTATTTAAGTTTTAACAAACTAGTAAATATTAAATATGTATCATATAGACTCCAGTACTGGAGGAAAAACTTGTCAGTAATAGTTGCTGGAAGAGCGTTAGGACTAGTTGTTCTGGTAATCATCGTCTCGGCGATCCTGTGGTTCATGATGAGGGCCTATTCGGGCAAATTACCTAAACTTAGGCGGCTGCCGGCGGTCGACATTATCGATGAGATTATTGGACGGTGTGTTGAGATGGGGCGTCCTGCCTGGTATCTAATGGACAACGTCAGAATGGACACCCCAAGCGTTTTGGCACCAACTGTTGCAGCCTTTCAGATTCTTGCATACGTCGCTAGATCAGCGGCAAGACTTGGCGCTAAATTCTTCGTGCCGGTGACTCAGGGAGTGGCCTACACCATTGCAAACGACATAGTAGAGGAGGCATACCGTGCGGAGGGGAAACCGGAGGACTTCGACCCCTTTGGAACAGTCATGTATCTACCAGAGGGTGCGGACAGAATGTACATCCTCAACAACATGTGGAGTCAACAGATCGCAGGGGCTTTCCTTTTAGGAAGCTGGTACCATAAGGCAATCATATATACTGAGAACGCTGCAAGGGTAGGCGCGGTAATGCTAGGAGGAACAGATACAACCCATAATATACCCTTCCTAGTCGCGGTGTGTGATTACAGCATAATCGGTGAGGAACTCTACGCTCTAGGAGCGTATTTATCTCAAGATCCAACTCAATCGGCATCACTGGCTGGTCAGGACATAGGGAAGTTCATCGCAATCATAATGATGGTGCTCGGAGCCATACTAGCAACGTTAGGGATCGACATATCCTCAATATTCAGCATATAGGAGTGAACGAGAGAAATGTCTGAAAGATTGATCAAGCTTAAAATCCCAATCTATCTGACCACCATCCTGGGCATATTAATGATCATCGAATTCTACTTCCCCATGCCCGAACCCATTACGAACATAAATGTGACGCTGAGGTCCTTCGTAACTATAGTCTCCGCTGCTGGGTTGATTCTAGGAATTATAATACTCACCATAGCCCATCTAAGAAAGATCTCCAAGAAGGAAAGCGGCTGGTACTACAGCATCATATATCTTGTAGGACTGGTAATCACAAGTGCGCTTGGTTTGACTAGTGTAAGAAATACTACTTTCCTTTGGATATACAACAATATGACAGCTCCGATAGGCGTGGCGCTTTATTCGTTGACCGCGTTCTATATCACATCCGCGGCATACCGGGTCTTCAGAGCACGTAACTGGAACGCCGCTGTTCTGCTTGTCTGTGCATTTATCGTCTTTATGATGCTGATACCAGTGGGCGCCGTGATCTTTCCACCAGTGGTTCCTATAGGTGAGTGGCTCAGATCATATCCAAGTTCAGCGGGTTTCAGGGGGATGATCATCGGCGTGTCTCTAGGTATAATTGGTCTAGGTGTTAGAGTATACACTGGTAGGCAGAAGGAGCATATGGGGATCAGAGAGGAGAGGATGGAGGCATCTTGATATGAGCATGATAAAGAAGCTTCTAGACTTGGATCAAAGGATAATCTATTTGTTTCTGTTCCTTTTATTGGCGTTCCCAATACTACACCCGGTAATCCTGCCCATGGCCGTTCAAGATTACTCACGTCAGGCCTTCGAGTTCGCGGATTCCATACCAGAGGGGTCCATCGTGCTCATCGAAGGGGGTATCGCCGCGGCGACATATCCACAATGTGGTCCAGGTATGGTAGCAAACATATACCACATGCTTACCAAGGGCGTGAAGATTGTCTGCTTCAGCATAGGCGCTGAACAACAGGTCTGGACCCAGAAGGCGATTGACACCGCCTTAAAGAAGCTACCCCCGGGAGTGCCCGCTGAAAACGGTGTTAACTGGGTCAACCTCGGTTACATACCAGGTGGTGAATCCGCCGTAGCCGCGTTTGCCAACGATATACGCAGCGTCGTGTCGAAAGACTACTTCGGCACGCCGATCGACGAGATCCCGCTCATGAAGGACGTCAATGATGCCACAGCATTCGCCGCAGTGTTCTGGTGGGGCGGCTCCGAGGGCAGCATACCCTATGGGATACGGCAGTTCTATGGACCGTTCGGCATTCCAATCTCCGGCTCATGCACTACAAACGAAGTCCCCAACTATAGCCCTTACATCAGCGCTGGGCAGCTGAAGGGCTTATTCGGCGGAGTTAGAGGGTCCGCGGAGTACGAGTACCTCCTCAGGCTACCCGGACCCGCATTGGGACAGGCCATGGCGACAAACTTCGGAGGGCTGTATTGGCTGACTCTTGTGATTCTCGGAAACATCTTCTACTTCTTACAGAGGAGAGGTGAGTCGTGATGGATCAGATGTTGTTAGGGTTGATCGTTGGTTCGGCGGTGTCCATAGGAGCATACTCCGTCCTCATCGGGGACAACCCTATCTCAAAGATCACTGAAAACCTGTATATGGGGATCTTGGGAGGATACATCTTAGCGACCAACTGGGACTTTATCAATAAAAACGCGTTTACGAGGATTCAGGGCGGTCAGTATATCTATGTCCTAGCGATCATCCTATCGCTAATGCTTTTCACCCGCTTGAAGCGTGAATGGATCTGGGTTTCCAGATACCCGGTGGCGCTGACGGTGGGTGTAGGCCTTGGATTGGCGATGAGGGCGACCGTCATAACCGACTTTCTGGGGCAGATCAAGGCCACGATACTGCCGTTGAACTCGATAAACAACCTGATCATGTTAATAGGTACGGTTACAACGACCGCTTACTTCCTGTTCACTAGGGAATACAAGGGCACCTACAAATACATCAATCAGACAGGGAGGCTGTTCCTGTTGGTCGCGTTCGGAGTTGCATATGGCCAGACCGTTTCATTCAGATACGAACTCGTGATTGGGCGCCTTGTAGATATGCTCAGACCAGAGGTCGCGATGTACACGTACGCCTTCATCTTTATCGTCGCCATCGTTCTAGCTATCGGATATCTCACAAAGAAGATAACGTGGTACAGCTAAAGGAGCAAACACCCTCTTTTTTTGGCTTTAATCGTACAGGCTCCAATTGGGAGTTTAATCAGGATTCCAACCGCAGACAATTTAAGGGATAGGCTCAACTAAAATCTGGGGTGGGCGCTTTGTTGTGGGATGAGCCAACAGCTGAGGAACAGGAGTCGATTATCAAGCGGGTGGCTGAGGCCATCTACAAGTATGATATGGATCTCTTCGCCATACTTTTCCTCGAGTCCATTAAACCCCTCTCAACGGTTGGCAGCCAGTTAACACGCTATCTCCTCGCGCCGTTTATACCCTTTGTAGGGGAAAAAAGCATTCCTTACCTGGCCACCTTTGAAAATCGTGAAAACTTGGAGAAGCTTATACGTCTTTTAGAGGAAAAATCTAAACAAGATGAAGCGAAGAAGAAGGAAAGGAAAGAACGAGATAAAAAGAAGTGATCCTTTGGAAAGTATGTGAAAGCAACACATAGCATTCAGGAACTTAAAATGTAAAAGAACAGCCATGTTATCGTTCTGTGCAGAACAGTAGATTCTCCGCTGCTCTCTTTGGGCTACCTCGCTGCACCGCCACTGCCGCCCTCGCGGAGGAGGTGGGCGGCTCTAGCTTTCTGCTTAAGGGTATCCGGTATTTTATGTGGGTTTAAATGGTGTGTGGTCTCTTGGTTTTGGCCCTGGGCTTGGAGGTTTGGGGTGGAGGTCTCACGGCGAGGGCTAGCGCCCAGAAGGCGTCGTCGTGGGTTCCTGCGGGGTGGTTGAACACGAGGGTTCCCCCCTTGTTGAGGGTGTAGGTGGGGGTGTTTAGCTCTGTGTAGAGTTGGGGGTCGTAGGGGAGGTGTAGGAGGCCCCTGGTTTTCTGGGGGTTTCCCAGCTGTGTGCGGCATCCTCGGGGGCAGTTGGTGTTCCACCTGCCTCCGCCGGTGTCCAGGGTGCCCGTCCATCCGCAGTTGGGGCACTCCGCTGAGAGCATGAGTTCTCGGAGGGCTGTGGCCAGGGATTCCTTGGATGCCTGGGTGAAGACCACTCCCTGGACGCCCCTCAAGCCGCTTCTCTCCATGTCCTCCACGATGTAGTCGCCCACCCCGGTGGCGTCGCACCTGATGGAAGACAGGTGGCTCCAATTGTCTTGCAGCCTCCTCAGGTAGCCTATGACCACCCCGTAGGGGGTGTCCAGAGGGAAGCGGTGTAGGTGTCTCAGGTAGTGGTGGCGGCCCTTGGCTTGGAGGACGGCCACCACGGTGTAGTCGTGTTTCTTCCCAAAGTCTACTCCGGCGTGGAACTCTCCCCGGTGTCTCTGGGTGGGTTTCCAGTAGGATAGCTGGCTGTCTTGGCAGTGGGTTATGAGGCAGATGGGGAGCCACTTGTCTTGGCTCTCCGTCCACTGGCAGAGCATCTCCCTCGCCCACCGGTGGGGGTCTCCCTGGAGCTGTTGTTTTATGGTGTCCACCATGGTGGGGGTGAGGGGGCCTTTGGGGTGGAGGGCTTGGTGGTAGGGGATGCGGTGGAGGCTGAACTGTTGGTAGTGGGGGCTGTGGAATATCTGGTGGAAGACGCTGTCGGTGTTCCAGGGGGTGCTCTCGGCTATGAGGTATCCGTTGGTGGTGTTGAGGGTGAAGAGGACGGCGGTGTATAGGTCTTGGTCGTCGCGTATGAAGTTGGCCTCCATGAGGTAGACGGCTTTGGCGGTGTGGCCTCGGATGGTCTCTGGAACGGGGCTCTCGGCCAGGATTTCGGAGCCGTTTCGGAGCCTTATGATGGTTCTCTTGGCTCCTCGAGGGGGTATGAGGCCTCGGTATAGGGTGGGGTTGGCCTGCCTCATTCTCTCCAGGTGGTTGTGGAGGTGTTTGAAGGCTATCTGCTTGACTTGGTCGAACTTGGGGGCTGTGACCAGGATGGTGCTGTGGGGGTGGGAGGCGGCTATGTGGAGGAGTTTGGCCATGCCGTTGAAGGTCTTACCGGTTTGGCGGGCCATGAGGAGGGCGATGAAGTGGCTTTGGTCGCGGAGGAATGGTTTAACGTAGTCGTAGGGCTCGTATCCCAGCCACCTCCTGCAGAACTCTACGGCGTCGGGGGGTGGTGGGGGTGGCGGGGGTGGGCCCAGGGCTTTCTCGAGGTTTCGGAGCCGCGTCTTCCAGGTCACGTTGTGGCCCCCATGGCTTGGTTGACTCTTTCCTCTAGGCGTGTTAGGGCTTCCTCGATTCTTTGTTGGTCGTAGGTCTTGGTGAGGGTGTTGATGGTTTGGGCGATGTAGGCGGCCAGCCTGGCCCAGCGTTCCCGCGTGTTTAGGGGGAGGGAGGCGTCCCGCCCCA
>CAYWWV010000026.1:0-19115 GCA_964462185.1 uncultured Candidatus Bathyarchaeia archaeon | reverse complement strand
CGCCCCCCAGCTCACCAAGGAGATTTGGGGAAAACCAGAATAAATAGGTAGTGAAAAAGGGGGGTGAGAGGTGTTTTCAATGGTGGCTGGGGTTTTTCGTCTTGGTTGGGGGGAGTTTGTCGATGTGTTGACGGCTTTTTTATAAATGATTGGTCAGTGCGCTGACCAGTTATTTATAAATAGTTGGTCAGTGGGTTGACCAAGGTTGGTTCAGGCCTCAGAAGGCTCTCCCCGGGTCAGGGGTCCAGCTCATCGGGGTATACCACTCGGTTCTCTTGGGCGCTTAGGAGCACCATGTTGAGGGTTTTTTGGAGGGCCAGCATCTCCTGGGGGGTGGTGAGGGGTTGGGCGCGGCCCTCGATGCAGTCGGTGAAGTGTCTCCACTCCTCCGCGTAGGGGTCTAGGGGGGCGGGGGAGAGGGGTGTGGGTGGTTGGCCGATGGCGTGGATTTGGGCTTCCTCCACGTGGAGGCCTGCCTTCTCGCCTAGGAGGGTGACGCTGAGCCTGGTTTGGGGGGTGTGGGCGGCCCAGCCGGTCTCCAGGGCTATGGTGGAGCCGTCAGCCATCTTGATGAGGGCGGTGGAGAAGTCCTCCACGTCGAAGTAGCCTGTGGGGTCGGGGGTTCCCCACCCGCCCAGTCCGGTCCCCTTGGGGCCTAGGTGGCTGTAGGCGGAGGCCAGCACCTGCTCCGCCTGGAAGCACCCTGTGAGCCAGCAGGCCAGGTCGAGTACGTGGACCCCTAGGTCGAGGGTGGGGCCTGCGCCGGCTAGGCTCCTCCTGGTGAACCAGCTTCCCCAGCCTGGGATTCCGCTTCGACGGGTCCACTGGGCGTGGGCGTAGTAGACTTGGCCCAGGAGGCCGGCTTCCACGGCCCTCTTGGCGGCCTGGGCCTCCCCCGTGAATCTCCGCGTCAGCCCCACCAGGAGAACCCGTTTGCACCTCTGGGCGGCCTCCACCATCCTCCGGGCCTCCCCTGGGGTGGTGGCCATGGGTTTCTCGCACAACACGTGTAGGCCTGCCTCCAGGGCGGCCACCGTTGTCTGGGCGTGGAGGGCGTTGGGGAGGCAGACGGCCACCGCGTCCAGCTGGGCCTCCTCCAGCATCCTCCTCCAATCGGTGTAGAGGTGGCCTCTAGGAATGCCCCCCGCTTCCCCGAACGCCTTGAGGCGTTGGGGGCTCCGGTTGTATGCTGCCGCGGGCTCCAAGCCTAAGGCCTGCACCGCTTGGAGGTGTTGGTGGGCTATGGCTCCGCACCCCAGGAAGCCGACTCGTATGGGCAAGGGTCCTCAAACAGGGGAGGGGGTGTGCCTTTAAAACAGGTGGGGTTGGAAGGGTGTGGCCTCCAGTTGTTGGGCTAGGGCTAGTAGGGTTGCCCGGGCCTCTGGTGGGGGCTGGTTGGGGGTGGGGGGGGTTGCCTCTGTGCCCGTGGTTTCCTGGACTCTGTGGGCCAGGGCTTGGAGCTGGGACTCCAGGGCCTCGGGGTCCAAGCCCTCAACCCCGGTCTCACTCCCCAGCCAAACCGTCCACAGGCCCACCAAGGCCTCTAGGAACCACGGGTGTAGGCGGGCGTCGAACCAGGGGTCCCCCTCCTCCGCCAGGGCCTTGCACCCCGCTGATAGGGCCTCCACAACCCTCCAGACCTCCGCCAGGACCTCCCTGGGCTGCCGTTCCTCCACGGCGTGGGCCAGGGACTCGAGGCAGACCTGGGTGGGTTGGGGGCTCTCCAGAGCCGCGCGGTCCTGGTTCACCGCCTGGGCGTTGCGGAGATGCTCCTCCACGCGGCTCCAGTCGACGGGGCCGTGGAGGCCCGCGGCAAGGGATAGGAGGGTGTCGGCTAGCTCCATGTCCAGCACTAGGAGGGCCAGGTGTCCCTCCAGGGAGGCGTGGAACTCCCTCTCCATCTCCCGGAGCCTCCTCTCCCTCTCCTCCAGAGCCCTCCGGGTCTCGAGGGCTATGGCTGCCAGCTCCTCCCTGTGGAGGGTGTGGAAGGACAGCTCCCCCCCGGCCCAGGCCACCCTGAGGGAGGCTGCTCCACGGTGGCTGGGGGATTCGCCCAGGTGTTCGAGGGAGGTGACCTCCTCCAGCGGTATCCTGGTGGTTTCCCGGGTGAATCCCAGGAGGCCCCTTCGGGCCTCCACCACTAGGGCCCCCTCCACCAGCTCCAGGGTTGCCCTGGCCCCATCCCCCAGCCTTCCCCCCACCGGCATCACCCCACCCTCCTCAAGCCCTCAGCCGTCTCCTCCAGGCTGCCGGGGGTGGTCCTCAAGTATATCTTGAGGTACTCGCGGCCATACTTCTCCCCCACCCCCAGCCTGGATAGGCGGGCCTCGCCCTCCTCCTCCAGTAGGCGGGTGATCTTCTTACTGAAAACGGGGTAGTTGAGGAGCATCTCCCGCACCTCCACGTAGTATTGGATGGTGTCCACGGCCTCGTCGATGTAGCTGAGGGCCCTGTAGAGGTGGCCTATGAGCTCGTCGATGCGGTGGGCCTCGTAGTTGGAGATGACCACTAGGCTCTGGCTCATCCTCTCCGCCAGGGTTTGGTTGCGGTTCCACTCGTAGTCCTCCCGGGGGAGGAGGGTGGATATGATGAACTCCAGCTCCCTCAACCGGTTGTATAGCACCCCCACCACGCGGGAGACGGCCTCGATGGTGTTGAGGATGGTGTCCCTGATGAGGACCACTCGGAGCACCTTCATCCCTCCAAGGCCCTCCTCCACCCCGGTTTTACCCAGCCGCTGGGCCATGCGATGTATCTCCTGGAAGCCCTCCCCCAGGAGGCCTCTAAGCTCCTCCCTCTGGCTCAGCCTCACCACCGCCTCCACGCTGTCCTTGATGGGGCGGGTGGCCTTCACGATGTCGGCGCTGTACTGCCTCTCCCAGTTCCTCAGGCTGGCCAGTATGGCGTCGACGATGACCCAGGGCTCGTCCTCCTCCACCTTCTCGGAGCTGATGATGAGGGTGGCGCTGTCCCTTGGAAGGGTGGGCTCGAAGAGGCTGCTTATGATCTCGTATATCTTGTCTGAGGTGTCCAGCAGCTCCTTCACCAGCTCCCTGCCAGCCTCCACCACGGCCTCGATGCATTCTAGCTTGGACTCCAGGCCCCGGCTGGGGTCGGGCTCGGGGAGGGGCCTGGGGGAGACAGTGAGGCCTATGTCGGAGATCTCCCCCAGGGCCTCCAGGTACTCGAACTTGGTGCGGATATAGTGGTCCATGAGGGCGGCGTCCACCTCGGAGTAGTAGTGGCCCACCTCCTCCCAGAGCGACTCCACCCTCTTAAGCCCCTGGTCGACCTCGGAGATGTCCAAGGCCTTCAGGGTTAAGGCCCTCAACTCCCTGACCTCGTCCAGGGAGATGAGTATGCGAGTCCTCACATCCAGTAATGGGGGTGGGATAGGCCTGCTCACCCTCCCCACCACCGATTGAAGCCAGGAGAGCTTGTCCTCCAGCTCGTCACACCTCTCCAAGAGGTGCGCCTGCCTGAGGTTTCTCACCTCCTTCAAATCCGAAACATATTTCACCATGCCCACGGGGGCGGAGAAGGCCAGGTTGAATAGGGTGCTGGAGACCAGTACGCCCTGGTCCACGGCGGCTTGGAAGCTGAGGGGGCCTTGGAGCCTGGTGACGGAGAGGAAGAAGGCCAGGTTGGTGGCCCCAGCCATGATGACGGGGCCCAGGTACGCCAAGAGGTTGACGTATCGACCCCCCTGGGTCTTGGGGTCGGGGAGAACCATGTTGGCGTAGGTGAGGGCCGAGGTGAGGCCCACCATGATGACGAGGAAGAGGAGGATGCCTGGCAGGCTGTTCACCAGGTGGCTGGTGGCGTCGTGGATGTAGGCTTGGAGGATGTGGTTGAAGAGGGCGGGGAAGAGCTCCTCCACCTGGGCTTGGAGGGTTTGGAGGGGTACCTCTGGGAGGCTGGACCATATCTGGGGGTCTAAATTGTTGGTGAAGAAGGCGGGGAGGGAGGAGTCCAAGTAGGGGCCCAGGTGGGAGGAGGCGTAGGTGGGCAGCCTCTCCCCCAAGAGCCGGGTGAAGGCCTCGTGGATGTAGCCGGGGGCCGAGGGAGGGGGCTGGGGGGCGGATCGGATGTAGGCTGCATACTCGGTTTTGAGGTACTGGGCGAGGCCCTCGGAGAGGTAGCGGGGGGCTTCCCCTGCGAAGCCCTCGAAGCCCTGGGAGGTGAATATCAGGGTTATGCTCCTCCACACCTTGGCCAGCTCCTGTAGGTTGAAGACGGCCAGGCTCCCCTGGATGTCCCGGTAGACCAGGTTGAGGGGGGTGTAGATGGGGGGGAGGGCTCCAGCCTGGAAGGTCTTGAGGTACTGGATGACCTGGAGGGGGACGGAGATGCAGATGTAGTAGATGAAGCTGAAGACGATGCCCCTCCCCCGGTAGATGGTGGCGAAGACTATGATGAGGGGGACAGCCAGGTAGAAGGTGGACTCGAAGAAGAGGAGGCAGGCTGCCACCATCCCGATGTCCAAGGCTATCACGTGGAGGTTGGTGACCACCATGGCGGGGCAGAGGGCGAAGGGGGCTATGAAGGCACTTAGAACCAAGACCTTCACCAGGGAGCCGTGGAAGAGGTTGAAGAAGCCTATGCGGGAAAGGTGGTAGACAAGGCCCAGGCCTATGAGGAGGCTCCCCAGGGTCATGCCCACCTGCTTGTTCTGGTGGGTGGCGAAGGCCACTAGGAAGGCCACCACGAAGGGCAGGGGTTGGGGGAGGAGGGGGATGAAGGTGAGTCCCATGGAGAAGGACGCCAGGGTCACCAGGAAGGCCACCAGGCTGGCTGTCTGCTCCCCCACCGCATCCTCCAAGCCAATCGTTAAACCCATATCCCCACCCTACCCTTTACTAAGCGTTGACCACCCCAGATATAGCCGTGGAGAGCCTCGCCTTGAGTCGCCTCCGCAAACAGTTGGAGGCTGTTACCCCCGTTCTACCAGATAAAGCCATCGTGACCCTCGGCGCATACACTCTTGAAACCATGGCCCAATCCCCCCACCTCCAAGGAGGGGCCTACACCCTAATACGGGTGAATCATAAGAAAGAGTTACGGCATAAAACACTTGAGTCTACAGGGGAGGAGGGCCTGGTCTTGGACACCCTCTACGAGCCCCACTACTGGTTCGAGGCCAGGGAGGCCGTGGAGGGGCGTGTCTCCACCCTCCTAGACCGCCACCTATACCACTACCACAGGGAGGTACTGGCGGTGGCCAACGGGGGTGAAGGGCTGGCCTCGGGGCTTCTACCACCCCTAGTGGCCCACCAAAAGGCCCAGGGAAAGCAAACCCTCACCACCCTGGTCTACCCCGCCAAAACCCACAGCTCCGACGCCCACTACAACGCCCTCTCAGCCGTGGGGCGGATGCTGGCCGACGGCTCCACCCCACTCCTCCTCCTCGAGCAAGAAGCCCTGGAAGGCTTCCACGGAGTAACCCCCCAGGGGGAGCCCCTCACAGGGCCCCGAGTCCTAGACTACCTCCTAGACCTACTACTCGAGAAGGAGAACGTGGTGAGGGAGCTGGACAGGCTCTCCTCCAACTACGGGGCCCAGGTCTACAGCGCCTACATGGCGGCAGGGTGCAGCCTGGGGATATACGAGTCGCTGAGGAACATACTGGAGATATCCCTGGAGCAGCCCCTCATGGAGCCTGGGCTGGGGGAGGCCTCCCTCATCTACGTCTTGGTCCGCGCCCCCAAGGCCTACATGCGAAGGTTCCAGAAGGGGTTGTTGGAGGTGGAGGTGGCCGCCTGGCTCCAGGAGAGCCTGGGGCTGGACCTCCCCCAGATATGCGAGCCCCTATTCGCCGAGAGGCTGGACGACAGGGTGGACGCCCTAATACTGGTGGGGGGAGCCGGCCCCAGGGAAAGACTATCCCAGTCCTACGCCCGGGTGAGAAGGTTCAGCGACATGAACCTGGAGAAAGGCTACGTGGATCAACAGGAGTGGAGAAGCATACTGGAGGCCCTAGCCCTGGATACCTAGCTCCTCCACCAGCTCCTCCAGGCTCGGCCCATGCTCCACCAGGAAGCTCCTGCTCAACCCCACCTCGAACTCACTGGCCTTACGGTTGAGGCGCTCCATCTCGTCGTAGGGCGAAAGGTCCTCCACCCTCCCCCTCCCAGCCACCACCACGATCCTGATGACCCACGGGTCCTGGCAGTCCACCAGCCGCACCGTTATGGTCTTGGAGACGTCCCCCGTAACGTAAGCCGCCAGGGCGGTGTACAGCTCCTGGGTCAGGTCCTCGTCCCAAAGCCCCTGGGGGGCCTGGACGGTGACCCAGAGGTAGTCGCTCTTATAGCTGCTCTTCATCCCCATGATGTTGGGGGTGCGGTATATGCGGACCACGCTCCGCATATAGTCCTTGAAGTGGTCCACATCCAGGATCTCCTCCAGGATCCCCTCCTGGTTCAACTGGTCCTCCTGCTCGGCCAGGATCTTGTAAATGATCTTGCCCTGCTCGGCGCCGGTGAGCTCGGTGGTCCGCTCGTAGTATTTGTTGCGCTGGATGATCTCGCTCAGCTTCCTCTGGTACTCCTCTGAGAGGCCCAGCACCTCCTGGAGCATCTTCCGGTACTCGCTGGTGGCCTCCAGCTTGCGTGCCAACTCCTCATAGATCTCTATGAGGCCCTCCACGGCCTTCACCTCGGCCTCCACGTGGGCCTCCTCCTCGCCCAGAGCCGCTAGCTGCCGCTCCACCTCCCCCAGCCTTTCCTTGCTGTACCGCTTACGCCCGAATAGGTCCAGGCCCCGGGAGTCCTTCTCATACTTCTCCTTGTCGAAGCGGAGCCTACTCCTTTTCTCCTCTAGGCGGAGGAGTTCTTTCTCCAGCTCCTCCCGGCGGCCCCGGAAGCGGGCTATGAGGGTTTGGAGGTAGGTGAGGTGTTCGTCCACCATCTTCACCTCGTCGGAGCTGGGCTTGACCATGAGTTGCAGTAGGTGGTATATGGTGGTGAACTCGGCCTTCATCTCCTTGAAGTTGACGTCGAGGCGGTCCTCCTCGGGGAGGAGCTCGTATCGGCGGGCCATGGCGTCGGCTAGGTGTCGGTTCCTGGTGTAGAGCTCCAGGATGTCGAGGGCTTTCTCGGCCACGGATACCAGGTTCATGAAGTCCTCCAGCAGCTTCTTCTGTCTGAGGGTTAGGCCCTGGCTGCTGGGCACCAGTTGCTCCAGCCTCTCGAATATGGCTGCCCTCCTCTCCTTGAATCGGGGGTAGGTCTTGCTCAAGTGTCGCACCAGGCCCTCCAGGCTGTCGTGGGGGTCGGCGTCTTCCTCGTGCAGCACCAGTTTGGAGATGGTGTCCTCGATGGTCCCCTCCCTGGCCACCAGGTTTATGGTGGATACGAATTGGATGGCCTCGTCCACCCAGAGGCCCACCTGGTCCTCCACGCTTTTAACGTAGAGGCTCATGTCCTCCTCGAAGCGGGGGTTGCTGCGCACCAGTTGGAGGACCCGGTCCTCGAAGTCCACCGCGTTGTAGGAGTTGGTCTTCACCAGGTAGTCGCGGTAGATGGACTCCACCTCCTCCTTCTTGAGGAGCATGGCGCGGTGGAGGCTGTCCAGTATGGCCAGCTTCTCCCGCCGTATCTCGGCCAGCTTCTGCATCTTCTCCAGGTTGGACTTGAAGGCCTCCACGTAGGCGTCCACGGGGTAGTTGACCTTGACCATGCTTAGGGTGTGTATGCTGTTGTCTGTGAGGCCCACCTCGGTGCCGATGCCGCTCATGAGGTCTGCCAGGTCGAAGTCCATGAGGACGTAGATGACCTCCACGATCATCTTGTCCACCTCGCTCCTGGCGGCCACTATGTTGCCCGTCTTGTTGTAGGCGGGCATGAGGGGGAGGAAGAGGAGGGTGTTGAAGGGGTTTCTGTAGGTCTCGCCTAGGGCCTCCACCAGGGCCTCGTTCTTCTCCCTGTTCAGCACCAATTCCAGCTCTTGGAGGGCGTTGTATGCCGAGTAGCCTTTGGCTGGGGGGTCGTCTCCTGGGCAGGGGAGGATGCAGAGGCCTAGTATGGGCACCCCTGAGCCCACTGCTTGGCGGAGGTGGCGGGCGAAGTCTAGGGCTATCCCGCTTCCGGTGCCTCCTCCCAGGCCGAAGACCAGTAGGATGATGGGGCTGGTGATGGTGCTGAGGGCGTTGTCTTTGAAGAGGTTGATGAAGCTCTTGATGATGCCCAGCTGGTAGTAGTTGAGGTTGTATATGGCCTTGGCCAGGCTCCGGCGTCGGCCGGCGCCCCCGGCCAGGGGGGGTATGGCCATGGTGCTGGGGAGCCACTGGTGGTATTTTTGGAGTTTCACCCCTTCGTTCTCCAGGTGCTCGCTGAATTTGGCTTGCACGAAGTCGAACATGGCCTCGGCGCTGGGGAACTTTATGCTCCTGGCGATGAGGCTGAGCCGGTCCTGGGGGATGCCCCGCCTCCTCATCTGGTCCAGGACCCTGTTGTAGGTGTCCTCTAGGCTCTTGATGTCTGGGTCGGCTATGTCCAAGGCCATCATGCTCAGCCGGGAGGCCCCCCTGTCCAGGAGGTCCATGGTTTTAGGGGTTTTGAGGAACTCCTCAACGATATTGGTTCCAGCCCCACCTAAACCCACTAAGTGTATCACGTTGCTGTATTCGCTCATCAAATCCTCACCGCTTCTCTCAATCTCTCACTCAATTCCTCTAACCTGCTAGCCAACTCCCTGTCCAGCCTCCTAGCCCTACCCTGGAGGGCCTCCAGCTCCCTCAGCTGGTCCTCCACGGTCCTATGGACGAACCCCAGCCTTCCATGGGTTCTTAGGAGCAGGGCCAGCGCGAGAACCGCCAATACGCCCAGCCCCCCAGCCACGGGGAGGAAGTATTGCTCCATCCAGCTGGGGCCCACCTCCAGTGGGGGGGCCTCCACATCCAAGGTCTCCAGGAGGGATATTGCCGAGTCCACCAACCCCAGCTCGGCCTGGGCCTCAGAGAGGGCTAGGAATTTCTGGAAAAGCTCCACGTAGGCCGGGTCCACCCCGGTGGCTTGGTACTCCTCCAGCTGGGCCCTCTTCTGGCCCAAGAGGAACCGGTAGTCGTCTATCTTGCTGTCGATGACCGTCACCCGTATCTGGTCGTACCGCGTCCCCTCAGGCCCCTCCAGCTCCACCAGGTCCACCTCCAGGGGCTTGTGGAAGGTCACACCGTTCCCCGAGACCTGGGTCACGTCGGGCTTTATCTTGCCCACCACGGTGACCTGGTATACGCCCTGGAGGTGGTGGAGGCTGATGGAGGGCTCTGCGGGGTTGAAGCCCTCGGTGCGGGGGAAATCGGGTCCCACAGTCCAGTAGACGGCCTCAGACTCCAGGGCCAAGACATCGGAGAGACTGAGGGTGAGAACAGCCTGGTCCACCGTCTGACGCACGTTGAGGGTGAAGGACACCCGGTACTCCTCCCCCGCGAGGATGGGGGCGTTCTCCAGGACCTCCCCCGACTCGTAGCTCCACTCCAAGACTGTTTGGCCAGAGGTGTAGTCCCTGATCTCATACTCCACAATCCAGGGAAGGCTCTCCTGCGCCATGGCACCTGGTAAGAGGGATAGCAAAACGACAACTAGGAGTAGGTGAACCCGCTTCAAACCAGTAACCCTATTGAATCTTGCTCTACTGGTTTAAATTATCTCTTCATGGTTTTAGGGGTTGCCGCCGGGGTCTGGGGGTGCGGCCACGTCTTATATGGGGCGGCTGCCGCGTTATCGGTGTGAGCCTGGGCCTCCTGCTTAGCACAGTAGTCAACATGAGCCTGCTGGTGATGCTGTGCATAGGGTTCACCTTCACCTATATGATGGAGAAGTTCCCCAACTTCGCCCACACCAGCCTAGCTACCCTGGGCACAATGGTCACCTTCTACCTGGTACGCTTGAGGGGGTTAAACCCCTACCTGACGTGGCCCCTCTCAGCGCTGGTGGGAGGGCTGGCAGGCATCCTCCTCTACCAAGCCGTGGTGAAGCCCCTCCGGGGCAGGCCCTTCAGCGACATAACCCTCACCTTCACCTTCTACATTGTCGGCCAGATCATCTCCAAAGCCCTGGCCGTCTTCAGCTACTGGCTCTTGGTGGTGAAGAAGATGCAGAGCCAGGGGTTCAACCTCTACGCCTATGACACCAGGCTCTGGGGGCTCCCAGCCATATCCGTCGCAGCCCCCCTAACCGTCCTCACCATCGTCCTCCTCCTCCAGGGATTCCTCAAGTGGTCCAAGCACGGGGTTGCCATGCGCGCCACCGCCGAGAACGAGGCCCTAGCCCAAGGGCTGGGGGTGGATGTGGGCTTGATGCACATAGCCTCCTGGTGGATATCGGGCTCGCTGGCAGCCCTCAGCGGCTCCATCGTCTCCATGTGGCTCAACACCAGCGTCAACTACAGCGACGCCCTCATAGTCAACGTTATGGCTGGAAGCGTCTTGGGGGGCCTCAACAGCATCACGGGGGCCATCCTGGGGGGGTTCCTGGTGGCGGTGGGCACCAAGGCCCTCACCTGGGCCCTGATCTCCCACCTTGGAGTAGCCATGGGGGCCTACGAGGCCCTCATCCCCATAGTCTTCCTATTCACCATCCTGGCTATCGAGCCCAACGGCTTGACAGCCATAGACAGGGCCAAGCTCTCCAAGGCACACCTTCGGGAAAGCCTCCGCAGGCTAGCTAGAACCCTCAGAAACGTGGCCACCACCGAGTGAGGGGGTCACCGCCTCTTGATGGGTGTGGAGAGGAAGATGGTGGACTTGGTTCCTTGGACGCCTGGGAGGCTGTTCAACCTCACGAGAACCTCTCTGAGGTGGCCGGGGTCCCTGGCCACCACCATGAACACCATATCGTTCTCCCCATCTGTGTAGTGGCCCTCCACCACCTCCCCCACCCCCCTAAGGGCCTCTATGAACTCATCGGTGCAGCAGCGGGGGTAGCTGAGACTGAGGTCGATGTGTGTTTTTAGGGCCTTTGGGGGGGTGGGCACAGCTTTAAGGGGGTGCCCCGTGTAACGGTATGATGGCCCGGCTCTACCAGTGCCCCAGGTGTGGCTTCCAGGTCACCCCCCAGGAGAGGGCGAGGGACAGGTTCTGCCCCAAGTGCGGCACCTACCTCAGGCCGGCGGAGGGGGGCGGGGGGGAGGGCTGGAGGAGGGTTTTCCCCTATGAGCCCTACCCCCAGCAGGTGGAGTTCATGGGGGATGTGGAGTCTACGGTGGTGTCGGGGGGGACGCTGGTGGCCGAGGCCTGTAACGGGTTTGGGAAGACGGTGGCCGCCCTCAGCTGCCTCCTACCCACGGGGCGCCCCATAGTCTACGCCACCAGGACCCACGAGCAGGTGGCCCAGGTGTTGAGGGAGGTGGAGGCCATCAACCGGGCCCGGAGCGCCGGCCACCGGGCCGTCAACCTGGCTAGCAGGAGGCTCCTCTGCGTCAACGATGAGTGCAGGCTCCTCCCCTTGAGGGACGCCCAGGAGGTTTGCCGGAGGCTGAGGAGTAGGGGGGAGTGCCCCTATGAGAGTGATTTGGACCGCGTTCCCAGGGGTCTCCCCCCCGTCTTGGGTGTGAGGGAGCTGGTCTCCCAGGCCCGAAGAAGGGGTGTGTGCCCCTACTACCTCTCCCGAAAGCTGGCCAGCAAGGTGGAGGTGGTTGTGGCGCCCTACCCCTACGTCTTCAACCCCAGCATAAGGAGGCTCACGGGGCTGGACCTGGAGGGAAAGTTCCTGGTGCTGGACGAGGGCCACAACGTGGACCAGGTGGGCCAGGAGGTGCTCAGCGACTCCCTCACCGAGAGGACGCTTGCCGCCGCCACGCAGGAGGTGCAGCAGCTCCAGAGGCCCACCCAACCCCTGGAGGGGCTGAGGGGCTACTTGGAGGAGGCCTGCAGGGGCTCCCCCAGGCTCATAGCCCCCGGGGAGCTGGCCCAAGAGCTGGAGGAGGCCTTGGGGGCCTCCATTCCCAGGGTTCTCGACGAATACGCCCCCCTGGTGGAGAGGGTGAGGGAGGCGAAGCAATCCAAGGGTCAGGCCCCCATCTGCTACCTCAACGGCGTCCTCATCTTCCTGGAGCTGGTGGAGGAGAGCCCCAGGGAGAGCTATGTGGGGCTTTTCCATACGACGCCCTCGGGGGCGCCCCTCCTGGAGTACCGGTGCCTGGATCCCTCCCTGGCGGTGGCCCCCCTGGTGGAGGAGGCCCACGGAGTCCTGGTGATGAGCGGGACCCTGAGTCCCCTGGAGACCTTCACCAGGGTGGTGGGTTTAGAGGGGGCTGTGGTCAAGTCCTACCCCCCCATCCAGAGGTCCGACAGGATTAAGATGACCATAGACACCAGGGTCACCACGGCCTACCGGGAGCGCACCAAGGCCATGATCAGGAGGCTGGGCAAATCGGTGGAGGAGGCCGCCCAACAGGTGGACCACGGCGTCCTGGTCTTCTTCACCCAGAAAGGCTTCATGAAGAACTGCCTCGCCGAGTGGACCAAGGCTGGCGTGGTGGAGCTGAGGAGGGGTGCCCCCCACCTGGCTGGGAAACGGGTGTTCCTGGAGGGCAGGGACGCCCAGCACAACCAGCGGGTGGTGGAGCAATACAAGAGGGCGGCCGTCACCCCCGGGGGGGCCGTCCTATTCAGCGTCTTCCGGGGGAGGAACAGCGAGGGCAGCAACTTCCCCGGCGACCAGGCCCGGGGAGTGGTCTTGGTGGGGGTTCCCTACGCCAACTATGGGGACCCCCTGGTGAAGGCCCAGATAGCCTACTTCAACAGGGTGAGAAGGGGGCTGGGAAACCAGTGGTACACCATGGACGCCTTCAGGGCGGCCAACCAGAGCCTGGGCAGGGGCATAAGGGGTAGGGACGACTGGTGCCACTACTGGCTCCTGGACAGGCGGTACCACCAACACCTGGACCTCATCAGCGAGTGGGCCAAGGGCCAGGGCCCCCAGGTTGTCTAGTGTAGGTGTTTTAAGCCCCAAACCCGAAAAACATCCATGCAGCCACTTGGAGAAGCCCTGGCCAAGCTGAGCCAGGAAAGAATCGTAGAACTAGCCAGCAACCTCATCCAAATCCCCAGCATCACGGGGGAGGAGAAGGAGGTGATGGAGAGGGCCGCCGAAATGCTGGAGAAAGCGGGGGCCCAGGTGGAGACCCACGGCCCCCCTGAGAGGCCCATAGTCTCCGCCACCTGGAACCCCGAGGCCGAGAAGCTCCTAGTCTTCAACGGCCACCTGGACGTGGTGCCCATATCCAACCCCGACGCCTGGGACAGAGACCCCTGGACCCCCCACCTGGAGGGGGGAAAGCTCTACGGGAGGGGGGCCAGCGACATGAAGACCAGCTGCGCCGCCATGATCCACCTACTGGAGACCCTCAAAGACTCGGAGCTGGACCTGGCTGTGGGAGTCCACCTGGTGCCCGACGAGGAGAAGGGGGGCACCCAGGGCACCAAGGTCCTCGTAGACAAGATCTCCCAAGGGGAACTCAGGCGCCCCGACTACGTGGTCATAGGCGAGCAGAGCAACCTCCAAGTCAGGGTGGCCGAGCGAGGCCTCATCTGGTTCCAAGTCCGTTTCCACGGCCGAGCCTCCCACACCGCCTCCTGCAGGGTCACAGGCATAAACGCCATAGCCAAGGCCAGCAAGGGGGTTCTCGCCCTGGAACACCACTTGGAGAAGTTCCACCCCTGGATAGGCCACCCCATGCAAAGCGTAAACATGATCCAAGGCGGAGCCGTCCCCAACCAGGTCCCAGCCCTCTGCACCATAACCGTGGACCGCCGCCTCATCATAGACGAGACGGCCGAGACCGTCCTCAAGGAGGTGCGGGAGGACTTGGACCGGGCGGGGGAGGGGGACCCAGACTGGAGGTATGAGATAGTGACTGAGAGAGACGAGCAGGGGAACGTGGTCTACACCCCCGCCAACTACACCCCGCCCGACTCGGAGCTGGGCCAGGCCTTCATGGGGGCCGTGCGTGAGGCCCTGGGGGAGGAGCCCCAGCTATACGTGACCTGGGCGGGGAGCACCGACGGCAGGCTCTACCGCGAGATAGGGATACAGACCATAGGCTTCGGCCCCATGGGGTTCGGCGCCCACGGGGCCAACGAGTTCGTCTACGTGGACAGCGTTTTGAAGGCGGCCCGGGTCTGGATGGCGGTGGCCCACAGGCTGGCGGGCTAGCCCCCCAGCAGCTCCACCAGGTTCTCCAACAGCCTCCGGTTGTCGGCCTCCCCCACAAAGGGCTCCATCAACCAGGAGACATCCCCCACGGCCACCACCCTGGGCTCCCCGCCCCCGTAGACCGCCACCACATCAAAAGGCCCCTCCTCCTCGGTCACCGAGTCGAAGGTCCCAGGGGTGGCCGTGAGGGCGCCTAGGCCGCTGGAGTAGACGGGGCAGGCCGTGTAGAACACCACCTCCCCCACCCCCTCGGTCAGGGTTCCACCCCCGTGGGGCTCGGCGAATATGTTTCGGTAGAACCCGTGGTAGTGCTCCTGGTTGTAGAGGTAGCCGTTCCCAAAGTGGATCCCCCAGAGGTTTGCCAGGCTGTTTAAGGGCGCCAGGAGGCTGCCCGGCTCCAGGAACTCCGCGCTGGCATCCCCCAGCAACAACAAGACTCCCCCCGCCTCCACCCACCTCTCCACGGCCTCCACCTCCTCTCCCGAGTAGGGTTGGGTGGGGCAGGCCACCACCAGGGCTCGGCTCTGGTTCAAGTTCTCCATAAACCCTTGGCGGGTCCTGGCGTACCCCGTGTATAGGCCTTTCTCGGTAATTTGGCGGACTAGGGCGTCTAGGACCCATGGACTCACCCTGTTCCCGTGGCTTAGGTCCACAAGGATGTCGCCCTTGGTGTCGGTTATGTTGGGTTCCCCCCCACCTGGCTGGTCTTCCTCAGCCTGGAAGGCTGCCCCGGGAAGGTAGAGGTAGTAGAGGGCGGGGGGCGGGTTTCTCTCGTCTAGCTGGTCCAGGGTGGGGAAGCCCAGCACCAAGGGCTTGCTCTCGTTGGAGACCCTGCTCACCAAGGACTCCACCTCGTAGTCCTCCACGCCCGCCAGCTCGGCCGCCCGGTCCAGGGCCGACTGGAGGCCTCCCAAGCCGTCCACCAGCCCGATCTCCTCGGCGTCCACCCCCATCCAAATAGACCCCGAGGCCAGCCTCTCGGAGGAGATGGTGAGGTGGCCCCCCCGGGAGCCCTCCACGGCTTCCAGGAAGCTCTCCAAGACGGTGGTGAGGTTGAAGGGGTATAGGCTGGGGCTGAACCCCGTCACCTTCCTGGGCCCCGTCTCCAGCGTGGACTCGCTGGGCACCAGCCAAGGCGGCCCCCTCCCCAACACCCCGATGTTGCCCACCATGGCCGAGGGAAGCGCGTATATCTCCTGGGAGGCCACCGCCACGTAGTACCCCCCCGAGAGAGCCATGGAGAGGTGGGCCACCACCGGCTTCTCCTCCCCCAACGCCTTCAAGCCCCAGTAGACCTCCTCTACGAGGAAGGCCACCCCCCCAGGGCTGTTCACATCCAAGACCACGGCCTTCACAGAGTCATCCCGCAAGGCCTCCATGATGGCCCGCCTAAGCAGGTAGGCATCCGCCTCCTCGTCCATCACCCCGTATACCTCTATGACCCCGATGGTGGAGGGCTTCTCCGGCTCCTGGAGGGGTTGTGTGGGGGCCTCCACCCCGGGCTCCCACAAGTAAATCCCCACCAGGCCCACCAGCATGGCAGCCAGGAAGACGCCTAGAAGCATATCAGACCGCTTAAACCTGTTGGACAATATCCTCACCCCTATGCCTGCGTGTTTCGCGGATATAATAACTTGGGCAACTTTTAACCGCTGGGAGGGTCGGTGAGGGCCCAGGGGCCTTCAGCCTCCTGGGAAAGCCCCCGTACCCCACCACCCTTATGGAGACCCGTGAGAAACCAGAGTCGCTTTATGCTAAGGCCTTTGAGGACTGGGGGGAGGACCCTGAGAACCCAGACAAAATTATCTGGCTGGGCAGGCTTCTGGTATATCGCGGCCGAGGCGGATGTGGTTAGGCTGGGCCTGGGCCCAACTTAAAAAACACCTGTATCCAGGTAGAAAACGCTCAACTACAGCACAGGATAAAACCACTGGGGAGTAGGAAACATGATGACCCCAGTTCTGGAGTTCCACCCCGAGAAGGAAGGGCTTGAAACCCTCTTCAAAGACTGGCAGGTCACAGTTATGAGGCTTCTATGGGAGAACCCCACCAAGAGGTACACCACCAAGGAGGTTTGGAGGCATGTCACCTCCCAACACTCCACCATTTCCAGGGCCACCATATACAACTTCCTCACAAAGATGTGCAGGGCCCACGCACTCAAATCCGAAGCCAGGAAGGGGCGGGGAGGGCTCCGATACCTCTTCTACTCGGAAATGAGGGAGGAGGAGTTTAGGGAGGCCGCCGTCCGGGACATTTGCCGATGTTTGAGGGAGAACCTTTTGGAGGGCTGAAACTCCTTCCAAGTGTCTATTTGAAAGGGTGTCACCCGGTGACTTAGTGTTTAACCCCTTTCGGGGAACCAGATAACTGGGAAACGTAAATGAAGAAACAAACAAGCGCTTTAACCCTACTACTATTAATAGCGCTAACACTCACCAACCTATGGATACTGCCACCCGCCATGGGCGTCAAGCCCCCCGAGGTCCCCGGAGGAGGAGAGTATTGGCTGGACCAGGGGGTGCTCCACAACGACACCTACTTCCTATACCCCTGGGAGAAGGAAAGCATCCGAATAGGCTTCAGCAAGTATGGGGAGATGATCAACTACCCTGAGGGAGTGGGACTCCGCCTGGGGGATGTGGACGCCTTCGCCAACAACATGGTGCCTGTTAAAGACTGGTGCAGCGGGTGGATCATGGACATCCACTACACCCAGGGAGGCTACCTACGCAACGTCTGGGCTTACGCCCTCTTCTCAGACAGAACGGTGGAGGGAGTGGACGGGCCCTGGCAGAACATGCAGAAAACCAAGGACGCCAGCGACCCCAGCGACACGCCTGGGGGCCGCAGAACCAACGGATACGCCGAGTCGGAGCCCATACGGCTAATATACGACGGCCCCAGGATGGCCATCTACCTCCTCAACACCACCATATACGACAAGGACAAGGCCCAGGACGGCGTGCCCCTGGTGAGCCTCACCATCCAACTGGTGTTCAACAAGGTGAAGAAATACGTCTTGGAGATCAAGGACATCAAGCGTGTGGACAACAACAAGATGGACGGCCCCTTCCAGATAGAGTTCAGCCAGAGGACCCAGTGGGACCTTGGACTAAGCTCTGCACCCCGCTCATACGCAGAGTTCTACGACAACCTCACCACCGTCTACTACAAACACCCCTTCTACCACAACGGCAGGGATGGCGTTCCAGCCTACTACGACCTCTGCCAGATCATATCCCAGCCCCAGGACCCCGAGGAGGAGCCCCTAGTAGGCTTCGCCGCCTTCTGGCCCCCCCTCATATCCAAGTGGGTGACGGAGACCTACAACGTGAGGAGGCTCTCCGACGACGTGGATGTGCCCAGCCTGCTCTCCACGATGGAGACCTATGAGCACCTGGCCCAGCTGCCAACCTCGGCCGACGACCTGGTGGACCCCTGGATAGTATACGACGAATTGACGGGGGAGATAATCATACTCCTCCCCAAGAAGCCCGTGGCCTACCCCAGGGGCAACGGGGAGTGGGAGACCGCCCCCTGGCTATTCCGCCAGGAGCCCAACGGGGAGTTTGCCAAGCTCCTCAGGGAGAAGCCTGGAGTGCCGGGGCAGTGGAAGTGGGACGCCGACTTCGGCCCCTACGGAGCCGTACGGATCAAGCCCTTCCAGTGGGGCTGGGGCGACCTGTTCAAGGTGGTCTACAAGAGGGTGATGAAGGGCCACACCAACAAGACCTCCACCGCCCTGGACTGCATGGAGCCAGAGTTCGAGCCCGGCGAGGAAGTGCTCACCTACGGGATGTACAGCGAGCCTGAGACGCCCTACGTCTTCGCGGAGTGGGACTTCGACCTGGACTTGGACCACCCCGAGAACAGCACCCACCAGTTCAGATGCGTAAGCGTCTACGGCCTAACCAAGCTCCACGACGGCGTGGACCCCGAGATGCCCGAGGGCTCGCCCGCCGGCGAGTTCCGCATCGACTCCGAGGTCCAGTATCTGCTGGACGAGGTCTTCAACCCCCTGGATCTGAGGACCGCGGCCCACAAGGACACATTTAGGTGGTGCCAGAAGGGCATGGCCACCAGCACCATAGTCCTTGAGAGCCACCTATACGACAAATACGGCAACAGGCGTGACTGCCTGGAGGAAGCCCACAGGGTGTGGGTCCCAGATAAGTGGGGCGAGTACTGCAGCGACAGCGAGAAGGTAATACTCTACACCAGCAGCGGGCCCAGACTCCTCAAGAGGGACGTCGACTACACCATCTCAGGCAACACCATAACCCTTCTTGACTACACCCCTGGCGACACCTACAAGGTGCTCTACTCCACCATACTGGCTCCACCCGACCTACACCTAGACGAGGATGACTTCGCCAAGAGGGAGCCAGGGGACACCAAGTTCGGGGTGGACGTCACACGCAGCTTCACCAAGACCCACGTGGTCTGGGTGGTGGACTTTGACGAGTCGGATATAGCCGGCCACTGGGCCTCAGGGGTGGACCTCATAATAGACATGGGTTGCAAGCTGGCCAAGATCAGGGTCAGCAACGACTCCGCCGCCGGCTACTACGAGTGGGACGGCTCCAGCTTCGTCAAGACCGACCCGCCCCCCGGCCTAGAAACCAGTATGAGGAGGGACGACCCCATGGGAACCGCGCCAGACTACTTCGTCATCAAAATCCCCTACTTCACCCTCCTGGACAGGGCCATCGAGTGGGCCCTCTACGTAGAGGCCTCCTGGCCTGGCCACAGTGGCAGCCAACAGATGATATTCCCCAAGAACTGGGCGGGTCTACCCGACGACTTCAGCTGGAGCACACCCTGGCTCAACCTATATCTAGACGGCTCTCCCTGGCACACGGGCAGGTGGGAGTGGCTGGTGATAGGGGGCTTCGCCGAGCCCAGCGACAGCCTGGGCGCCGCCATGGTGGCCAGCGCCTGGAGCGACTGGAAGAA
>CAYWWV010000025.1:8333-19714 GCA_964462185.1 uncultured Candidatus Bathyarchaeia archaeon | reverse complement strand
ATTTTTTTCAGCTCGTTTATCAACCAGAAAGAATTGGTGTCCTGGACCACCCCGTCCAAGACCTCATTCCCCACACAAACGATACCCGCAACCATCTTGTCCCGCTTACCTTCACTCAACCCCAATATCTTACCCCACAACCACTTCAAACGATGTTTCAATAGGAATAGCCGGCTCAATACTTTTTGTAAGATGACAGTATTGGAGGGCTTTTTTAGCACACATTTTATTCACCTCCAGGCCCTCCAGGCTAGAAACAACGGTGAGTTTGATGTAAATCGAGGATAACCTGTATCCCTCCTTCCCCCGCTCCACCCTCCCACTCACATATGCCTCTACGTCTTTCGGATCTGCTCCATGTAGTTTTTTAAAATAGTTGAACGTGGTTATCACGCACCCTGAAAGGCTTGCTAAGAACAATTGGTCTGGACAGGGAGATCCTCCCTTACCGTTGAACTCACGAGGGGTGTCAAAGTAAACATCGTACGCGCCCAGGTTCGCTACTCCACCAGTTTCATGGTCCCACTTACCCCTCGCCTCAAAAACCAGGGTTCGATGAAGCCTCATACCTGATACATCTCCTGGGGTCGGATAATAATTCAGCGCATTCTCGTTAACCTTATATCAACTTCTGAGGGTGGGTTGATTGGCTCGGTGTTTGAATGGTTTGTACGGTTGTTGTTGACGGGTTTTATGGGGATGGTGGGAAGGGGAAGATAGTCTCCTACCTGGCTCTGGCTGACGACGCTGCGATTACGGCTCGGGGGGGCGTTGGGCCCAATGCGGGGCACACCGTCGTGTATCAAGGGGTCCAATACAAGTTGAGGATGGTTCCATGCGGGTTTGTAAACGAGAGAGGCCTCCAGCTTATTGGGCCAGGCGTGGTGGTGAACCCCGAGGTCCTCATAAAAGAGATCGAGCTGACGGGAACGGGAAACAGGTTTGGTTTAGACCCTCAATGCGCTGTGATTGAGAAGAAGCACATTGAGGCGGACAGGAGGGGGCATTTAAAGGATAAGATTGGCACCACCGGTACTGGCACTGGTCCATGCAACGCGGATAGGGCGTATAGAATAGCCAAGATGGCGCGGGAAGTCGAGGAACTCGAGCCCTACCTGAAGGACGTCCCACTGCTGGTAAACCAGGCCCTCGACAACGGTGAAAACGTTGTTCTTGAGGGGACCCAGGGGACTTTCATCAGCCTCTACCACGGGGACTACCCCTACGTAACCAGTAAGGATGTTTGTGCCTCGGCCGTGTGTAGCGATGTGGGGGTGGGCCCCACCAGGGTGGACGAGGTGGTCCTTGTTTGCAAGGCCTATGTCACGAGGGTTGGGGCGGGTCCATTGGAGGGCGAGATACCGGCGGAGGAGGCAAAGAGGCGGGGGTGGGACGAGTATGGGACGGTGACTGGGAGGCAGAGGAGGGCGGCGCCCTTCAACCACGGGTTGGCCAAGAGGGCGGCCATGTTAAACGGGGCCACCCAGATCGCTTTGACCAAGCTCGACATACTATACCCAGAGTGTGCGGGGTCCAACAACTACAGCGACCTCAGCCAAGAAGCAAAGAGTTTCGTAGAGGCCGTTGAAGAGAAAGTAGGCCTACCAGTTACATTAATCGGCACTGGGCCCGGCGTAAACGAGATCATCGACCGACGACTAGAATAACCGCTTTTTCCTCCCAAGCTCCTTGGCGAGCTCGGCTATCAGCTCTCTCTGGCGCCTGGTCAGCTTCTTGGGAACCTCAATGGTGACGTATACCAACTGGTCTCCCCTCCCAAACCTACCCGGCACCCCCCTCCCCTTGAGCCTTATCACATCCCCGTTTTGGGTGCCCGGCGGAATCCTAACCACCTCCGCCCCCCCCAGCACAGGCACCTCTATCTCAGCCCCAAGGGCCGCCTGGGGGAAGCTAATAGTCGCCTCATATATGATGTCGTTGCCCTTGCGAACAAAATACGGGTGGGGCTTCACCCGCACCTCCACGTATAGGTCGCCACTAGGCCCTCCAAAGGGGCCTGCCTCCCCCTGCCCCCTCAACGTGAGGTAAACCCCGTCCTCCACCCCTTTGGGGATGGACACCTTAAGCTTTCTACGGCGTGTCTCTATCCCACTCCCGCCACAGGCTCTGCAAGGTTTTTCAGGGGACTCTCCCCGACCGTTGCACCTGGGGCAGGTGGTGACGGTGATCATGGACCCAAACAGGCTTTGGCTCCGCCTCTGAATCTGGCCCGTTCCCCCACACTGGGGGCAAGACACTATGTTTGAGCCTGGCTCAGCGCCGGTGCCACCGCACCTCGAACACCTCTCGCCCCTCCTTAGGCTCAGCTCGACTTCGGCGCCGAAGACCGCTTGCTCCAGGGTGATCTCTATCCGCGTCTCTAGGTCTCGTCCCCGAATCGGCCCCCTTCTCTTGTGGAATGTGGTTTGGAACCCCCCAAAGCCGCCGCCAAACATATCCCCAAAAATCCTTGAAAACAGGTCTTCCCCAAAGCCGAAGTCGCGGAATATGGAGGAGAAGTCCACTCCACGGAATATGTCTTCCTGGGTGTAGGCGCCTGTGATTCCTGCGTGGCCGAATTGGTCGTATCTGGCTCTTTTCTCCTTGTCGCTTAAAACCGCGTATGCTTCGCTGATTTCCTTGAATTTCTCCTCGGCGTCTGGGTCCTTGTTCCTATCGGGGTGGTATTTGAAGGCCAGCCTTCTAAAGGCCCTTTTTATCTCTTCCTGCGAGGCGTTCCTCCCCACACCTAGCACCTCGTAATAGTCCCTTTTCTCGCCCAATTGGAACGCCTCTCCGCATTTTCTCCTTGGAAGTGGGGTATAAAGATTATCTAGAGGGCTGCGAGGGGTGGAGTCCGGGCTATTCTGGGAAGATCACATAGGTTTGGATGTGGCCCACGTGGTCGGTTCCCCTGCTGTTGACGGTGATGAACCAGAGGCAGTGGTTTTCATCGCAGGCGTGGATGTCCTCGAAGATGCTGTCGTCATACACCATGGCCTTCTCGGCCTCCTTCAGCAAGCCATACCACTCCATCCAGTCCTCCACCTCTCGGACATCACTGTTCATGCGCCCCTTGAAATACCTTCTATTCACCCAGTCTATCCACTCCTCGTAATCGCTCCAGGAAACCGTGGTGTTGACCTCGTAACCCTTCTTTCTCAGGAAGGCCACCCGTTCATTGTAGACCTTGCCCTCCACCATAAACTGGGAGCCCAGTAGAACCGAGACAAGGATGACGACTGTGCCCGTTACTAGGACCATCTTCTCCTTTCGGTAATCCCTCTTTCGATACATGGGGTGGAGGTTGCTTGGCGTAAAGGTTTCAAAAGGGTTGGGGACTGGTAAAACAGATTGTAAACCCTATGTCTTCTCCTTGTCGTTCTCCTCGTCTACAACCTTGTATTCTGCGTCCACGGTTTTCTTGCCGCTTGTGTCCTCCCCGCCTGGGGGGTTGGTTTGGGCGCTCTGCTGGGCTGTCTGGGCCTGCTGGTATATTGCTGCCCCGGCTTCCTGGGTGACCCTTTGGAGTTCCTCCATCTTCCTCTTCACCTCGCCGATGTCCCCCTCCTTCAAAGCCCCCCTCAACGACTCTAGGCTGCTCTTTATGCGGCTCTTCAAGTCCTCGGGTATCTTGTCCCCCAGCTCCCCCAGCATTTTCTCCGTGCTGTAGACCAGCGTGTCAGCCTGGTTCCTGGTTTCAGCCTCCTCGCGGAGCCTTCTATCCGCCTCAGCATACTCCTCTGCCTCCCGGACCATCCTCTCCTTCTCCTCCTCGCTTAGTTTGGTGGCTGCCTCGATCTTGATGCTCATCTCCTTACCTGTTCCAAGGTCTTTGGCAGAGACGTTTAGCACGCCGTCTGCGTTGATGTCGAAGGTGACCTCTATCTGGGGGACTCCTCGTGGTGCGGGTGGGATTCCCTCTAGTGTGAAGCTGCCCAGGCTTACGTTGTCCTTGGCCATGGCTCTCTCCCCCTGGAGCACGTGGATGGTTACAGCGGTCTGCATGTCTGCGGCAGTTGTGAATATCTTGGTCTGCTTTGTTGGGATGGTGGTGTTCCTCTCTATGATCTTGGTCATCACGCCTCCCAGGGTTTCCACGCCAAGGCTAAGCGGGGTAACGTCCAGGAGAACTATGTCGTCGATCTCCCCGGCCAGCACAGCGCCCTGTATGGCCGCCCCTATGGCCACACACTCCATGGGGTCGACGCCCCGCTCCATCTTCTTGCCCACCAGCTCCTCTACGGTTCTTTGCACCAGGGGCATCTTGGTCATACCGCCGAATAGGATCAGCTTGTCGATCTGGTCGGGGGTGAGGCCTGCATCCTTTATGGTTCTGAGTATGGGTTTCTTTATCCTCTCGACGATGGGTGCTGCCAGTTGCTCTAGCTTGGCCCTGGTGAGGGTCATGTGTAGGTTGAGGGGCCCGTTTTCACTCATGGCTATGTAGGGGAGGTCTATGTCGGTGCTCAGGAGGTTGCTCAGCTCGATCTTGGCTTTCTCGGCGGCCTCTTTTAGGCGGGCCATGGCCTTCAGATCGCCTGTTAGGTCGACTCCAGTCTCCTTTTTGAACTCTGACACAACGTAGTCCATGATTGCCTGGTCTACGTCTGCTCCCCCTGTCTGGGTGTCCCCGCTGGTGGCTAGGACCTCGAACACGCCGCCTCCGAAGTCCATGATGGTTGTGTCGTTGGTGCCTCCTCCGAAGCTGAAGACCAGTATTTTCATCTCCTGGTCCGACTTTCCCAAACCATAGGCCAGGGCCGCGGCGGTGGGCTCGTTAATGATTCTCGCCACCTTCAACCCCGCGATCTCCCCGGCATCGATGGTTGCCTGCCTCTGGTTGTCGTTGAAGTGGGCGGGGACGGTTATGACTGCCTTGGTTATTTTTTCTCCCAGGTACGCCTCGGCGTCCCTCAGAATCTTCTGGAGGATGAAGGCGCTGATCTGTTGGGGGGTGTATTCCTTGTCGTGGAGCTTGATTTTGCGGGTGGTCCCCATGAACCGTTTTACCTCTCGTATGGTTCCCTCGGGGTTGGTTACCGCCTGGCGCCGCGCCGGCTCCCCCACCAGGAGTTGCCCGTCTTTTGTGATGGCAACCACGCTTGGGAACATCTTTCCAGCGATGGTTGGGCCCTCTGCGCTGGGGATCACAACGGGGTTGCCGCCAATCATCACCGCGGCAGCGCTGTTGGTGGTGCCTAAATCTATTCCTATGATCTTCTCTCTCTTCTCACTCACATTCATCACCCTCTATCTTGATCTCTACAACCTCGGGGTTCTTTGCGACTTTAACCAAGCTGGCTCGGAGCAGCTGGCCTCTAAACATGTACCCGGGGCGAATCTCCTCGACCACGTGGCCCTCCGGCACACTCGTGGTTTCCACCTCCATCAACGCCTCGTGTCGGAAGGGGTCGAACCTCTCGCCTAGAGCTGGGATGCGTTCAACCTTTTGGCTCTCCAGAATCTTCAACAGCTTCTTGTAGACCATGCCGACTCCCTCAAAGTAGGCTTCAGTGTCGTGGCCCTTCTTTTGGATCAGCTCCAGCTCGTCGAGTATGGGTAAGAGCTCTTTGAGAAGCTCGCCGTTGGCCTTCTCCACCATCTCCATGGCTCGTTTCTGGCTTTGCTTTCTCAGGTTTTCCAGGTCTGCTTTCGCATACTTTAGCTGGTTCAAGTATTGGTCGGCGAGGTTCTTGGCTGATTCCAGTTCCTTCTCCAGTTTGGCTACTCTCTCCATCAGCTCTTTTTTAGTGGGTGTTTTCTTGGGGGACATGTTTGGCCTCTCGGGGTTTAATACTGCTGGTGTTTGTTGGTTTATTTCCTTTACGGTGTGTCATAAATATGACGCTTTGATAGATTTACGCCGGGGTTTTGAGACTGAGACCACCGAGAAACCAACGGCCTTCTCAAGGTCCCTGACGGCTATCTCAACCCCATAGGCTGGGTTGCCCGAGCCGAAATTGATCTTCTCCAGGGTGAAGACCTCTTCATCAACGTAGAGGGGGATGCTCAACAGTAGGGGGGAGATGCTTCCCGGCTGGTGCCCAGTGACCTCCTCGACTTCTTCCTCCGATGCGATCCTGGTTTCCCCAAACAGCTGCTTTACCCGAGAAAAGTCAATCATGTGGCTGCCCCTCATTAAGACCGCGAAGAACCTGGTTTTGTTCTTCAAGATGATTGTTTTACATATCTCCTCGGGGTTCAAATCGACCAGGGCGTGTTCCACAACGTCCTTCACTGTTCGAGCCCTTTCTCTTAGGGGAATCAACCTATACGGTATTCCCTTTTCTCTGAGCCTGCTCTCGATTAAATGGGCCACATTTACTCAACATCACCTGGGGTTGATAACCCCTTCCACGAGGGGCTCGTTTTTTATAATAGCGCTCTCCCATGTAAGTGAAACGTGGTTTAAATGAGTCTGGACCTGAGGATCGTTGTCTGTATCAAGCAAGTTCCAGAGACTACTGAGGTTGAGTTCGACGAGGAAACGGGGAGATTGATCAGGGAGGGGGTGGCGGCTGTGGTAAACCCCTTCGACGAGTACGCCGTGGAGGAGGGGTTGAGGCTGAGGGAGGCCTATGGGGGGGTGGTGCGCGTGGTCTCCATGGGGCCCCCCTGGGCTGCTGAGAGTATCCGCGACGCCTTGGCCATGGGCGCCGATGAGGGTTTTCTAGTCACCGACCGAGCCTTCGCGGGGGCAGACACCTGGGCGACGAGTCTCACCCTGGCCGAGGCCATCAAGTCCATGGGGGAATACGACATCATCCTGTGTGGCCTGAAAACCACCGACGGCGACACCGGCCAAACGGGCCCCGAGATCGCCGAACACCTGGGCATACCCCACATCTGCTACGTCAGCTCCATTGAAAAGGTGAGCAAGGACGGTATCGTGGTCAAGAGGCTGACGGATGAAGGCGTCGAGATACTTGAGACGGGGTTGCCGGTGCTGCTGACTGTGAACAAGGACATAAACACGCCCAGGCTCCCCACCTTGAGGGGTCGCCTGAGGGCGAAGAAGGCCGAGATAAGGGAAATCACCAACCAAACCCTTGGCTTGGACCCCAAGGAGATTGGCCTGGAGGGCAGCTTCACACGCGTCGTCAAGATCTTCGAACCCGAGGCCCACGAGGGGGGAGAGATCATAGAGGGCTCCCCAGAGGAGCTGGCCGACGCCATAATCGAGAAGCTGAGGGAGTGCAGGGTGATCTAAGATGTCGAGCCTACCAGTGTATGTGGGTGATGGCTGTATAGGCTGCTGGGCCTGCTTAGAGGTTTGCCCCTTCAACGCCATCGTCAAGGAGGACGGAAAGGCCAAGATCACTGAGGCCTGCAGGGCTTGCGGCGCTTGTGTTGAGGTCTGCCCCGTATCCGCTATTGAAATGGCTGAGGTTAAGGGTGGGGCTGCTGGCGGAGATAGGGGGGTGATGGTTTTCGGCGAGATTAGCCGGGGGAGGCTTCACAGGGTTTCTTTGGAGCTTCTTGGGAAGGCCAGGGAGCTGGCCTCCGAGTTGGGGGAGCCCGTCTACGCGGTTTTGATCGGCCACGGGTTGGAGGAGAGCGCGGAAGAGCTGGTGAGGAGGGGGGCTGAGAAGGTCTTTCTCTACGAGGACGAGGAGCTGGCTCGGTTCAGGGTAGACCCCTACAGCGATATCCTGGCTGCCTGCTGCAGGGAGGTTAAACCAAGCATAGTTCTCATAGGCGCCACCAGTTTGGGGAGGAGCCTGGGGCCCAGGGTGGCTGCCAAGCTCGGGACAGGGCTCACGGCGGACTGCACCAGGCTGGAGATTGACCGGGAAAGAAGGCTGCTGCTGCAGACGCGGCCGGCCTACGGGGGAAACATCATGGCCACCATCATAACGCCCTCTGGCCGCCCCCAGATGGCCACCGTGAGGTACAAGATGTTCAAGGAGGCCGAGCCCGTACCCAATCCAACTGGGGTAGTCGTGCGGAAGAAGGTAGACCTGTCCCAGCTGCACGACAGGATAAAGATCCTTGGGTTCGAGCCCGCCCCGGAGGAGGCCAGCATTAGCGACGCCGATGTGGTGGTGTCGGGGGGCTTGGGCATGGGGAGCCCTGAGGGGTTCAAGCTCATGCGTGAGCTGGCCGAGCTGCTTGGGGGCGCTGTGGGTGCTTCCCGTCCAACGGTGGACGAGGGCTGGATAGACTACCGCCACCAGGTTGGCCTCAGCGGGAGAACCGTTAGGCCGAAGGTGTACCTGGCCTGCGGGATTAGCGGGGCGGTCCAACACCAGGCGGGGATGAAGACCAGCGAGGTGATCATCTCCATCAACAAGGACCCGGAGGCCCCCATCTTCAAGATATCCAACCTAGGGGTGGTGGGAGACCTATACGAGGTCGTCCCCATATTGATAGAGAAGTTAAAGAGGTTAAAGCAGGGTGAGTAGTTTCAACCCTGTGACCCCCGAGATAATCTCAGAGCTACAGGAGATCGTGGGCTACGAGAACTTATCCACGGACCCCGCCACGCTGGAAAACTATTCCCACGATGAAAGCCCCCTCGAGCCCCACCTCCCCCACGTGGTTGTCAAACCCAAGACCACCCAGGAGGTGTCCAGGGTGCTCCAACTCGCCAACCAACACCTCATACCCGTGACCCCCCAGGGAGCCCGGACCGGTCTAAGCGGCGCCGCCCACCCCATATTCGGGGGGATCGCCCTCAGCCTAGAACGCATGGACAGAATAATCGAGATCGACACCGACAACATGATGATAACCGTTGAGCCAGGGGTCTTCATCAGCACCATCCACGAGGAAACAGAGAAGCTGGGGCTATACTACCCCCCCGACCCCGGCCAAGAGTCTGGGACAATCGGGGGAAACATCTCCACCAACGCAGGGGGTATGCGGGCCATGAAGTACGGCGTTACGCGAGACTTCGTAAACGGCTTGGAGGTGGTGCTGGCAGATGGGAGTGTAATCGAGTTGGGGGGGAAGAGCGTGAAAAACAGCACAGGGTACAGCCTCCTGGACCTGGTGGTGGGGAGCGAGGGCACCCTGGGAGTAGTCACCAAGGCAACCCTCAGGCTAATACCCAAACCAAGGCTAACCGCATTGATCTACTCTCCATTCAACTCCCCCGTCGACGCTGCAAACGCTGTTAAGAGCATAATCGAGAAGAAAATCGTGCCCTACGGGTTGGAGTACATGACCCAGCACACCGTCTTGACGGTGGAGCGGTTCCTGGAGAAGAAACTCCCCGACGACCAGCACTCAGCATACCTCATCGTGGCGCTGGAGTCCAACCTGGAGGAAGACCTGGAATACCAGCTGGAAACCGCGGGAGAGGTGTGCCTGGAAAACGGCGCCGTAGACGTCTACATAGCAGACAAAAAAAGACAGCAGGAAGAGATCTGGGAGGCCCGGAAAGCCGTCTTCGACGCATACCTGGCCCAATACACGCTGGACGAGGCCGACGTCTGCATCCCCAGAGCCAAGATCCCTGACTACATAAAACGCTCCACAGAGATAGAGCAGAAACACGGAGTCCTCCTGGTCCCAGTGGGCCACGCCGGCGACGGAAACCTCCACATAAACATCATCAAACCAGAGGAGATGCCCGAGGAGGACTGGGGGAGGGCTTTGGAGGCCGCCCTCGACGACCTGGTCGCCCTGGCACACAGCTTCGGCGGCACCACCTCGGGGGAACACGGCCTGGGCTACACCAAGAGGAGGTTCCTCGAGAGGGAACTCGGCAAAACCCAGGTTGAACTCATGAAGGCCATAAAGAAGGTCTTCGACCCCCATGGAATCCTGAACCCAGGAAAAATCTGGGCCTAAACACCCCTCAACAAAATAACACCCAGGGATCTTCTCAAAGAGTTTCTAACGAGCCCACGCATCGCGGCGGCCTACATAAACACCGTGTTCCTGGTGTAGGGTTTGCCTTCGACCTCACCGAAGAGCCAGAGCCCACTATCATCGAGGCCACTGCGGCGTACTACATCATGGGCCCCATGAGGCTGCCGGCCCTCCCTGGGAGGATTACCCCGTATATGGTGGCTGTAAGCAACCCCTATAGGGGTTCAACAGGTAGAAGAACAGTGTGACTGGTATCCTCGGTGAAGTCTCTTTTGAGTAGGGTAACTGGTGGAAGAGTATGGGTTGGGTCATGAGGGTTATGTCCATGGATACGGCGCCGAGGATGGAGGCCATGGCTGGCCTCCGGGTGCCTCCATATGTTGGCCACAAACGCCAACCAAAGAGGCGGCAAAGCCACCACGAAAAGCAGCCAGACCACCAAAAACCATAAAAAATGGTTAAAGGGCGTCTCTGCCTGCATCCGTCAGGCTGTAACTGCCACCAGACTCGGTGAGAAACCCTGCTTTAACCAACTCCCTTAAACCGCTTCTCACACGGAACATCGGCTGACCCGTAGCCTTGGCTATCTCAGGGGCCGTGGTGGCTCCCCTCTGGATAGCCGCCAGCGTCTTCAAGCCTGTCGAGGTGGGTTTTCCATCGGGGCTAATACACGGCATACCAGATCACAGCTTCTTAAAGCAAAGATACCAGTCCTTACAGTCGTAGCCGGCTTTAACCCTCTCCTCAGCTTCCTCTATCGTTGCCGGTGGGGGAACCACCACGGGGTCACCCTTCTTCCAGTTGGCTGGCGTGGCCACCTTATGCTCATCAGTGGTCTGGAGGGCATCGATGATCCTAAGTATCTCCTGCATATTCCTGCCTGTGGTCAAGGGATAGTAGAGCATCGCCCTAAGGACGCCCTCGGGGTCTATGATGAAGACGCATCGAACGGTTTCCGTCTTGCTCTCGGCGGGGTGAATCATACCGTAGAGCCTGGACACCTCCTTGTTCAAGTCAGCTATGATGGGGAAGGGTATCTTTACGCCCATCTTCTCCTCCACGTTTCTAATCCACGCTATGTGGCTTGAGACACTGTCGACGCTGAGACCCAGGAGCTCGGTGTTACGCTTCTGGAGCTCGGGGTATATCTCCGAGAAGGCTATGAACTCTGTGGTGCATACTGGGGTAAAGTCGGCTGGGTGGCTGAACATGATTAGCCAGCTTCCCCTGTAGTCGCTTAGCCGTAGGGTTCCTTGGGTGGTTAACGCCTCGAACTCCGGTGCTTTCTCCCCTATGAGGGGTAGGGTGTAGGTCTCTGTTTCTTCCATAAGAATCACTTTTAGGCATGATTAAACAGGCTTGAAACGATAAAAGCATATTGAAACACGACCCCCCAGGAAGCAACCCCAAGGCCACACAGAAAAAACCTGTAAAACAAGGAGAGAACACAGCCAACCCCCAGCACAAAACCCCTACACTAGGGGGGGAGGGGGGGTCACCAAACCCAGCTGAAAAAGAAGAGCTAGAGACAAAACCAGCCACAGAACCCCCCAGTTCAA
>CAYWWV010000025.1:0-8233 GCA_964462185.1 uncultured Candidatus Bathyarchaeia archaeon | reverse complement strand
GATTTGTACCAGCCGAAGGGGCTTTTATGGACCTCCAACCCCTCTTCACTCAACCTGTTTTTAAGGTCCGTGAGGAACGCCTTTGCCCTCCGGGGGCTCCCCAACTCGTGGCTAAGATGGGCATAGGGATACAGCAAAACCGTTTCGCATTTTATCCGACCCGTGTCTACCTTTATGTTCTCGATAAACCTCTCCATGATCTCCTCCTCTCGGCCCACATCCCCCTTCTCAAAACAAGTAAAGCAGACCAACACATCCTCGTAGGAGCCCTCCCTCGGATGAGGCGGGTGCTCCGCCACCGGCGTCTCCTTTAAAACCTTGTACCTGAACTCGGAGCAGTGAAGCTGTAAAACCCTCATCCAAGAACCCCTACACGGATTCCAAAAGCTCCTTCGCCGACTCGATGATCGCTGAAACCTTGCCCTCGCTGATCCCCGTCTTCAAAGCAAGCTCGAAGGCCTCCGCCCCAGCGATCTTGGCTACAGTGTCGTACCCCGCCAACTTCAACTTCTCCTCAGTCACAGGGCCAACCCCCTTAATGCTGGAAACCTCCAAGGTCTCCCCAGCCTCCTTGGCTGGGGCCGCCTCCTTAGCACGCTTACCCTTAAACACATCCTCCGGGACCTCGGCCTCCCCCTTCCTCAGGGTGATGGTTATCGTGGAGACATTCCTCTTGGAACCGTTGTCCTCCACCACCTCGGTTCCAATGGTTATCTCGGGCTTCTCCATCCCTACCATATACCTGTTCCGCGTTATCTCCGCCACATCAACCGCGGTGGTTATCGCCCTCCCACGGGCCTTCAAGTGGACGGTTTCATGGTCGTTATTGAAGGTGGCCAGGGTAGCCATGACGTAACTCATCACTGGTTTCCGCCCAATGTATATCGTATTGTCCTCGCTCATCTCAACCACCCATATGTTTACCATTTAGGTTAAAAGTCCATCCTTCGACAGTTTTAAACCAGCCCCCTTAACACGTTAAACCATGCAGGAAGATTTTTGGCCCAACGGCTACAGAGCCTGTTTCAACCTCAGCTTCGACTACGACTCCAACAGCGCCCTGGTCAGGAGGGCGCCCTTGGACATAGTGGCCCAGAGCAGGGGAAGGTTCGCCCCCAACGTGGCAATCACCAGAATCCTAGAACTCCTAGACCGCCTAGAAATCAAATCAACGTTTTTCACCCCCGGGTGGACCATAGACCAGTTCCCAGAAAGCTGCCAGGAAATACTGGACCACGGCCACGAACTCGCCGCCCACGGATACCTACACGAGAGGCTGGCGGAGATCAGCTATGAGAGCGAGAGAAGCGTCTTCAACAAATCACTGGAGTCTTTCAAGTCCCTGGGCGTCAAACCCCTTGGCTTCAGGGCTCCCTACTGGCTGATAAGCGACAGAACCCTAGCCCTGGTAGAGGAGCTGGGGTTCCTCTACGACAGCAACTTCATGGACAACGACATGCCCTACATGCTGTCGTGGAGGGGCAGGGAGACGGGGCTGGTTGAGCTGCCCGTGGAGTGGCTGTTAGACGACTGGCCCCACTTTGAGACCAATAGGATGAGCCCCAAACAGGTCTACGACCTCTGGAAGCCCGAGTGGGAGGGAGTCTACCGCCTGGGAAGATACTTCGGATTAACATGCCACCCCCAATGCATTGGCAGGATAAGCCGACTAGAGATGCTGGAAAAACTCTTACGGGAAGCCCGTGAAAAAGGGGACGTATGGTTCGCCAGCTGCCACGAGGTTGCGGAGTGGACAAGAAAAAAACTGGCGAAGCCTTAAGCCGCTCTAAGAGCCCTGACTAGGGCTGGAACCACCTCGTATAGGTCTCCCACCACCACATAGTCGCTTGACTTGTTCATGATGGCTGACTCGTCCTTGTTTATGCTGACCACTATCTTGCTGTCTCTTATCCCTGAGAGGTGCTGGACCTGGCCGCTTATCCCGCATGCTATGTAAAGCCTGGGGCTAACCTTCTTTCCACTTATACCCACCCACTCGTTTAGCCACCCCAGGTCCGCGGAGACGGGCCTAGTACAACCAATGGAGGCACCACCCAACGCCTCCGCCAACTCCTCCACCATGGCCAGATCCTCCTTCGCCTTGAGGCCCCTACCAACAGAAACAATTATCTCAGCATTCTCCAGGTTCTGGCCCCCTCGGGCCTTCTCCCTCCTCTCCACCAGCCTTACCCTGGACTCAGCCTTCCCCACCTCAACCTCTATGATTCTCCCGCCCTCGGGCCTGGTTTCTACTGCTTGGAAAACCCTAGGTGGAATCGTGACAACCACAGGGCTACCCCTACACGTCTCCCGGGCTAGTATCGATCCCCCGTAGGTGAACCTCTGCACGGTAACAACGTCCGAGACCTCCAGAGAAACACAGTCGGTTAAACAACCCACATTCAGCCTCTCAGCCAGGGCAGGGGCAAACTCCTTCCCTCTTTTAGTAGACCCCACGAGAATCAGCTGGGCGTTTGACTCCTGGGCCATCTTCTCAAACTCCCCGACCAGTTCCTCGACCCTGCCTGCCTCTCCCTTCAAGTGGTAGACAACCTCGGCACCGTGTTCTAAGCAGCCCTCTGGGTTCTCATCTGTTACACACACAACTTGCAACCCTTCGCCTCTAGAGACCCCTAGGGCCCCGCCAAGCAACTGGTACCGCAGCTCCTCGTCATCAGAATAAACGACGACGCTCATATGACTCCCTCCTCCCTGAGTTTTTCAACCAGTTTAGCCACCGTCTCCTCGATTGTTTCGGCCTCTATCTTAACCTGTTTCCTAGAGGTCACAGGGCGCTCCAAACCCTGTATCTCTACACGGCTTTGCTGCTCCAGATTTGAAATCTCCAAACCCAGCTCCTCAATGCTCCAAACTGTCTGAGGCTTTTTCCTAGCCCTCATAATATTCATCAGACTCGGGATCCGAGGCTCATTTATCTCTCGGACCACCGAAACCACGGCAGGCAGGGAGACCTCCACCACCTCGTCGTACTGGTCCAAGTCCCTGGTAGCAGTCAAGACGCCTCCCTCGACGTCGTACTCCTTGACATAGCAAATGCAGGGGATGCCCAGGGAGACCCCCAGCCTGGGGCCCAGCTGGCTGTTCATACTATCGAGAGCCATCTCCCCACATAGAACAAGGTCGACGGGGTCGAGCTTCCTCAAGGCTGCAGCCAAGACCTTGCTGGTGGCGTTGGAGTCCAACCTCCTGGCCTGGGTTGACTCCACGATGTAAGCCTCGTCAGCCCCCATAGCCAGCGCCTCCAATATCGCTGTCTTGGTCTTATCATCGCCCAGAGACAGAACCACTACCTCACCACCGTTTTTCTCCTTGGTTCGGAGGGCCGCCTCCAGCGCCCGCTTATCCAACTCATTAATCCTGGTCTTCGAGACCTGTTGCCTGAGGTCTGCTTCCAAGTCTAAACCGCTAACCTCATTTAGATCTGGGATGTCTTTGAGGAGGACTACTTGCCGCATTCTCTCTCCGCCAAGATATCCTCCAATTTATAATAGGTTTACTATACCCGGAAAAGAGATAAGCCCTATGGATAGTTACCAGGTGAGGGCAATTGGACGTAAATCGTGTTAAAAGAATAGCGGTTCTAGGGGCAGGGGTAATGGGCCACGGCATCGCCCAAGTATCCGCCTCGGCTGGCTACCAGGTAGTGGTGAGAGACATCTCACAGGAGTTTTTAGACAAGGGCCGTGAAGCCATAAAATCCAGCCTCGGAAGGTTCGTTAAGAGGGAGCGGCTCTCCCAAAGCCAGGCAGACGAGATTCTGGGGAGGATCCGATTCACCACAAGCCTGGACGAGGCGGTGTCCAACGCCAATTTGGTTATAGAGGCGGTTCCTGAAATCATGGATTTGAAGAGGCGTGTCTGGGCCGAGGTCGACGAGTTGGCCCCCAGGGACGCCATCCTGGCCACCAACACAAGCAGTCTGAGCATAACAGAGATGGCGAGACACGTCTCCCACCCCGAGAGGTTCCTGGGCATGCACTTCTTCAACCCCCCCGTCCTGATGAAGCTTGTAGAGGTGAACCAAGGGGAGCAAACAAGCCCCGAAGTAGTCAACACAGTAATGGAGATAGCAAGGAGAATGAGGAAAACACCCGTCTGGGTTAGAAAAGACTCCCCAGGCTTCATCGTGAACCGAGTCCTAATCACATACCTAAACGAGGCGGCAAAGCTTCTAGATCAATACAGTGTTAGACAGATCGACGCAGCCATGCAACACAGGGCAGGGATGCCTCTAGGCCCTTTCATGCTCTGCGACCTCATAGGCCTGGACATCGTGGTAAACATCCTACGGACCTTCGAGTCTAAATGGGGGGAGTATTACACCCCTGAGAGCCGGCTCCTGGAACTAGTCAAAAGCGGAAAACTAGGGAGGAAGACGGGGGAGGGTTTCTATAAATATGATGTGAGGCCCAGTGTTAACGAGGAAGAAGGCGAAGGCTTCGACGTACAACTGCTTTTAAAGCCCTTCGTGGCTGAGGCAGAAAAACTCTTGGAGGAGGGAGTGGCCTCAAAGGAGGACATAGAGACAGCGGTCAAACTAGGGTGCAACCTTGCCTGGGGTCCTTTTGAGATTAAGGAAAAAGGCTTCAACCTAGGTGAAGACGTTATCGCAGAGAAGCAAAAGGGAGTTCTCTGGATAACCCTGAACAGGCCCTCCAAGCTCAACAGTCTAACGTTGGACATGCTGGACCAGATATCCACCTTATTGGCCAAGGCTGAAAAAGACTCCGAGGTTAAGGTAATAGCCTTTAAGGGGGCGGGGGACAGGGCATTCTGCGCCGGTGCAGACGTATCGCAATTCCCCAGCCTCACCAAGTCTGGAGCCCAGAAACTCAGCGAAAAAGGCCATAACGTTTTCAAACAGATAATCAACTGCAGCAAGCCTACGATTGCTGTGATTCACGGCTACTGCCTTGGAGGCGGAAACGAGTTAGCGATGGCTTGCGACTACCGACTAGCAAGTGAGGCCGCCTCCTTTGGGCAGCCTGAGATCACCCTGGGCCTAATACCAGGCTGGGGCGGCACCTATCTGCTCCCCAAACTAATTGGTCCAGCCCGAGCCCTCGAGCTGATCTCAACTGGAAGAAGGATTTCCGCGAAGGAAGCCGAGAAGATTGGCCTAGTAACAAAGGTTTTCGAGGCCAGCGAGTTCAACGAAAAGGTAGAAGAATTTATCTCCAACATCGCCCGGGGGCCACCCCTTGCATTGAAAAGCGTTAAACAACTACTAAAGGGAAAAGAGCTGGAGGAGGCTTTCAAAATGGAAACCGAGGAGTTTTCAAAGCTATTCGAAACAGAAGACACAAAGGAAGGCTTAAAGGCTTTCAACGAACGAAGAAAACCTGCTTTCAAAGGCCTTTAAACGGCCTTGAAAACCGGAACCATTTTTCTATTTGACTCCTCAAAATCAATCTCCACCTGGAGGCCAACCCTCAGTCTTCCTTCATCAACCTTAAGGAATCCTGCAACCATCGGCCCCTCCTCCAGCTTCACTATCCCCGCGGAATAGGGTGCTACCTCCCTGTATCTAGTCAAGGGCACGTGAACCACCGTAAACGTCACCAGCTCTCCCACACCCCTGAGAGAATACGGCTCAAGTTTCTCAGAGCCACAATGGGGGCACAACATTCTAGGCGGAGCCACCAGCTCCCCGCACTCCAAGCATCGGCTCCCCACCAACTGCTTCCTCTTTAGACCTCCTTGAAACTCCTTAAAGCTCACCCCTTCACCTCCCAAATATCTGGACCGTTACCGTTGCACCCGTCCCCCCAACATTATGAGCCAATCCATACACAGGGTCATCAACCTGTCTCTCCCCACACTCCCCCCTCAACTGTTTAAACACCTCCACAACCATGGCTACACCCGTGGCTCCCACTGGGTGTCCCTTTGCCTTCAACCCCCCATCAGGGTTGATGGGGATATCCCCCTGCAGACCTGTACGACCCTGCTCAGCCGCCTTGCCCCCTTCTCCTGGGCTGAAGAAGCCGAGGTCTTCCGAGGCAATCATCTCGGCAATGGTGAAGCAGTCGTGCACACAGGCAAAGCTGATGTCTTTAGGCTCGAGTCCTGCGCTGGCGTAGGCTTGCTTCGCAGCTAGTTTGCTAGCCTTTATTGATGTAAGATCGGCTCGGTCTTGGAGAGCCAGTGTGTCGGATGCCTGTCCAAAGCTCTGAACGTACACCGGGGTGTCTGTAAATTGCCTTGCTTTCTCCTCTGAAGCCAAGATCACCGCAGCCGCTCCATCCGAGATGGGGCAGCAGTCGAACAGGCGGAGGGGGTCTGCTATTACCGGGTTAAAGTCTGACTCCAGAAATTCGTAGGGGTCTTCGAAGGTTATGCCTTTTCTCTGACCAATCTTGTTGGCGATCTCGAGGATGGTCTCCTGGTACTGCGCCTTGGGGTTCTTCTTCGCGTTCTCATGGTTCTTCAACGATATAGCTGCCAGCTGTCTCCAATTCGTCCCGTATTTGTTAAAGTGGGCTCTAGTCATAGCCGCGTAGAGCCCAGGAAAGGTAAACCCGGCTGCAGCCTCATAGCTTACATCCGCTGCCATGGCCAAGGTATCGGTGACCTTCCCCGTGTCCAACCCCCTCATTTTTTCGACTCCCCCCACTAAAACCACGTCGAAAAGCCCCGAGGACACGGCGAGAATCCCCAGGTTAATGCTTGCTCCCCCGGAGGCACATGCAGCCTCAACCCTATAAGAGGGAATAGGGGTTATCCCCAAGTAATCCGCCATCAAAGCTCCCAGATGGGCCTGTCCCTCAAAGACATCGCTGCTGAAACAACCAACATAAAGGGCATCAGCTTCTCTTAGCTGGAATCCATTATCTACACTAGAGGCTGCTTCTAATACTGCTTCTGCCAATAGGTCTCGTCCTTGCTTGTTTTCATGAATCTTGTGGTGAAACCTGGTCATCCCAGCTCCTACAACTGCTACTTTCCTTAGAGGTCTCACAGCCACCAATTAGTCGTCTATTGACGAATTCACATAAAACTTGTGTCGATTCCATATTCGACGTTGAACGACCAGCGGCGCCGTTGGTATATACTATATTTTTTCTACCAGACAACAATTGGAAAAGGTTAAAAAAACTACGGATAAAGCAGTCTCAGGTGTAACTGGTGAGCAAGGCATTCGTTTTAATCAACACCGACCTTGGTGAGGGTAGAGAGGTGTACAAAGCCCTAAAGGAGATACCAGAGGTAAAGGAGGTATACGGTGTCTACGGCGTCTACGACTATGTGGTCATGCTGGAAGCCGACTCTATGCAGGTTTTAAAGGACATCATCACCACCAGGATCAGAAGGTTAAACCACGTCCGGTCGACGCTGACCATGATTGTAGTGGAGTAAGTGCTATACGTAGCCGTTTTCCTCAAGATAGGCTAAGACTTTGTGGACGCTTTCCTCAACTGTTTCCCTCTCCGTGTCTAAGACCAGTTCGGGGTTGAGGGGTTCCTCGTAGGGGTCGTCCACCCCCGTGAAGTTCTTAATCTCTCCAGCCAAGGCCTTCCTGTACATTCCTTTGACGTCACGGCGAATACACTCCTCCAGGCTTGCCTTAACGTAGACCTCTATAAACTCTCCAATCTCCTCCCTCGTCTTTTGCCTTCTCTCCCGGTAGGGGGAGACAAAGGTAGCCAACACAATCACCCCGTTTCTTGTGAGGAGCTTTGCCACGAAAGTCACTCTTTCAATGTTTTTATCCCGGTCTTCCTTGGTAAAACCCAGGTCCTTAGTCAGGCTCTTCCTCACTATGTCCCCATCCAGACGCTCTACCTTTACCCCTCGACTCCTTAGCAATTCAGCTACCCTGTCGGCGATGGTAGTCTTACCGCTGCATGGGAGTCCTGTGAACCAGAGTGTTACCCCTCTACCCATCAAACCACCTGGACTCAGGTATCGGTGACATCAAAGGGTTTAACCTTTCTTATTTTAAAAAATGTGCCGCGAAAAATGAAGAAAATCCATCTGAAGCTGCACCGCTAGAAAGGGGTTAATTGCGCTAAACCATTCATAACCGTTAAGCCGTATATAGAAATATTAGATGAATTTTGACAAGCAAATATCTAGAGAGATAGAACGCTAGACAAATACATCACTTTCTACTCAGAACGAATGAGTTAAGAACAAATTCTTTGGGTGAATGTAGAATAGATGACGACCGGTGTAAGCTGATCATCATAATTGTAATTGTGTTTGTTTT
>CAYWWV010000024.1:6587-21007 GCA_964462185.1 uncultured Candidatus Bathyarchaeia archaeon | reverse complement strand
CAAGGCGCCAATGGCTTCCAGCTGTTTAACCTCAGCACCAACCTCAGGCAACTCCACATACACAATCTCATGCAACTGAGACTGGGCATAGTCGTCGACCCCCACCTCCACCAAGCCGTCGTCCAGCTTCCTGGCCCACTCATGCTCCTTGGTGTAGTAGAGCCCTTCCTCAACCTTGTATTCCTCGCTCATTGCAAACTCCTCTTCCAACCGTATTTGGTTTCATCATAGAAGGGTCGGTGCTTAACTACTTTTCCCTTCACAGGCCTGCCCCTGATGATGACTTGCAGGGGGGTCCCCCGCTTACGGTAGGCCGTGGGGACGTAGGCCAGTGCGATGCCCTTGCCCAGGATGGGGCTGAGGCCGCCGCTGGTGACCACCCCAATCTCCTCCCCCTCCTCATTGGCCACGGGATAGCCGTGGCGGGGGATTCCCCGCTCCTCCAGTGCCAGGCCCACCAGCCTCTTCTTCACCCCACTCTCCTTGGCCTGCTGTATGGCCTTCATCCCGATGAAGTAGCCTGGTTTCTTGAGCTTCACCGTCCACCCCAGGCCGGCCTCCAGGGGATTGGTGCTCTCATCCATGTCGTTCCCGTAGAGCCACAGCCCCGCCTCCAGCCGGAGGCTGTCCCTGGCCCCCAGGCCACAAGGTGTAGCCCCCGCCTCCAGCAATGCATTCCAAACCCTCAAAGCCTTATCGGGCTCACTGGGGGTGGTCCCCGGGATGAACACCTCGAAGCCGTCCTCCCCAGTATACCCGGTGCGGGCGGCCATGGCCTCGACCCCCGCCACCTTTAGCCGTACGATGTTGAACCTGCCCACCTGGGAGAGGTCTGTCTCCGTTAGCCCCTGCAACACCTCTTGGGCCTTAGGCCCCTGGACGGCCATCATGGCCACCTCGTCGCTAACATCCTCCAACCTCACATCAAAGTCCTTGCAATTCTTCTTGAACCACTTAAAGTCCTTCTCCCGGTTGCTAGCGTTGTAAACCACCCAATAGCGGTCCTCCCCAAACCTGTAGACTATGAGGTCGTCTATGATCCCACCCGAGGGATTACACATAACCGTGTACAGGCTCTCACCGTCCCCCAGGCGGGAGACGTCGTTGGTGACAAGGTAGTTCAGAAACCTTCCCGCATCAGGGCCCTTTACCCAGGTGCGCCCCATGTGGCAGGTGTCGAATATGCCGCAGCCCTCTCGGACAGCCATGTGCTCAGCAATTATTCCCTCATACCAAACGGGCATGGCAAAGCCCGCAAACTCGATTACCTTGCCATGCTCCGAGTGGTACTGGTATAGATGGGTCTTCTTCAAATCCTCCACGCTCAAATGGACTCCCAGTGAAATACTCGGCAGCCCCGATAAAACACTTTTTCAAGTGTTGCAGGGTTTAACCTTCACCTGCTCCGTCTCGAAGCTTAAGGGCTTCCCACAGTGAGGGCAGACCCCGTTAAACTTCTGTATTATGTCCTGGGGCGATTTCAGCAAATCCCCCTGGTAGAGGACCTCCTTACACCTACTGCAAACAACCCTTTGAGGAATCTTAACCCCCCCTGACAGTTTTTTCTCACCCCACCAAATATAAAGGATACTGGGCTCCAGCGGGGAAAACGCTAAATCTTGGGCGAGGACTTACCCGATGGGAGCAGATGTCTAAGAGAAAAAGAGCCCCACGGACACCCCCAGCAAGCAGGTTCAAAATAGAGAAGAACCACTTGGCGTTCCTGGTGGTGGTTTTCTGCATATTCATCATGGGCGGCGGGTTTTACAACCTCTTGAAGAACCCTCCCTCCACCATCGCCCTTGGAGGAGGCTTCAGCTCCCTACACCCTTACCCCAGCGAACAGACCTCAACGGAGGCATGGGTGGTTATGATGCTTAACGGCTTGGCAATCCTGGGGTTCTACTCTGCCCATCGAAGTACCCGAATCCTCTACGACCGAGGCTCTGCCAACAGGTGGTTGGTTGGGGGGATCTTCCTGATTTTAGTGGGGTTCTGGGGGCAGTACTTCCTCCTCCGTGTGAAGCTGGGGCTTCTCTAGAGAGGCAGCGAAACGGTTTAGAGGCGTGGGGCGTCTTATAGTTGGATGGATTTGAAGAGAATAGGCTTCATTGGGATTGGCCTCATGGGGAAGGGCATGAGCTTGAACCTCCTCAAGGCAGGGTATCCTCTCACGGTTTGGAATCGAACCAGGTCCAAGGCGCTGCCTGTGGTGGAGGCCGGGGCCAAGCTTGCCGGCTCCCCCAAGGAAGTGGCTGAGAACAGCGAAGTAGTCATCACCATGGTTACTGGAAGCAAGGATGTGAAAGAGGTGCTCTTGGGGGAGCAGGGGGCTATTCACGGCGCCAAAGCGGGGGATATCTTCATCGACATGAGCACCATAAGCCCCCAGGCCACGGTGGAGATCGCCGAGGAGCTGGCAAAGAAGGGTGTGGAGATGCTTGACGCCCCTGTGAGTGGAGGGGTCATAGGGGCCAACAATGGGACCTTGAGCATCATGGTTGGAGGGAAGGAGGAGGTCTTCGAGGAGTGTAAGCCCATCTTCGAGGCCATGGGCAAGACCATCACCTACATTGGGGGGAATGGAGCGGGGCAGGTTTGCAAGGCTGTCAACCAGATACTGGTGGGCACCACCATGCTGGGGGTGGCCGAGGCCCTTGTATTCGCCTCCAAGGCAGGGGTGGATGTGAGGAGGGTGCACCAAGCGGTCTCGGGTGGGGCGGCTGGGAGCTGGCAGCTCACCAACAACGGGGCCAGGGTTATCAACGGCGATATGTCCCCAGGGTTCAAGATCAAGCACTACTTGAAGGATTTGGAGATCATCATGGAGACGGCTAGAGCCACCAGTATGCCTCTGCCGGCCACCAGCCTGGTGTTGCAGATGTTCCGCTACTGCCAGGCCAGAGATATGCTTGAGAACGGCACCCAAGCCGTTGTAAAGGCTGTGGAGGCCCTGGCCAACGCCTCAGTCTCCTAGCCTCCCATAAGGCCCTCCACAACACCCCTAATCTCACGGGGCTCCCCGAAGACATGGAAGCCCTCCATAGCAGCCAGCCGGCGGGCGTTCTCTGCGTCCTCCCGACGAACCCTAAGCCTCAAGGTGCGGCCGGAAGGCAGTGTGGTCTCCACCTCTCCCTCGTGGAGGTCCACGGGCATCACGAATACGTCCACAAAGCCCTTGACTGCTTGGATGGCCGCATTGGTCACCAGGGTGTCGGCTATCCCAGCAGCCAGCTTGGCCACGGTGTTCCCAGTGGCGGGTGCCACCAGGAGGGCCTTGAACCTTCCCATCTGTAACTGACCCGCAAGGAAGGGCGTGTTGGCGTCCTTCTCCGTGTGGAGGGAGTCGAAGGCCCTGAGGCGCTCATCGAGGCCATAGTATTTAGCCACCTGGGCCCCCGCCTTGGAAAGATACACGTGAATCTCCAAGGAGCCTCCCCACCGGGCTTTCAACTCCTCCATGACCTCCACCGTCTCCTTCACCTTATCGCCGCTACCCGTGATACACCATGCCAGCCTCAGGGCCGCCCCCTCCCCAAGTAGAAAACCAACTGTTTCAGGGTTTTACTCAGGGATTTAAAGCCCTCCTCATCGGCCTTGACGCCCTCCAAGGAGTCCCGGGACCAGAAGGTGGCCCCCAGGTTGGCGCCAAAGGGCCCCCCAGCCACAGGTATCCCCCCATTCATTACGGCGAAAGCGTGGATGGCCTGGATGGCGGCCTCCTGGCCCCCACACCTGTCGCCACCCACGGCTATACAAGCGAACGGCTTCCCCTGGAAAACTCTTGGCTCCTTGGCCAGGAGGGCCCGGCACCGGTCCAGGACGGCCTTGAGCTGGCTTGAGAGGGTGCCGTTGTAGACGGGTGTGGCTACCACGTAGGCTTGGGCCTCCTCTAAGAGGGGGTAGAGGGTGGTAAGGCCGTCGCTGTGGATGCAGCCCGAGCCGTCGAGGCAGCGGTCGCAGTGTATGCAGTGTTTGACGTCTTTACCAGCCACAGTCCAATACCTGGTTTGATAGCCCACCTCCTCCAACCTCCCCAGGGCCCATTGGAGGACGTACTCCGTGGCCGCTCTGCGGGGGCTCCCCGAGACTCCCAGAATCATAGATGTATCTCTTTCACCAACGGCTTTAATTCTTCCACTTCCAGGCCTCTCCTGGGGGGTAGGGGGTTTCAAAGCCCTTTTAGGTGGCTCCTAGGTTCACCAGTAATGCAGTGATTAGAGCGCTCTGGTTCGGTGATCCCTTGCTGACTCGTCTGAGGCTTTTAAACGCGAGCCTTCTAAACCTTTGACGCCAGCCTGTCTAAAGCCCTGAGGGTTCTCGTGAGGGCGGTTATTGGATCTGGAGGCTTTTAGATCTACCCTGCCATTTCCCTGGGCGGATTGAGCCTTGCCTCTATCAAGTGCAAACATGGGACAAGGCTTTCCCGTTAGGGTTTGAGAGTTGTCAAGGGTTTAAGTTGTTTGGGTGGCTAGAATGAGCCCTGGGGTTTGCTGGTGTTGGGATGGCTTCAACAGGTGCAGCCCAGAAGCCCTTATCCCTCAGCCACCTCCCCAGGTAAACCAGGCTTAGCATTACAGGCACCTCCCAGAACAACCCCATGGTAGTCCCCAAGGCAGCCTGGCTACCCACCCCGTATAGGCTGACGGCGGTGGCAATGGCGATCTCGAAGTGGCTGCTGCTTCCGATGATCACGCTGATGATGGCTTCCCGGTAGGCTAGGCCCGCTAGGCGGGTCACCAGGAGGTTGTATCCCACCACCACTACAAACCCCACACCAACGACAAGCACGCCTATTTCTTTAGCCATTTTTCAACTCCCTATTCATTTGATCAATAGAATATATAATATTTACACGAGGTAGAAGAATCTTAGCTCAACCAAGGAAAAACGCCTACGCAAACCCCGTGAATTCTTTTCAGTTGAAATGGATTGTGGTCCCGCCCGCAGGAGTTGAACCTGCAACCCTCCGGTGTCTGCTCATGGCCTGCCTGCCATTGCCCCCCAGGGCGATGACTACAGCCGGATGCTCTGCCATTGAGCTAGGGCGGGCGGGACACCAGTTTTTCCCCTTTACCCAGATTTAAGCGATTTGGTCGGTAAAACCACAGAGCCTTTGGACTGGATTTAGGCTCGCGTTCCTTGATCCACTAATATTAATAACACTTCTCACCTCCAAAGGCTCGGGGGATGGTTTACTGGAGATAAAAGCCAACCAAATCCGGGTGAAGGACGCTTTAACCATTGACGCCTTTAAACCGGTTTCCTTGGCCAAGAGCTATATGAACTATTTTAACTTGGGGGCCCTGGTGGTTATGGAGGATGGTGAGCCTGTAGGGCTTATCACTCGGTCTGATATTAAGAGGATTGTGGAGAAGGGCTTGGATTTGGAGCTGATATGTGTGGGGGAGGCGGCCTCCAAACCACTGGTCTGGGTCAAACATAATACCACTCTAAAAGAGGTGGCAGAGGTCATGAGTGAGAAGGGAATCAGGAAGGTCCCAGTCTTCGGCTTCACCTCCAGGGGACCGCTTCTATTAGGGCTCTATGAGTATGAAGACCATGTAAAAGTCTTAGCCCAATCTGGATAGCTTCTTCAGGTTTTCCCTAAAGGGAGGCTTCACCAGGCCATACTCTGTTATGAACCCCGAGACAAGACGCGCGGGAGTAACATCGAAGGCAGGGTTCCTCACAGTTGCCCCTTGGGAGACGACACGCACACGGGTCCACCCCCCCTCCCCCATCCCCCAAACATGGGAGACCTCCTCGGTGGGCCTCTCCTCGATCTCAACGCCGGTCCCAGCAGGGGTCTCGAAGTCGAAGGACATAAGCGGGGCAGCAACCCAGAATGGAATCCCATTGTCATGGGCCGCCAAAGCCTTCTCGTATGTTCCAATCTTGTTAACCACATCTCCGTTGGAGGTTATCCTGTCTGCCCCCACCAATATCAAGTCCACCTCCCCCCTCTGCATGAAGAAGCCAGCAGCATTGTCCGCAATGACGGTGTGAGGGACCCCTTGCTGGCCCAATTCCCAAGATGTTAGCCGAGCACCCTGGTTACGCGGCCTAGTCTCATCCACCCAGACAAATACGCTTAGGCCGTCCTCAAAGGCCTGGTATATGGGTGCTAGCGCCGTACCTCGATCAACATAGGCCAAAGCACCCGCGTTACAATGGGTGAGAACCCTGGCCCCCTCCTCTATCAAGGCAGCACCATATTTTGCGATGGCCCTTGAAGCCTCTATGTCCTCTAGGAAGACCTTGTCAGCCTCGGCCACCACCCGCTCCACCCTCTCCGCCACAGAGACCCCGTCCACGGCCGCCAGACACCTATCCACAGCCTTAAACAGGTTGACGGCAGTAGGCCGGGTTGCCTTTATTGTCTCGGATGCCTCCTTGAGATAGGCCTGGAACTCTGTGGGGGGTTTGTCTCTGGCCTCGAGGGCTGCCTGGGCCATGGCGAAGGCAGCCGCGTTGCCCACGCATCCCGCTCCGCGGGTCACCATATCTTTGATGGCCTTAGCCGTCTCACGGTGGTTCTCAAAGGTGGCAACCTCGTAGAGGTGGGGGAGTTTCCGCTGGTCGATCATTTTCACCGAGGAGCCCTCCCTCCAGAGGGCCAGGAACTGCTTGCCTGGTTTCATGTCCTCTAGTTAGCCGTTGGAGGGTATTATCTTTACTTCAGAATTTGGCCTGTCTTCATATACCATAGGTAGAGGTCGAGCTCACCCAAGCTCATGCCCAGCTCCATCGCCAACCCTTCCAAAACACCCTCCACCTGGAGATACCGTTTCTTGGACACCCCTCTCTCGGGGTCCAAATCCACCAAGCCGTAGTCCCTCAAAACCCCCATGATGTGACGGTCAACAATTGCCACATCAAAGAACCCAACGTTTCTGAGGAAGTGGCTCGCCTCCTTCCAGCCCAAACCCCTAACGTTCTCTACAAGCCACGCCCTGGCCTCCTTAGAGTCTCCAGCAGCCACCACTTTTTCCTTAAGGGATGGTGCCAGCCTTCGAGCCTCAAATATGTATTCAGCCCTCTTGTTGGGGAAGCGGTATCCGCTGTCCTTGAGGCATTGGGCTATCTCACCCTGGGAGCCCCCAGCCAACAAATCTTTTTCCCCCAACGCTGCAACACACCTCAACCCCGACTGGGCGCTGGAGAAAGCAGTCAGCAAGCAAAACACCAGTTCCTCGAACCAGCGCCTGGAGCCCATCCTACCCGCCTCCTTAAACTCGGACAGCCTACATTCCACAACCTCATAAAGCTCTGGTTGATCGCTGAGCCTAGAGACCTCCAAGGCAAGGGCCCTCAAGCCGTTTGACGACAAATAGACCGCTAAACCCAACCCCACCGGCCCACATATAGCTAACCCTCCACACTCTCAACAGCCGCGAGAAAAGTCCTTTAACTATGTCACCTGCTCAAACCTAAATATGGTAGCCCTTTCACCTCGCCTTGATTACGAAAACCACTTGGTGAGGTGCAGAGCCCTTCGAAGGGTCCCCCGGGTCTCCGCCATGGGCTTCACTTTGGATGAGGCGGACGCGGGGGAGGAGTTTAGAACATTCTTCTGGGTTGCGGTGGAGTTGGGGAAGCAGGGGCTGGTGGAGCTCTTGGAGGAGACACTCAGCCCAGATGAGTGGACCCAAGTCCACTTCAAGGAGAGGTTAAACCCGGCTGGGCCCCCCAACCCACTGCCAGAAAGGTTCTACGCCAAGGCATACCAATCCATAAAGTGGTCCAAAGAGATAGCTCCAACCCCCAACCTAAACCGAGTCCAAGCCAGGTACAGAGACATCCTAGAAGCCAGAATCAACAGGATCACCCGCATAGCTGTGTCCGAGGCAGATTCACCCACCAGAGTACTACAAAGAGAGGAGACAACCCTTTATGCTGAGGTGAAAAAAGCCGTCTCAAGATGGCGCCACACCATGCGTGAGGTAGTAGACCAATGACCAAGCAGGAGACCCTTGAGGAGGCCTTCACCCGCTTCATAGAGGACTTCAGAGACGCCTCAGGCGAGCTGAAATACGACCAGTTGGTCAGCTTGCTCCCCATAAAGGGGGAGAGGAGCTTCGTAGTCAACTTCTCCGACCTCTACAGCTTTGACACCCAGCTGGCCTACGCCATATTGGACGACCCCGAGGGCAAGGCAGCAGTCCTGAAGACCGTCGTAATGGGGAAGCTGAGGACTCGCGACCCCCTCTATGCTGAGAGCATTAGACAGGTGAACATCAGGTACTGCAACCTGCCAGCGGCCACCCCTCTCAGGAGAATTGGCTCAGAGCACATAGGCAGGCTTGTGATGGTCCATGGGATTATCGTGCGCGCCTCCTCCATCTCCCCCCTAGTGGTTAGAGCCACTTTCAGATGCAACGTGTGTGGCGCTTTGAACCACGTGGAGCAGACGGGGGTAACCCTCCAGAAACCCCAGAAGTGCATCGAGTGTGACAACAGAAAAGGATTCGAGCTGGTCCCCCGAGAGTCGGTCTTCGTAGACTATCAAAGAATCACGGTCCAGGAGAGACCTGAAGACCTCCCCCCAGGGCAACTACCCCGATCCATCAACGTTGAGCTGAAGGACGACATTGTAGACACAGCCAGGCCTGGCGACAGGGTTACCTTAACTGGGTTTATCAAGATCTACCCCCGCTTCGCGAGGGGCGGAGAACTTAGGACCTTTGAGATCAGCATAGAGGCAAGCTTCATCGAGGTGAGTGGGCGGGAGGCGGAGCTGGTTGACATCTCCCCCGAGGATGAGGAGGCTATCCTCGAGATCTCAAAGGACCCCTTCATATTTCAGAAACTCTTGAAGAGCATAGCCCCTAGCATCTATGGCCTTGAACACATCAAGGAGGCCGTGCTCTACTTGTTGATGGGCGGCGTGGAGAAACAACTTCAAGATGTGAGGGTTAGAGGGGACATTAATATCCTCTTGGTGGGGGATCCTGGGACTGCTAAGAGCCAGATGCTCAGCTACGCGGCTAAGGTGGCTCCGAGGGGGCTGCTGGCCACGGGTAGGGGAAGCACCGCTGCAGGGTTGACGGCGGCAGTTGTGAAGGAGGGGGGGTCGGGTAACTTCGTCTTGGAGGCCGGGGCCCTTGTTCTAGCCGACAAGGGGATCTGTTGTATAGACGAGATAGACAAGATGAGGGATGAGGACCGTGGGGCCATGCATCCCGCTATGGAGCAGCAGGTGGTGCCCATAGCCAAGGGGGGGATAGTGGCAACGTTGAACGCTCGATGTGGGATTTTGGCTGCCGCCAATCCCACATTGGGGCGGTATAACCCCTACCAGACCATCGCCCAAAACATTACGCTCCCTGTCACCCTCCTCAGTAGGTTCGATCTTATTTTTCTGTTGAGGGATACTCCCGATGCGAAGCTGGACGGTGAGATAGCCCTTCACATTCTGGGGATCCATCGAAACCTGGAGGGAGACACGCCCCCTCTGGACATGGCTTTGATGAGGAAATACATCAGCTACGCCAAGCGCATAAAGCCCAGGCTCACCGACCAAGTGGTGGAGCGACTCCAAGAGTTCTACATCAAGATCCGTAACGCCAGTAAGGAGGGGGCCGAGTCCTCAGCCGTGGCTATAACCGCCCGCCAGCTCGAGAGCTTGATCCGTCTGGCTGAGGCCAGGGCCAGGGCCCACCTTAGGGAGGAGGTGACCATCGAGGACGCAGAGGCCGTGATCAACCTCATGCAGAGGAGCCTCCAGGAGGTGGGTGTGGATGTAACCACGGGGCAGATAGATATAGACATCCTCTACACGGGTAAGCCTAGGAGTCTGCAGAACCAGCTACAGAAGGTTCTCCAGGTGATAATCGAAATGGAGCAGATCACCGGCTCAGTCAAGGAGTCTGACTTGCTGGAAACACTGAAGGAGGACTACGGGTTCTCAGCCAGCGAGGCGGTGAAACTCATCAACGTCCTGGTGAAAGACGGCACCATATACATGCCCAGACCCGGATACTACAGGAGAACCACCTAGTTTCACCCACCCCTCCAACACAACCCATTACATCGGTTTTAAACGAGCGCATACAAGATTGGAGGCCGTGGAGTATGGCTTAACCTTTGACGCTTTTTCCTTCTTGGAGGACCAATCGGAGCCTTGGATAACCTATAATCTGGCTAGGCTCCGGGGAGAGGCCGCGGCAGATTTGTTCCAAGACCTGTGCACACACCCCAAGGTACAGTGGTTGGTTGACCAATGTGTCTCGTGGCCGCATCCGCCAATTTTCAAGGTCCTAGACCCTGGACACCCCCTCCATGTCTTGGGGGTATTAGCAGACCTGGGGTTGAATAAAGGCGATGAGTGGATAAGAGCCCTAAGCACAATAATAGCCAGGGACACAGAGGAAGGGCTGCCTTTAGCCTTATTTGGGAAAGGCTCCAAACCAATACGGGGAAGCAGGAAAGGGTGGGCCATATGTGTCTCCGCAAAGCTCCTCCACATCTTGACCTCCTTCGGCGGGGAAGTAGAAGAGGGGCTTAGAAGTCTGATCTGGCTCTCCCAATCTAATGGTTGGAGGTGTGAGGGTAGTGGCCACCTCCCCTGCCCAGGGTGGAGAGAAGACTATTGCCCCATTGCAACCCTGAACTGCTTGAAGGCCCTAGCAGACTCCAGGTACACCAACTCCGAGGCGGTGCAGCGGGGGATCGAAGCCGTAATCAACCACTGGGAGGAGCGAGAGGTCTCCAAGCCCCATGGGTTCAAAATCACCTCCCAGTTCGAGGAGCTTCGATACCCCACTGTGGGCTTCGACATACTCAATGTGGTTGACACCCTAAGCAGGTATAAGTATGCCCAGGGCTTCGATGTCTTCTGGGAGCTATGGAGTATAATCCGATTAAAGCAGTATAGCTCCGGGGGGTTTAAGGCTGGGAGGGTCTACCGATTCTGGGGTGATTGGTGTTTCGGGCAGAAATCAACCGAGTCCCCCTGGCTCACATACAAAGTCTTAGAAATAGCCAAGCGGCTAGGCTTGGATTCGATGACTCTATAGGCGTGGAAAAGTATTAATGGACAGTTGGCAAGGTGAATTGCCAGGACAGTGGATAAATGGGTATTAGGGTTGCTATCGCCGGCGTGGGCAACTGCGCCTCCGCACTAGTCCAAGGCGTCGAATTCTACCGAGATGCGGATGACGACCAACAAATCCCGGGCATCATGCACGTAAAGTTCGGCGACTACCATATCAGTGATATTGAATTCGTCGCAGCCTTCGACGTGAACAAGGAAAAGATTGGCAGAGACCTATCTGAGGCCATCTGGGCCCCCCCAAACAAGTGTGCGCGATTCTCTGAGGTCCCAGACTTGGGGGTAGAGGTTAGCGCCGGCCCCATCCTCGACGGGGTAGCCCCCCACATGTATGAGAGCTTTAGGGCGGACCCGAACATCGAACCCGTAAATGTGGCGGAGGTATTGAAGGAAAGTGGGGCAGAGATACTGGTGAACTTCCTCCCAGTGGGCAGTAGAGAGGCCACCAAGCACTACGCTGAGGCCTGCCTTGAAAGCAGCGTGGCCTTCATTAACTGCATACCTGAGTTTATCGCCAGTGAACCCTCTTGGGCTAATAGGTTCAGGGAGGCGGGGATACCCGTGGCGGGGGACGACATTAAAAGCCAGCTGGGGGCCACCATCCTCCACAGGGTCACCTCCAAGCTCTTCTACGATCGGGGAGTCTTGATGGACTCCACCTACCAGTTGAACATCGGTGGGAACACCGACTTCGAGAACATGACTGTGGAAAGCAGGCTCAAGACCAAGAGGGTCAGCAAGACTGAGGCTGTTCAAAGCCTAATCCCCTACCCAGTGAAAACCAGGATTGGCCCCAGCGATTACGTGCCTTTCCTAGGGGACCACAAGGTGTGTTACATCAGGATCAACGGTAAGAGCTTCGGGGACCTCCCCATCACCCTGGACTGCAAACTGGTGGTCAACGACAGCCCCAACAGCGCGGGAGTGGTCATCGACGTCATAAGAGCCGTGAAGATAGCCCTCGACCGTGGGGTAGCCGGCCCGCTAACAAGCGTGAGCAGCTACTGCTTCAAACACCCTCCAATCCAGGTACCTGACGCCTTGGGTAGGCAACTGGTGGAGGAGTTCATCGAGGGGAAAAGGAGACAATAGCTACAACCATAGAGCCAGCTCGGCCTGGGCCTCTTCAGGGGACCCTGAAGCATGGACCAGGTTCTCAACGGCCCTACCCTCCTGAGTGCTCTTCTCAATGCTGTCAACCCCCAGGTCCCCCCGCACGGTGCCTGGCTCAGCTTGGGCGGGGTCGGTGTAACCCGTAACCCTCCGAGCAACCGAGATTGCGTCTTCACCCCCAAAACAGAAAGCTATCACAGGACCACGAGAAATGTATCTCCTCAACGCCTCTAAGACTCTAAGTCCATGAGCGTGGGGATCCTTGATGGAGGGAACAGCCTTCTTGGCTTTCTCACCGATAGAGCCGGCCATAGAGTCGGGGTAATGCCGCATTAACAAGTCTTCACCCGCTTTTTTGTAGAATTTGGCGTCTACGATCTTCAAGCCCGCCCTTTCATAGTAGCTGAGGATGGCGCCCACTAGGTTCCTCTCTAGGGCGTCAGGCTTCAACAGGATCAAGGTCTCCTGATACATATGTGGGCTTAGTAGCCTCAGCACGCTTAAAAAATGAGCCCCCAGCCAGCCCCACAGGGTTTTTTAAACTGGGGGCAAACTCTACATTCCATGATCGTTGTGGTCTCGGGCCTCCCCCGAAGCGGAACCAGTATGATGATGCGCATGGTGAGCCTAGGCGGGGTGCCTGTGGTCACTGACAACCAGAGGTCGGCGGACGAAGACAACCTGCTGGGGTACTTCGAAGACGAGAGGGCTAAGACGCTTCACAGGGACAACTCGTGGCTGGGTGAGGCGGTGGGGAAGGCTGTTAAGATCATAAGTTTCCAGCTGCGTCACCTACCCCCGACGTATAGATACAAGGTGATATTCATGCTGAGGAACCTGGACGAGGTTCTGGCATCCCAGAGGAAGATGATGGAGAGGAGGGGTGAACCCGTGGGAGATGTGGAAGACGATAAGATGAAGAGAATCTTCCAGAAACATCTATCCGAGGTTAAAAAGTGGCTGGCCTCCCAGGAAAACATTGAAACCTTGTATGTGGACTATTTGAGAGCCCTTGAGGACCCGGCCAGCGTCGCGCGAGAGGTGAAAGAGTTTTTGGGGTTGGAGCTAGATACGGAGAAGATGGTGGAGGCCGTGGATCCCAGCCTCTACCGTCAACGGGTGGCGAAGGCCCAGCGCAAGGATTTTCATATCTGAGGCCCCAATCTTATCCATGTTCAACGGTCTCGAGAACCTTCCAGTCCTACGGGACTATAAGAGGAAGAGGATAAGCAGCTACGATCGAAGCGGTGGCAACAAAGACTATATTAGGGTGGCCTCGGGGGAGACGGCGGTCCTGGGGGAGATTGAGGGCGCGGGGTGCATCAAGCACATCTGGGTGACTATTCGCAGCTCCGAGGAGTGGTATCTGAGGAAACTGGTTTTGAGGATGTATTGGGATGGGGAGAAGCACCCCAGCGTGGAGGTTCCTATAGGAGACTTCTTTGGGATAGGGCACGGCTTGACCCACAACTATGTTTCAGCCCCCCTCCAGATGAGCCCCGAGGATGGTAAAGGTTTCAACTCCTGGTGGCCCATGCCCTTCAGCACCGGTGCCCGGATCACCTTGGAGAACCAGGGTGGGGAAGAGGTCTCCGCGTTCTACTACTACATAGACTACGAGGAGTGGCCCAGCCCCAAAGAGGGCTTGGGTCGGTTCCACGCCTTTTGGAACCGGGAGAACCCTACGGATGGAGTGCCCGACACGGGGGTTGACAACAGGACCTGGATGTTCACAGGTGAGAACCCACGGGGGGAGGGGAACTACGTGATCTTGGAGGCGGAGGGAAAGGGGCACTATGTAGGGTGTAACGTCAACGTGGTTAACCTCAGGAAGACCGACAAGTTCAACTGGTATGGCGAGGGGGACGACATGATCTTCATTGACGGCGAGGAGGAGCCCAGCATCGTCGGGACGGGAACCGAGGACTACTATGGGATGAGTTGGTGCCCCACCCAGGAGTACTGCGCCCCCTTCCACGGCCTCCCCCTACCAGGGGGCAAGAACTGGAGTGGGAAGATCACATGGTACAGATACCACATCCTCGACCCCATCTATTTCCAGAAGAGCATCAAGGTGACCATCGAGCACGGACACGCAAACAAGAGGAGTGACGACTACAGCAGCACAGCCTACTGGTACCAGACAGAGCCCCATAAACCCTTCAGACCCTTACCACCCGTGGAAGAAAGGCTCCCCCGGAGGTAGGGGAGGGTGGCGCTCCTAGTGGGGACTGACATAGGCACCCTGGGC
>CAYWWV010000024.1:4863-6487 GCA_964462185.1 uncultured Candidatus Bathyarchaeia archaeon | reverse complement strand
GACAGGCGAGCCACCCAGGAGTGCGAGTGGGTCGAAGAAACCATTGGTGTTGATAGGATATACCAGGTAACAGGGAACGTGGTTGACCCCTACTATGGGTATGCGAAGATACTCTGGCTGAAGAACAACGAGCCCAAGACTTGGGAGAAGATCCACAGGCTTGAAACCCCCAACGGCTATGTAATCAGACGCCTAACAGGCGTGGAGAACATCGACCATACCAGCGCTGGAAACCTGGGGGGAGTCTACGATTTAGAAAAGAGGTGCTGGTCCGAGGAGTTAATGGAAGAGATGGGCATCCCTAGGAGCTTCTTCCCCGAGGAGATACTTGAGAGCGTAGAAGTGGTGGGCGAGCTTTCAGGGGAGGCTGCCTCGAAGCTCGGCATACCCAAAGGAACCCAGGTGTGTGCTGGGGGGATTGACGCTCCCATCAGTGCCCTAGCAGGGGGAGCCACCAAGAGCGGGGATCTGGTGGCTATGCTGGGAACAAGTATGTGCAACGGAGTCATCAACAGAGAAGAAAAATACTCTCCCCAGATGATAAACTACCCCTACGCATTAAACCCAAGTAAAACCATTTACAGCTTCACCGGCATAAGCACCGCTGGATTCTGCGTCCGATGGTTCCGAGACCAGCTTTCCAGGGACCTGGCGGGGTTGGGGGTGGAAAACCCTTACAAGGTTCTCGACGAGGAAGCAGCCAAGGTGGCTCCTGGGAGCGAGGGCTTGATCTTTCTCCCACACATGATGGTGGGGGAGAGGGCGCCCTACTGGGATAACCACTTAAAGGGGGGGCTACTGGGATTAACAGTTTACCACACTAGGGGCCACTTGTTCAGAGCGGTGTTGGAGGGCGTGGCCTATGCTATGAGGTATAGCATTGAGGCCGCCTTGGAGACGGGGATACATCTTGGGAGAGCCACCTTGGTTGGGGGTGGGGCAAGTTCTTCTCTCTGGAGGCAGATACTTGCGGACGTCACCGGAGTCCAGTTCAACTATCTCCCTGAATCCATGGGGGCACCCTTGGGAGACGCATTCCTGGCAGGGTTGGCCACAGGGAACATCTCCAGTGAAAACCAAATAGAAAAATGGGTGGCCGGCATGGAGCCAATAACCCCCAACCAGGAAACCAGAGAAACATACAACAAAGGATACCAAAACTATCTAAACGCCCTCAAACACTTGAAGCCCTTTTTCAGCCTCATGTAAAGCCTTAATACACCTTGAGAGGGCTGTAAACCATGAGGAAGACCGCTGCCTACTTAGCTGGGATCCTCACCATCCTCCAGATAGGCTACGCAACCATGGACCCAGCCTTGAAGGCCGTTGGTGACTGGCTAGCCCCCCTCCTAGGACCATCCCTATACTCCATGACTACCCTATTATCACTCCACCTAGTGGACCCCTTAACCTCCACCGCCCTCATTGCCTGGATAGGCACAGGAGGGTTAATCGGGTTGATCATTGGTAGGAGACGTGGATCACTACTAACATCCCTACTGGTTTGGGTTACCCTACTCGCCCTTACCGCGGCCTCGGCAGCGGGGACCTACCTGGCCTTGGACTCCATGGGTTTACTCGGCGAAGCCCCAACCTCCCAGGAAATGTTTCCGCCGCCACCAGA
>CAYWWV010000024.1:1883-4763 GCA_964462185.1 uncultured Candidatus Bathyarchaeia archaeon | reverse complement strand
CCTGGTGGCTATTGTGCTTCTTCTCTCCTTCGGCTTCTCTGTGGGGTTGGCGAGGGGTTTGAGTGCTGAGGCCGTAGTTGGATATGCCAGTGAGGAAAACTGGGGGGTAGCTGCTGAGGTTGTTACGAGTGAGCTGGAGCCGTCTAGCCCCCTCTGGCTTGGGGAGAGCTGCCTAGGCCTGATGGTGGCCACGTACACTGTGGAGGACCCGGGGGTCTTCTACACTTTTTCCCCTGAAGAGTACTATTGGGCCTTTCCCTTCCTCAAAGTCGCCCCCAAAACCATAGCCATCTCCCTCCACAACACCCAAGACCAAACCCTAGCCCACTCGGAATCCCTTGAAACCATAACCGCCTTAAACCAGCAAACAGAGCTGGGCCTCCAAGAACTCGCGGTTCTAAGAATACCAGTACACACATCCGAATATGAGGAGCCCACGGTCTTTACCGCGGTTCTCTACTTAAGCCCTTTAAACTGGGAGGAGGCTGCTCCCTTATTGCTAGGGTTGATGGGGGAAGCTGAGGGGTTAGGGGAGGTCTTGGAGGAGGCCACCTGGCCCCCCGCTCGCAGCGATGTGGAAGTCACCGCGGCCATTATGGTTAAATCCCAACCTGTGCTGGAACTCTTGCCACTGCCTTCGTTGCCCCAGGAGTTTCAGATGGTTTTAGAGCAGGCACTAAGTGAACAACAGTTGGCGTTGCTGGGAGCCCAGCTGTCCCAGGGGGTTGTGGACGGAGGAGAGTTCAAACTCTCAACCCTAACCCATCTGAACACGACCCCAATGTTCGACGCTTCCAAAGACATTGGTTTGATAGCCGTTGCAACACAGCCTGGAGACGGGGCTTGGGCCAAGGCGAAGCTTTCCCTTCCCCCGGACCATCCGCTCCTATTTTTCCTGGAAGGACTTGCCCAGGAAAATGGTGTGGAGTTATCCGCCGGCCCGCCAAACCCCCAAGACCTGGAGATAACACTACCCCAAAAAGTGCCCAGGATAAGCGTGGAAAAAACCTGGAAGAGGGAGGGAGATAGTATCCAGGTTACACTTACCGTCTCCAACGAAGGGGAAAACGAAATCACACGCCTTGCACTACGAGACCCTTTTCCATCGGTTTACAACCTGGAATACATTGGGGGCTCTGAGGTTACATGGACTTCCCTGGAGCCCGGTGGAACCCTCTCAACCCAATACACCGTTGAGCTGGAGAACCCCGGCTGCTACACAGATACCCCCGCCCTCCTAGACTTCCAGACAGAGGGGAAGGAGGTGACTGTCGCCTCCACCACCGAAGGCAGCTTGGTGAAGCCCACCAACGCCTTGGAGCTCTTAGCCTCGAGTTACGGGTCCGCTCTCTCCGCACTTAACCTGGTTTCAGGGGGGCGTGGATGGGTGATCCACCTAGTACCCCTAATCTTCATCGGTGCCCCAATAATATTGGACGTGTACAAGTTCTTGGCCAAGCGGTTCAAGCGTGGACCTGCCGATAGGGATTCCCTTTCCTACGGCGAAGAGCATAAAGGTAGCCCATAACCCCCTCGCTGAAGAGTATGCCCCCTGCTAAGAGCCAGGTTAGACAGTCCCCAATGTATAGGATTCCAAAGCTAGTGGAGTAATAAGTCACATAGCTGTGGAGGTATTCGGCTGAAAGAAGAAGACACATTGCCCCTACCAGCATCTTGATTAGAGGGTAGACTACTCCCATCTCATCCAACATGCGTTTCCCGCGAAGTGTTACCCCTTCCAGGGAAATAGGGGGAGTGTGACAAAAAAGGTTTAAAAAAGGTTAAAAGAAATTTTTACATGATTACTCGAGCATCGACTATTCTAGCCCCGTCAGGGTACGCCATAATCGGATTCATGTCCAGCTCTTTAATCTCTGGGCACTCCATCAGCATACCACTGGTCTTGACCAGAATATCGGCAAGCGTCTCCTTATCGCAAGCAGGCATGCCACGAGCCCCCTCCAGGATCTTCTTGGCCTTGATCTCGTTGATCATCTCCAATGCGTCCACCCTGGTTATTGGAGCAACCCTAAAGCTAACATCCTTGAGGATCTCCACGAAGATTCCTCCCAAGCCGAACATCAGCGTAGGGCCGAAGGTGGGATCGGTTGTGCTCCCTATGATCACCTCTGTCCCCTTGGGGGCCATCTCCTGGACGAGGATTCCAGTGATCTCTGCATCAGGCTTGTAGGCCTTGGCATTTGATATGATTTTACGGTAGGCCTCCCTTACACCATTCTCGTCCTCAATGCCCACAATTACTCCCCCAGCGTCGCTTTTGTGCAGAATCTGGGGGCTTACGATCTTCAAAACAGTGGGGTAGCCGATCCTATTGGCGGCCTCCACGGCCTCCTCCTCACTTTTGGCCACATGGATCTTGGTGACGGGCATATCGTATAGAGCGAAGAGCTGCTTGGCTTCGTGCTCGAACAAAAAGTTTCTTCCCTCGGCAACGGCCTGCTTGAAAATCTCATCGATCTTGGGGTCCCTCATCATGGTAACCTTCTTTCTTCATGTATGCAACCCTACGGACTTTTAAGAATATAGTTTGGGGTTGCCTTCGTGTAATTTGTGTCTGTTCTCGGCCAGCCATGTTGCTACCTTTTTTAGGAGCTTGTTGGGGGTTGCCACTACTGGTATGTCCCTGGGCCCGAACTTTAAAACAGGCCTAAACTGGGGCATCTCCGAGAAGAAAACGCTTGCCCAGTATATCCTCCCTTTTTTACGCTCCTCGAAGAGTTCCTTGGTGTTGAAGGGTAGAGGGGTGTGTATGAAGGCTATGCCCTCAGCCCAAGTCAGAATAACGGGCCTCCCCGTGTCCTGGATCAAGGCGCTGGTCTTAACTAATTCCTCCAAGGGATACTCAACAGCCTCAAGAAT
>CAYWWV010000024.1:0-1783 GCA_964462185.1 uncultured Candidatus Bathyarchaeia archaeon | reverse complement strand
GGAAACCTAGCAACGATCCTCGCATAGATATAGTGGTTTCTCACGATGTTGTTCAGCTCTGGGAAGAAGATGCCATACCACTCCCTCAACCTACCAGCTAGGGCGTTGAGGGTGGAGTCCACCTCATCCAAGGTTTGAACCATGGGTACTATCAAAGACTCGCGTTTAGAGAGGCTCTTCTTCAGGTTTAGGCGTGCCAGCCTTGTTAACACTCTGTGGGATAACCTGCCATATTCCTCTGGGGAGGACACGATGCCCTCTTCAACCACCAGGCTTGGAAGTTTCTCCGAGATTTCTCTTAACACGCCCTGGTTTTGAATACTTTGAATGGGCTTTTCAGTTAGCGCTCTGAGGAGGCCGGGGTTTGGGCTGAATAGCGTCTCACCTTTCTCCACTAGGGATTGAATGAAGGGGCCAGCTCCCTCGAGTCTTCCGTTTAGAAACTCGAATAAGGCCTGGGCCATCTCCTCCTCGGTTCTACCCCAAGAATATCTAGCCACAACCTCCCCTTCCTCGCTGAAGGCGTAGAGCCCCGCCAGACTGCCAACCAGTATTAAGCCCATCCCCAGCCCTCCTAAACTTTATCTACGCCCCAGATGTGTAGGTAGAGGGGTTGTCTAACATAAGTTTAGCCGTAGACCTTGCTGGGCTTAAGATCAGGAACCCCGTGATGAACGCCGCCGGCGTCTTGGGGATGAATCAAATGTTAATGCGTAGAGTCTATGAAAGCGGGGCGGGTGCTGTTGTCAGTAAGAGCATTGGCCCAGAGCCACGGGTGGGCCATGAAAACCCCACCTTCATCAACCTTGGCTACGGTGGTTTGAACGCTATGGGACTACCCAACCCCGGGGTGGAGCACTTCGCTGAAGAAGCTCGACAACTTACCGCCTCGGGGATTCCCCTGGTGGCAAGTTTCTTTGGTTCCACGGTGGAGGACTTTGTCAGAGTTGCACGGGCCTTGGATGCTGCTGGAGCCGATGCTTTGGAGTTGAACGGGAGCTGCCCCAACGTGGCTGAAGAGATGGGCATGCTGGCGGCCGACCCTGAGAACTTGAGGATGGTAACTTGGGAAGTGAAGAGGAGTGTCAGTAAGCCCCTCTTCGTCAAGCTCAGCCCAAATGTCACGGATATCGGGGAGGTGGCCAAGGCTGCTGAGGAAGGAGGCGCCGACGCCATCACTGCAGTGAACACCCTTAAGGGCATGGTGATCAACCCTGATTTCAAAAAACCGGTTCTTACAAACAGGACGGGGGGGTTGAGCGGCCCAGCGTTGAAGCCGGTGGCTCTAAGGTGTGTTTGGGAGATATACCAGTCGGTGGGCATCCCCATCGTGGGGTGCGGCGGGGTCTCGACGGGCAGGGATGCCGTGGAGTATTTCCTGGCTGGAGCCTCAGCAGTCCAGATAGGCACAGCTGTGATGTATAGAGGGGTGAAGGTGTTCAGAGAAGTTTGCGGGGGCATAGAGGAGTATATGTCCAGGGAAGGGTTTACAGAGGTTGGGGAGTTGGTGGGCCTTGCACATGGTTGAGCCCCTTAGGGTTGTCTCCATTGAGGAGAAGAGGAGGGAGGGCGAAAACGTCTACACCCTTTTCTTCAGAGACTTGCCGTGTAGTCAGGCCCAGGCCGGGCAATACGTCATGGTTTGGCACCCCAAGGCAGGGGAGGTCCCCATGTCCCTCTCAACCATAGACCACCAAGGAGTAAGCAGTGTAACCATCCAAAACGTGGGGCCCACCACCGCGCTACTATGCGCCCTAGAGCCTGGAGAGAAGCTGGGGATTCG
>CAYWWV010000023.1:0-21070 GCA_964462185.1 uncultured Candidatus Bathyarchaeia archaeon | reverse complement strand
CACTCAGCCAGGTCTATGAAGGGGAGGCGTACGGGGTAGCCTGACCCCTTAACCACCCGGCCCATATGGACCTCCCCGGCCACCTCGTACTCATGGACCATCTCAGACCGACCCCCCCGGACCAGCCCCGCCTTGGCCGTGGTTCCACCCATGTCAAAGCTGATAACGTCTTTCAGGCCCAGCTGTTTCCCCAGCCAGGAGGCCGCTATAACCCCTGCGGCTGGCCCGGACTCCACCAGGGTTACGGGCTTGGAGCGAGCCACCTGGGCATAGGCCAGCCCACCGTTGCTCTGCATAACATAGAGAGGAGCCCCCACCCCCAAGCTGTCAAGTCTTCCTTGCAGCGCCTCCAAATACCTCCCCATTATGGGCAGAAGACACGCATTCACCACAGTGGTGCTCAGCCTCTCATACTCCCGGTACTCGTTGCTCACATCGTGGCTAGCCGAGACATAGAGGCCCAGCCGACTCTCAATGGCCTCCTTCAAGACATCCTCGTGGACAGGGTTGGCGTAACTGTTTAGAAGGCCCACGGCCACCGTCTCCACCCCCGCCTCCGCAAGGTCTCCCAGGACCCGTTCAACCTCTCCCTCCGTCAACTCCTTGGAGACCTCCCCTGCGGCGGAGACCCTCTCCTCCACCTCAAACCTGTGCCTGCGCCGCACCAGGGGCCTGGGTCTCTTGAAGAACAGGTTGTAGACCTGGCTACGTCTTTGGCGTCCTATCTCTATGATGTCTCTGAAGCCTTGGGTGGTCACAAGGGCGGCCCTGGGTAGCTCCAACTCCATCTGGCCCAGGAGAGCATTGGTGGCTATTGTAGTGGCATGCCCAATGAAACCAATGCTACCCGTATCAGAAACCCTCTGGAAAAGCCTCAAACACTGGGAGACCCCTTCCTCAGGCCTCCGGGGCACTGTGAGGGCCTTCAAACTGTAGACCCTCCCCGACTCCTCGTCGAATGCAACCAAGTCGGTGAATGTCCCGCCGATGTCCACGCTGACCCTGAACACGGTTTTCCCCAAGAAAGGATGTCCAGGAAGTTAAAAGATTGAGGGGCTACTTCAAGGGGAACCCGCCGAGCTTCACGGCCTCCAGGACCACGTGGCTCTCCACCCTGGAGACCCCTGGAACCCTGTGCAACTCATCTAAAAGAGCAAGAGCCTCCTCGCGGCTCTCGCAGGGCGCCAGAGCCAGGACCTCGCAGTCCCCTGAGACCCTCATAACCACGCTCACCTGGGGGAAGGCTGCCACCCTCCTCGCCACCTCCCCCAGATCCGCCCCCGCCTCCCCGGCTATCCTCAGACAAAGCGAGTAGCTGCCTGCTTTGTCGGGGTCCACCACGGCGGAGTACCCTGCGATGACTCCTTGGGCTTCCGGGGTCTGTGGCCACCAGTTTGATGACCTGTCCCGGAGACATGGTTTTGGCTTGTTTATTTAATTTGACGATGAGCAGAGGGCAGTAGAGGCCCCTGGCATCTATCTCTGCATCAAACCTATCCAAATTTACCAAATGGAAAAATCATAGCAAAATGTTTAACCATTTGGATTGAGATGTCTCTCGCTAACCGTTCTCTGAATAAACCGACGAGTAGCCTCCATGACGGGGAAGGAATCCAGCTCATCGAGGGCCACCCATCTGGCCTCTGGCGCATCATCCCCCGCCTCCACCACCCCAGAAACGTACCTGCAAAGATACTCGAAGAGCACGTAGTGGAACCGTACAGCACCCGCCTCGTCCCGGGTAATGGAGTTAAAGACGGTTATCAGCTCCCTCGGCTCCACAACCAAACCCGTCTCCTCCAACACCTCCCTCCTCACGGCCTCCGCCAGGGTCTCCCCCGCCTCTACAACGCCCCCTGGGATGCCCCAGAGTCCTCTACTGGGCTCCTTGCCTCTCAGGGTCAACAATACCTCCCCGTTCCTAACCACGAGTCCAGCCACCCCGGCAATGGGTTGGCTGGGGTATTCCCGCCTCATGGTGGGTCCAGAACCGCCTCATATCCAAGGCGAAGAGCCCTTTGGTTTATCTCCCTCATGGACTCCCTCATATGGCTGTCCACAGCCTCCGACAGCAACTGGAGGCTCACCACATCGCTTAGCCTCGCCAAAGCCCCTAGGAGAACCATGTTGGCGACTATCTGGTCGCCCAGGCTGAGGGCCAGCTCCCTGGCGGGGACGGAGACCACCTTTACGTCCCCCCTGGGGCTCCCAGCCCTCTCATATACCTGGCTATCCACCAACACCAGGGAGCCCTTCCTAGCCATGGGAAGATACTTAACGTAGGCAGGGTAGCTCAAGCACATCAAGACATCCGATTCCTCGAACTGGAGGTCGTTAATGGGCTCATCTGAGACCATAATCACCGCCTTGCAACTGCCGCCACGTGCCTCAGCCCCGTAGCTCCTACTGAACATCACCTCGTAGCCCGCAGCGAAAAGGGCGTGGCTCAGGAAGGAGCCTGCGGCCACTATGCCCTGGCCACCGGTCCCGCTAATCATGATGTTGAGCTTCAAGCCTCCACCCCCTGGGCTCTCCTGATTATCTCCCTTAGGCTCTCGGTGAACTCTGGCCGAGTCTTCTTCTCGAAAAGCCCCAATTCGATCTTCCCCTCGTATTTATCGGCTACATGCCTCACCGATGGGAGACCCATAAGCCTCGCCTTAAGAGTCTCGGGGTCTCCCATGACTTTCACCACCTGGCCGAAAGCCATGTGGTCCACTACCTTGGCCTCCCCCAGGCGTGTTGCCGCCTTTAGAGCCGCCTGTATGTCTCCCTTCGGGACGGCGTAGACGTACTGGTCTCTATCGGGTCGGCCCCTGATGAAGGTGCTCTCCCCAAACATCTCCAGTATCCTGGGTGGGAGGGAGTCGAGGGGGCCTCTGAGGTTGAATATCCTCCTCTGCTGGGTGGGGCACTGGCTTAGCACCTCGATGAAGCTGAAGCCCTTATGGGTGAGGGCCTCCTTGATGGCGTTGGTGAGCTCCACCACGTGGTAGGTGCTCCACTTGGCCACATAAGTGGCCCCAGCCGCCCTCACCAGCTGGGTTATGTCCAAGGGGAACTCGGGGTTACCGTAGGGACTTGTCACAGTGGTCTCCCCGTGGAGTGTGGTGGGGGCTATCTGGCCCCCTGTCATGGCGTAGCTCATGTTGTTGACGAGAATGACTTTGAGGTCGATGTTACGCCTAGCCGCGTGGATCAAGTGGTTTCCACCTATCCCCGCGCCGTCGCCGTCGCCGGTGAAGACCACGGTGACCAGGTCGGGGTTGAAGGCCTTGGCCCCCGTGGCGAAGGCTATGGCCCTGCCGTGGGTGGTGTGGAGGGTGTCCCCCTTGAAGTTGGGGCTGGGAATCCAGGCGCTGCACCCGATCCCAGAGACGGCTAGAACCCTGTCCTTGTCGATGCCCAGGTCATCGAGGGCCCTAACGAAACAGTTGAGGATGATGCCGCCCCCACAGCCAGGGCAGAAGGCCGAGGGCTGGCTCCTCACATATCTGTCTCTATAGTAGAACAGGCTCTTCACCTGGATTCCCTCCTGATGGCCTCCAGTATCTCGCGGCTCGGGGGTAGCACCCCTCCAACCTTGCTTAGGGAGTGTACCTTGGCCCTGCCGCAGACAACCCTCTCAACCTCTCTAACCAGCTTACCCATATTCATCTCCACCACAATGAAGGCTTCAACCCTCTCAGCTAGTCCACTGAGGAACTCCTCGGGGAAGGGCCAGATGGTTTTCAACCGGCAGAGTCCAGTCTTTATCCCCTTCTCCCTGGCCCTCACCACAGCCTCATAGCTGGGGCGGGCCGACGCCCCGTAGCTGAGCACCACCACGCGGGCGTCATCGAGGTGCTCGGTGTGGAGGTCTCTTATCTTGGCCTCTGCGTTGAGTATCTTGTCCCTTATCCTGTAGACGATCGCCTGGTGGTACTCGGGGGAGAAGTTGCGCACCCCGTCGGGTCTATGGGTGGAGCCTGTGACTAGGAGCTCGTGGCCCATACCAAAAATAGGCATCTCCGGCACCAGGCTGGGGTCGTCCGTCCCCCAGGGGGTGGCATCCCTGGAGCTGGGTTTCCGCCTATCAACCACCTGGACCTCCTCGGGGACCACCAGCTTCTCCTCAATGTGCCCTATGAGCCCATCGCTCATGAGCATCACGGGGGTGCGGTAGGACTCGGCTAGGTTGAAGGCCCTGACTGTGAGCTCGAACATCTCTTGTACGCTCCACGGCGAGAGTGCGATCACCTCGTAGTCGCCATGGGCCCCATACTTGGCCTGGTATATGTCCTGCTGGCTGGGCTCAGTGCTCTGGCCGGTGCTGGGCCCGCTGCGCTGGACATTCACCACCACCAACGGCGTCTCCGTCATATGGGCGTAGCCTATGTTCTCCTGCATCAAATCAAAGCCGGGCCCGCTGGTGGCGGTCATCGCCTTGGCCCCCGCCCAGGAAGCCCCTATGACGCTGGCTATGCTGGCTATCTCGTCCTCCATCTGGAGAAAAAACCCTCCCACCTTGGGGAGCTCCCTCGCCAGGTGGTGGCTTATCTCACTCGCCGGTGTAATGGGATACCCCGCGAAGAACCGGCACCCAGCCCTTATGGCTCCCTCGGCGCAGGCCACATTCCCCAAGACCAGGTGTCTCCCGGGTTTAAGCATCTGAAACCTCCTCCACGTTTATGGCAAAATCGGGGCAATATCTCTCACACCAGCGGCAGCCGATGCAGTCGCCCTCAACGATGGGCTTGGTGCCCCCCAACGCCGTCTTCTTATCAGACTCCAACAGGACGCCGCCCCCGCGGCTCTGGCACACATGGACGCAGAGCAAGCATCCCTTGCAATGCTCGTCGTCTATCGTTACCCTGAATCTATTCACGGCCCTAAGCCACCAACTATGAATATGGGGGGCCCAAGGATAAAACAATAAGGGGTTTTGGCCGGTAGGGGCTAGTGTCCCAGCTTCCTCAACACCAGGTTGGCCACGCTGCTGTCCTGGATGGCTATTCCCACCGACTTGAAGACTGTCAGCCCATCCTCGGGGAGCCGCCCAGGCTTGGCCCCTGAGACCAGCTCCTTCAACTCTGCATACACATGGTCCCACGTGATGGCCCCCTCCCTTATGGGTATGAGGATGTCCCCCGCCTCCATCCTTATGCCCTCCATGTCGTCGATGACCAGCTTGGAGTCGGCCACGGTAGCGGTATCCAGCTCCCTCCAGTCGGGGTAGAAGGCCCCAATGGCGCTTATATGCACCTTGTCCTTGAGCCACCCCCGCCTTAAAACCGGCTCCCTGCTAGTGGTGGCCGTTACCACCATGTCCGCCTCCCTGCAGGCCTCCCGACCAGAGTCCACCGCCACCACCTTCACCCCCAGCTTCTCGGCCATCTCCTCGGCGAACCTCTGCCTCGCCTGGGGCACGGGGTCATAGACGTAGATGGTCTCGATGTCACGCACCGTGCAGGCTGCCCAGGCCTGGGTTCTCCCCTGGACCCCCGCACCAAAGACGGCCAACACCCGGGCATCCTCCGGGGCCAAATACTTGGCTGCCACCCCCGTCACCGCCCCCGTCCGAACCGCCGTCAAATACGAGGCCTCCATGAAGGCCTTCACCACCCCTGTCTCGGTGTTGTTTACCACCAGCCACGCCAGGGTGGTGGGGAGCCCCTTGGAGGGGTTGTCCGGGTAGATGCTGATGATCTTGACTGCTTGGGCCTCCAGACCCCTGATATAGCTGGGCATGAAGCTTATGGAACCATTAAACCTCTCCACCATGATGGTGCTCCGAGGTGGGAGAACCACATTCCCCGCGGCGTACTCCTTGAAGGCCCTCTCCACCTCCTCTATGGCCTCCTCCATGGTGAGGACCTTTTTCACGTCTTCATCGGTTAGAAAAAGCATTCTCTTTCCAGTTGAATTGGATGGGGACAGTTTATTAAAACCCTTTTCAAGGTCCACAGAAACAGTAACAATATAAGACCATTGAAGTATTGATAACCCATCAATATTATAAACAGTGGGGGGTTGATAATAGTTGAGTGGGTTGCTAGACCGACTGGTTAAAAAGAACGAGGAGGACCGCCCCAGGGATGTCCAATACATAAAAGCCATCCCACTCAGGGCCTACGAGGACATAGACGTCATCAAGGCCGAGGTTCGAGCTGGAAACGTAGTTATCTGCAACGTCTCCCCCCTGGCCAAGACCAACATCGAGGATGTGAAGCGTGGGATAAACGAGCTAAACACCTATGCCAATGCCATCGAGGGCGACATAGCCCGGCTAGGCGAGGAGAGAGTCATCATCACCCCCAAGAACATCCGTATCTGGAGAAACCAACCCAGAACTTAGCCACCCTCTGCTTGGCGGGAGCCACGAATACTCGAGACTAGGAGTTGATCCTGGTTAGTTGGTTTGGCTAGGAAAACTTGGTCGGAGAAACTCTCTCAAAGACCTTCCCAAGGTAATCGAGGTCCCCAATAGACTGAGGGGTAAATAGGGTGGGGGGCAATGGTTTTACCATCTCCGCTGGAGGTGGATGAGCCTACTCTTAGCGCTGGGTGTAGGGTTGTTAGGATAGGAGGGAGGTCAGCCTCTCCAAGTCTTGGAGGTTCTCAAGCCTCTCCACCAGGCCCAGGACCTCCTTCGCACTCTCTTCTGGGAGCAACTCCGTGGCGAAGCTCATGAACTTCTCCTTTACAAAGTCGAAGGAAACCGGGGGCTTGTCCTCCTCGAAAAGCTCGAAGGTGCCTTGGCTGGTGGTTATCTCCAGCCTAGTACCAATCTTAGTGGGGAAAACCCGGTCTATCTCAGGGTCCGTATAGACCTCGGTCCTCCTCCCCAACTCCCTCACCAAGGGGTCCGAGTAGCACTCGAAGAACTCCCTCATGAAAACCCTGCCCTGGGTGAGGGCTATGGCTACCGCCACCGCGGGGTGGTTCTGGGCGTGGAGGGGGGTCTCAGCCTCCTTCAGCTGGTTCTCGGCGGTGACGTGGTTGAGACCTATCCTAATACTCTTGATGTCCCGGGGGTTTATGCCGTGTTTGTCTTTCAACTCGAGGGCCATGCGGATGGGGGAGCACAGCTCGTGGCAGCAGGCATAGGGCTTGAACTTACACTCCAGCAGCTTGTAGGTCTCACCCAACCCCTCCACCAGCCTGGACTCCTCGAAGCCATCGGTGTGGGTGGCCAACAAGCCATACTTGCCCTCTAAAACCGTCTCAGGGCCCGTGTAGCCCTCCCTAGCCAGCAGAGCCGCTAAAACACCGTTCATAGCAGCCTTACCAGCGTGAAGCCTCTTACTCATATCTCCAGCCGTCAACCACTCCTCCAGACCCGCGGCCTGGGTCCCAGCCAGGCCCAAGGCGTTCACCATCTCCCCCTCATCCAACCCCATTATCCTACCCACGGCCGCAACCGAACCCATAGTGCCAGCGATCCCCGTGGCGTGGAAACCCCTAGACCTAAACCCTGGGTAGCCAGCCGAGTCAACCCTGCAGCAAACCTCGTAACCCGCCACCACCCCCTCCAGCAGCCTCCTCCCATCCACCTCCTCGGCCTCGGCCACCGCCAGGGCCGCCGGGTTTACACAGGCCCCTGGGTGGGCCCAGCTGGGACGGGCACCCGAGTCGTCGGCGTCCACTCCATGAGCCATGGTTCCATTGGCCAGGGCTGCGTTGGCCGCAGGAAAACGGCCATCCCCCACCACCTTTGCCTCGGGCCTGCCCCCCATCTTCCTAACCAGACTCACAACCATCTGGGACCAAGGCATACCGTGGGCAGCCAGCATATTCCCCAAGGAATCCAAAAAATGCATCTTCGCCTTCTCCACCACCCTCCGAGGGAGTTGATCGTACTCGAGGCCCTCAATATATCTGGCATAAACCCGGGAATAACTCTCCATAGTGTTTCCTTCAGCAATCCCCTGGCTTAAGGTTTTATGAGCCCCAAGGCCTAGGTCAATGCGAAGGTGTCCAAGAGCCGGGGGCTGTATCCCTTGATGCCCCTAAACCTGGAGATGGTGCGGGCCAGGTTGATGCACTTGGACTCCTCACCGTGAACCACGTAGACCCCCTTGGGGCTGGGACGCGTCCTCTTAACATAGTTTAAAAGCTGCCGCCGGTCGCTGTGGCCGCTGAACCCCTGCACGGTGAAGGTCTTCAAAGCTATGTTTATGATCTGCATCTTCCCATCGGAGCCGTAGACCTGGGCAGACTCCATCCCCGATTGGACCCTCTGCCCCATGGTGCCCGCCACCTGGTAGGAAACAAAAATCAACCCGTTTTCAGGGTCTGGGGCAAGCCTCCGGAAATAGTCCACCACCGGCCCCCCCTCCATCATGCCAGCGGTGGCCATAATGATGCAAGGCCCACCCTCAACAATCTCGTCACGCATATCGTGCTGCTTAACCACGGTGAAATAGTCGCTCTCGAAGGGGTTCACGCCTTCCTCGATTATCTGGTCGCGGATCTGGTGGTTCAAGTACTCCGGGTAAGCGGTGTGGATACCCGTTGCCTCGCTGATCATCCCCTCGATAAACACCGGCGCCTCCAAGAGCTCCCCCTCCTCCATATACTTGTTGATAACCATCAGTATCTCCTGGGCCCTCCCAACCGCCGGCACAGGGATTAGAACCTTGCCCTTCACCAACAACTTGTTGCAGATATCAACAAAGTTCCTCTCAGTCTCCCGGCGGCTGGGGGACAAGTTGTCAGGACCACCGTAGGTGGCCTCCATTATCATGGTTTCCACGCGGGGGAAGTGGTTGGAGGCGGGTTGTAGGAGGGCGGTGGGCCCATACTTAAAGTCGCTGGTGTATACGATGTTGTGCAGCCCCTTGCCAATGTGGAGGTGGGTAATGGCTGAGCCCAATATGTGCCCCGCATTGTGGAGCGTTAGGCGCACATCGGGAGATATGTCGGTCACCTCCCCATAGCTTAGGGGGATGGTGTGGAGGATCACCTCGCTGATGTCCTCTGGGCTGTAGGGTGGGACTCCTCCTTCCTTAGCGGTGACATCTATATAGTCGCTTTGAAGCAGGGTCATGATGCTGGCTGTGGGCTCGCTGCAGTAGACGGGGCCCTGGTATCCGTATTTGTAGAGGAAGGGGAGAAAGCCGCAGTGGTCTAGGTGGGCGTGGCTGATCACCACGGCGTCCAGCCTCTCCAGGTCGAACTCCTCCACGTCCAGCCGGGGGTATGCCCCCATTGAAGACCTGGATCCAGGGTTTATCCCACAGTCTAGAAGAATAGAGCTTTCACGGGTCTTCACCAGTATGGCTGAGCGGCCCACCTCCCTAGTGCTGCCGAGGAAGGTTATCCGAACGTCCCCGCTGGGCTGGTATATGGGCCTAAAAATGGCTTCCCCCGTCTCCCTTAGAACCCGCTCCCTCTCCTTGCTCTTGCTGTATAGGAATCCCCGGATCTGTTTGATGGTCATTGAGGGGATGGGGGGGCTGCGCCTAAAGATGGGCGTCCAATGGGTCTTCTTGACTATCTCCAAGGCCTTCTCCCCATTCCTCCCCATGGCTTCCCCAGGCCGCTCCACCTCCAAGGATACCTCCCCGAGAGCAGGGTCAAAGTAGAGCTGAACCAAGCCAGCATCCTCGACAATCTCTCGGATCACCCTCTCGGCCTCCAGCTCTTTCATCCTAACTGAGGGGTCGCTCCTCACCACAATCCTCTTCTTGATGAGGCTGGCGATCTCCCCCACGATGTGGCTCTCCTCATGGAGCACCTCGGGTTGCTGGCAGTAAATTGCCAAGCGGGGGCCCTCAAACTCTATCCTAGTTATCCCTACCCTCGCTGGGATCTTCTCCTGTATGGCTTGTCTTATCTCGCCATAAGACAGCCCGTGGTTTTTCTGCATAGCTATCTTCAACTGTTAAGCAGGGCTTTTTTCTCCTGGGAGGATAGTTCCCTATACCCCTGTTTTGAAATGACCACTATATCGAAGCTGTCTCCACTCGCCACATCCCTCTTCATGGCGCTGTCGACAGCTTTCACCACTACTTTGAGCATTTCCTCAACGGTTTTACCCTCTTGGAACTGGGCCTCCAGGACGCCGTAGGCGTAGGGGCTCCCAGAGCCTGTGGACACCATGACCTCCTCGGTTATACTCCCATAGGGATCCAAGTTGAACAAGTGGGGGCCCGTTTGGTCTAACCCTCCAACTATAGCTTGCATGGGCAGTGGGGCTCCCACCTCCCTATTGCTGAACAAGAGATTCTGGACCAACCTGGCAGCGCTTTGCACGGGTATCAACCGATTGTTTTCCAACTCGTATAAGGAGGCGTTTATCTTCAGAATCTCCACCACACGTTGGGCTACTGCTACTCCCCCAGCGATGGTCATTGCCAGCTGGTCGGCGATTCTGTAGACCTTTTTAGCCCGCTTGCTAGCGATGAAGCTCCCCATGGTGGCCCTGGTGTCTGTCCCTAGGATAACACCATCGCTGCAGACCACCCCAACCGTGGTTGTCCCTTTAAGTTGACCCAGTTCTTTGGACATTGTTAAAGTCTCCAAGATAAGACTAGAGGTATCCCTAGAAGGAAGACCAACTACCATAAAAACCTCACTTTTTAAAAAGATTGCGCGAGGGAAAAAACATAAGCTAGATGGACACACTATGGTACTCCAAAAGGTTTGTACCGTGAAGGCTGGCAACAAGATACATCGAATCAACCTCCCCAGGGTAGTGGTTGTGGGCGAGGGGACCCTGACTCAAATAGGTGAAATTTGCAAGGAGTTTGGGTTCCGCAGCGCCCTACTCGTCTCGGGAACCACGACGTGGAAGGTGGCAGGGGAGAAGGTGAATGACCTATTGGTGGAGGCCGGGGTCAGGGTGGAGACGGTTCGCGTGAGCAGCGCCACCAGGGAGGCGGTGGAGACCGTGAAGACCCAGGTAAAGGCGACGCCCGTTGACGTATTGCTGGGCATCGGAGGGGGGAGGAACATCGATGTGGCCAAGGTGGCTAGCCTCGAAACCAACAGGTTCTTCATAAGCATCCCCACAGTGGCCAGCCACGACGGAATAGCCAGCAACCTGGCGTCCATCAAGAGCATGGGGAAGCCCTACTCGGTGCCCGCAGCCTCCCCCGTCGCAGTGGTCATGGACAGCAAGATTATCCAGGAATCTCCCTACCGCTTCACCGCTGCGGGCTGTGGAGATGTTATTTGTAAGGCTGTGGAGGTTAGGGATTGGAGGCTGGCCCACTCCGTCACCAATGAATACTACGGGGGCTACGCGGGGAGCCTCAGCCTCATGAGCAGCCAACATGTAATGGACAATGCCCACATTATCCGGGAGCGGAGCCAGGAAGGGGTGAGGATTCTCTTGGAGGCCCTGGTCAGCTGTGGGGTGGCCATGAGCATTGCCGGCAGCAGCAGGCCCACCAGCGGCTCCAGCCACTTATTCAGCCACGCCCTCGACCAGCTAGCTGAAAAGCCCGCCCTCCACGGGGAGCAATGCGGCGTGGGCAGCATAATGATGGCCAAGCTTCACAATATGGACTGGGAGAGGATAAGAGACAGCCTCAAGACACTGGGAGCCCCCACCACAGCGAAGGAGCTGGGCATCCCCCCCGAAACGGTGGTGGAAGCCCTCTGCAGGGCTAGACACATTCGCCCCACCCGTTACACCATCCTCAACCAAGTAGAGATGAACAAGGAAAAAGCCCGGGAGCTAGCTGAGTCCACAGGAGTAATATAGTCGTGCTTCAGCCTTCGCCAAAAGACGTTTAAGAATACGAGGAGTATGCTGCGACTTGTTTTAGATGGCCTGGAACTCTCAGGTAACAGGCTTTTCCAGGTTAAATAATCTTTTTATTAGCTACCGTCTCCAAGATGTAGATATCTACGGGTGGCAATGGTGTCCAGCGTTCAGTTGAAGGTTTCCGAGGCTAAACAGCAGAGGGATGTGGGTCGCAGCATCGCCAGGATGGACTCTGAAACAATGAAGATATTGGGTGTCACCGTGGGGGATGTGGTCCAGATCGAGGGCAAAAAGGTGACCGCCGCCAAGGCGTGGCCTGCATACCCCGAGGACCAAGGCCTAGGCCTCATCAGGATCGACGGCTTCATCAGAAAGAACTGCGGCGCAGCCATCAACGAGTATGTTACCGTTAGGAAGGCAGAGGTCTCATACGCCACCTCAGTGACCTTGGCCTCCGTGGAGATCCGGATAAGCGTGGACAACGACTTTATCAGGTTCGTCAAGGATCGGCTTATTGATAGGCCGGCTACCCGGGGAGATACCCTCCTGGTTATGATGCTGGGCCATAACGTGCCCTTCATGGTGGTGAATACCCGCCCCCTGGGGATTGTGAAGATCGCCTCCACCACCGAGATATCCATCATGAGTGAGCCCGTGCCCGAGCTGGAGATTCCCCATAGAACCACCTACGAGGACATCGGGGGCTTAGAGGAGGAGATTAGGCGAATAAGGGAGATGGTGGAGTTGCCCCTCCGCCACCCCGAGATATTCCAGAGGCTTGGCATCGACCCCCCGAAGGGGGTGCTGCTCCACGGGCCCCCTGGATGTGGAAAGACCCTCCTGGCCCGGGCCGTCACCAACGAGTCGGAGGCCAACTTCTACGCCATCAACGGCCCCGAGATCATGAGCAAGTTCTACGGGGAGTCGGAGGCCAGGATGAGGAAGATGTTTGAGGATGCTGAGAAGAACGCCCCCAGCATACTATTCATCGACGAGATCGACGCCATAGCCCCCAAGAGGAGTGAGGTTACGGGCGAGGTAGAGCGCCGAGTAGTGGCTCAACTGTTGGCCTCCATGGACGGCCTCAAGGGTCGAGGACACGTCATCGTCATCGGCGCCACCAATAGGCCTGATGCCATCGATGAGGCCCTTAGGAGGCCTGGGCGGTTTGACAGGGAGATCGAGATCGGTATACCCACGAGGGAGGGTCGAAAGGAGATACTCCAGATCCACACCCGGGGGATGCCGCTGGCCGACGACGTAAACCTGGACAGGATAGCCGATGTCACCCATGGCTACACGGGTGCAGACCTGGAGGCCCTATGCCGGGAGTCGGCCATGAAGGCCCTACGCAGGTATCTCCCCCAAATAGACCTGGAGGAGAAGAGGATACCCCACGATGTTCTAGACCAGATGGTGGTGACCCAACAAGACATCGAGGACGCCTTCCGAGAGATCACGCCCTCCGCCATGAGAGAGGTCTACATCGAGTCCCCCGACATCCACTGGGATGCCGTGGGTGGGCTTGAAGACGTGAAGGAAAGCCTCAAGGAGGCCGTGGAGTGGCCCATAAAAGACCCTGAGAGGTTCCGCCGCCTGGGCATAGACCCCCCAAAAGGGATCCTCCTCTATGGACCCCCTGGCTGCGGCAAGACCCTCCTGGCCCGGGTGGTAGCCACCGAGTCCGAGGCCAACTTCATAAGCGTGAGGGGCCCCGAGATATTCAGCAAGTGGGTTGGAGAGTCGGAGAAGGCTATCCGCGAGATATTCAGGAAAGCCAGGATGGCTGCGCCCAGCATCATCTTCTTCGACGAGTTCGACGCCCTGGTGCCCTCCAGGGATGGCGTCGGAGACAGCCGGGTCACCGAGCGGGTCATAAGCCAACTCCTAACAGAAATCGACGGCATGCTGACCCTTCAAAACGTGGTGGTCTTGGCGGCCACCAACAGACCCGACTTGATCGACCCCGCCGTCCTAAGGCCTGGGAGGTTCGACAGGAGGGTCTATGTTCCACCTCCCAACGCTGGGGCCCGGTTAAAGATACTCCAAATCAAGACCGAGAAAATGCCCTTGGCGGAGGACGTAGATCTGTCTTCGCTGGCGAGGGCCATGGAGGGGTATAGCGGCGCCGACATCGACAACGTGGTGAGGGAGGCTGGGTTAAACAGTCTCCGGAGGGACCCCGAGGCGGGGGAGGTAACGAGGGAAGACTTCGAGGTGGCCATGAAAATGGTGGGCCCAAGCCTGACACCCCAGATGATCAAGTGGTATGAGAACAGCCAGCTACGCTTCAGGGAGACGATAAAGCCCCCCATAGATATTGCATAGGTGTGGTGGAAGTGGACAAAAGGATGATCACCTCGAAGATCGTGGACCTCCTAGAGAGGAAGGGCCCCCAGAGCCTTGAGAATATCCACAAGGCTTTGAAGAAAGAAATAGGTGAACTCTCTAGGAACGAGTTGAACCGTGCGCTTATGAGGATGGAAATCCATGGACTGGTTCGAGTCTACAGGATCCCCAGGGGCAAGCACAGAGTCGAGTTAGCATAGGTGTGGGGTTTGGGTGTAAACCTGCGGGGTCTGGTTGAGCCAAAGATCCTCAAAGTGGAGGAGCTGCAAGGCCGGGCGGTGGCCTTCGACGGGAACAACGTCCTCTACCAGTTTCTCTCCTCCATACGTGGGGCCGACGGCCAGCCCCTCCGAGATCGGGAGGGCAGAATAACCAGCCACCTGAGCGGGTTATTGTACAGGAATAGCAACCTGTTGGAGAAGGGTGTAAGGGTGGCCTATGTCTTCGATGGTGAGCCCCACGTCTTTAAGAGGGAGGAGTTGGAGAGCCGTATGAAGGCCAGGGCCAAGGCCCGTGTCTTGTATGAGAAGGCGGTGGAGGAGGGAGACGCGGAGAAGGCCCGCCTCTACGGCCAGAGGGCTGTGGTTGCCACGGGGGACTTGGTGGCTCAGGCCAAGAGGCTTCTAAGCTGTCTTGGGATCCCCTGGGTTCAGGCCCCTGGGGAGGGGGAGGCCCAGGCGGCCTACATGGCCAAGAAGGGGGATGTATGGGCCGCAGCCAGCCAGGATTACGACAGCCTCCTATTCGGGGCGCCCAGGCACATAAGGAACCTTAGCATCACTGGTCGCAGGAAGCTGCCCAGGAAGAAGCTCTACATCAATGTGGAGCCCGAACTGATAGAGCTGGAGCGTTTGAAGCAGAGCCTGGGTTTGACTCAGAGCCAACTAGTGGATGTGGGCATATTGGTGGGGACCGACTACAACCCCAAGGGGGTTAAGGGAATAGGCCCCAAGACCGCCCTCAAACTCATAAAAAAATACGGCTCCCTCGAGGCCGCCCTCCCCCACATCAAGTCCGCCGAGTTCCCCCACCCCGTGGAGGAGATCAGGGAGTTGTTCCTCAACCCCCCCACCACCGACGAATACCAGTTGAAGTGGGAGCCCCCAAACACCGACGCACTGGTAGAGTTCCTCTGCGAGGAACACAACTTCAACCGCCAGAGGGTGCTGGCAGCCGTGGAGCGAGCTGCGAAGGGGTTGGCCACACCTAGCAAGACCACCCTGGACAGGTTCTTCGGGTAGGCAACCCTTAAGCCCCTCCACCCAATAAGGAACTCCATGAAGCTTCTGGCGATTCAGAGCAGCCCCAACGTGGATGGGTTGACCGCTGAGGCTGCAAGGAGAGTGGTTGAAGGCGTTGTGGAGTCGGGGCACGAGGCCTCCTTGGTCCACTTGAACCAAAAGGTCATCAAGAAATGCAAAGCCTGCGACAGGGGCTGGGGGATTTGCAGGTCTGAGGGGCGATGCGTGCTGGTGGATGATTTCGAGGGCTTGGTGGAGGAGATGCTAGAGGCCGATGGGTTGGTCTTCTCAACCCCCGTATACTGGTGGGACATCAGCGAGTCGGCCAAGACCTTCCTCGACAGACTCAGAAGGGTTGAGACCCACTACGGCTTCAAAAGGTTCAACGGCAAGAGGTATGTGGGGATAGCCTGTGCTGGGGGGAGTGGCAACGGCGCTGCTAGGGCCCTTTACTTGCTGGAGGAGTATTTGAAGAGGATTGGCTTCGAGTGCTACGACCTGGTGACGGTTACACAGGCCAACAGAGGCCACAAGCTGGAGATGCTGGAATCCTGTGGCAGGGGCTTCTTCCCCTAGACAACCCACTTATAGTCGTTGATGCCCCCTTCTAGGTATATGCCTTTGGAGGGATACCTGCTCCCGGGGGAGGAGGTGGTCCACTGGAGCGACTTCCACGTCACCCTGGGGGAGACTAGGTATAGGGTCTTCATCACCAATCTAAGGCTGCTGCTGTATCGAGAGTCGGGGCTCCTCTTCAAGGAGGAGGAGATCATCAGCGAGAGGTTCAACCAGATCCAAGGCCTCCAATTCACCCAGCAGGGCGCCATCAAGAAACGAGGAGTGCTGCGATTCAACGCTAGTGGAGGCGAGTTCGTATTGGAGGGCCCGGTGAACGGCATGCGAGCCATATTCAAGGCCCTCCAAGAGAGGGCTATGGCCCCCGGCAGCGACCCCTACAGACCTGTATCGAGCTAACCCCACTGTGGGCCAGCTTTTCCCGGGTTTCCATTGATTTGCAGAAGGTTTAAAGGCTATCAGAAATCTTCGTAAAAGATTTGGACATGAGTATGCTGGAGGATGTTCGGATAATCGATTTCACCCACGTGTATTTTGGGCCCTACGCCACTATGGTTCTAGCTGATATGGGCGCAGATGTGATTAAGATTGAGCCCCCCTGGGGGGAGATGGTTAGGATGAGCCCCAGGCTATACGGGGGGCTGAGCGCCACCTTCCACTACTTGGACCGCAACAAGAAGAGCCTGGTTTTGAACCTGAAGGACCCCAGGGCCAAGGAGATCGTTCTAAAGCTCATCAGAGACGCCGATGTGGTGGTTGAGAACTTTAAGCGGGGAACCATGGACAAGCTGGGGTTGGGCTACGAGGATGTGAAGAAGGTTAACCCCCGCATCATCTATGCCTCTCTAAGCGGCTTTGGGCTGACAGGCCCCTACAAAGATAGGACCAGCTATGCCCCTATTGCTGAGAGCTACAGTGGATGGACGAGGATGACCGCCGATGAAATCGAGCCTGGGAGCAAGCCCATAGTGCCTGCAGCCTACCACGGCGACCTGGACCCGGGTCTCTTCGCGGTGATAGCCATCCTGGGGGCTCTCAGGTATAGGGACAGGACGGGTGAGGGGCAGTTGATCGATGTCTCCCAGCTGGATGTTATGCTGGCCCAGAACGGCGTCCAGATCGCGGGGTACACCCTGAGTGGGAAGCTTCCCCACGAGTTGAGGGAGGAGATGATGCCCGGTCCCAGGACTTGGGGGAACTTCATGTGTAAGGACGACTGGGTCTTCGTGGCAGCCGACCCCCAGATGCACAGCCGCCTAATGGCAGCCATGGGCGTGGACGACCTGGGGGAGGGAAGCGAGGTCCTGGAGGCCTGGTTGAAGGAGAGAACCGCCGAGGAAGTCGTGGAAACGCTGGCGGCTGCAGGAGTGCCGGTGGCCCGGGTTTACAACATAGCTCAAGCCATAGAGGACCCCCATGTGAAGGCGCGGAACACCATCGTGGACCTAGACCACCCCACCGCTGGGAAGGTGAGGGTTCCCTGGTTCCCCATCAAGATGGAGAAGACGCCGGCCACCTATCGCATACCGGCACCCCAGCTGGGGGAGCACACAGCCCAGATATTGGAGGAGTTGGGCTACTCCCCCGAGGAGATAGAGGAGCTGCGAAAAGAGGGCGTAGTGGTTATCCACCAGTAGCAGCCATCAACACCTAAAAGCCCTCCCCCCTTTAAACACCCATGCCAGGCTACGAAGAGCAACGCCGGAGGATGGTGGAGCGCTACAAGAGGGCGGGCTACATCCGGTCTAAATCCATGGAGGAGGCTATGCTAAGGGTTCCCAGGGAGGAGTTTATGGAACCCAGATACCGGGAACATGCCTACGTGGATTCTCCCTTCCCCATACCCGGGGATGGCAGGCAGACCATCAGCGCGCCCTACATGTACCCTGTCACATATGAGAGCCTGGGGTTGAAGAGGGGGGAGCGGTTCCTCGAGGTGGGGGCTGGCTCAGGCTATGGTGCTGCATTGGCGGCTGAACTGGTGGGGGAGGAGGGCTTGGTGGTGACGTTGGAGATCAACCCTGAAACCTACCGCTTCGCATTGGAGAACCTTAGGCGTGCTGGATACTCCTGGGTAAAAGTTGTCCTGGGGGACGGCTCCCAGGGCTACCCTGAGCTGGCACCCTACGACGCCGTGAGTGTCACCGCCAGCACCCCCCGTATTCCTCCCCCTCTCCTCGAGCAGCTATCGGTGGGGGGTCGGCTTGTGGCGCCCGTGGGTGGGCCGGGCCACTGGGGGCAGGACCTGGTCCTGGTCACCAAGACCAACGAGGGCTACACCCGTAGGAGGCTGATGGGGGTGGTCTACGTCCCTCTACAGGGGAAGTACGGCTTCCCCGAGTAGGTGTGAGCATTTAAATCCTCAATCACTACTCAACAGGTGTAATGAGGGCTGGGGTCATATCCCGCTGCGACCTAGATAGGGCGCTTGAGACCGCCTCCAAGGTGATCGAATTATTGAGGGCTAGGGGTGTCGAGGTCTCAGTTGAGACCGATACGGCTCTGGCTTTGGGGCTGGATGGGGGCAACACCAACCTAGCAGACTTGGACGGGGACTTCGTGGTGGCCATCGGGGGGGACGGCACAATCTTGAGAGTTGCCATGGAGATGAGGCGGGCGGAGACCCCCATCTTTGGGGTGAATATGGGGAGGAGGGGCTTCCTCAGCGAGGTCGACCCCCTGGAGGTGGAGAAGGCTCTAGGGTGGCTCATGGAGGGCAACTACTATCTGGAGGAGGCCATGAAGGTGCAGAGCAGCGTTAAAGGCGGGGACACCCTCCCCGACGCCCTCAACGAGGTTCTCATATCCACAAGCCTGCCCAGCAAGATGCTATTACTTAGGATAAGCATAGACGGCCAGGCCTTCACAGAAATACAGGCCGATGGGGTTTTGATCAGCAGCCCTACGGGCTCCACCGCATATAATCTCTCGGCGGGGGGATCCATAGTGGCGCCTGGGGTGGACGCCCTGTGTGTGACAGCCATATGCCCCTACAGCTATTTCAAGAGCATGGTGGTCCCGTCCTCTGCTACGATACGGGTGGAGCTGCTCAAGCCCAAGACGGAGGCCATGGCCATAGTGGATGGGAGGAACTTCACACCGCTGAATCCAGGAGCCATATTGGAGGCAACGGGGAGCCCCCATAAGACTCGTTTCATCAGGTTCAGGCCCTTCTACGCCCGGCTTAACCGTAGGATGATGTACCTGCATAAGGGTTGAGGGGTTTGCGGGACCTGGTCCTAGACGCCACTGCCTTCATCCAAGGGGTGATTCCCAACACCGAAGACTCCCAGGTCTTCACCACCCCCCAGGTGTTGAAAGAGCTTAAGGGGTTCGCCAAGGTGAGGGCGGGGGAGCTGGTGGATTCTGGGTTGGTGAGGGTGGTGGAGCCCGGCCGGGAGGCCTGGAGGAGAGTTGAGGGGCTGCTAAATAAACTGGGGGAGGGGGGGCGGCTTACAGAGGCGGATGTAAGTGTTCTTGCCCTCACCCTCCAGCTTTCCAGGGGGGCCGAGGTGGCCCTGGTCTCAGACGACTATGGGGTGCAGAATGTGGCAGCCCATCTGGGGCTGAGGTCTCTGGGGCTGGCCACCCCAGGCATCAAATACAGGTACACTTGGGAGGTGTATTGCCCGGGGTGTCGCAAAGTCTTCAAAGGCGATTCAGAGCTGGGGCTTTGCCCTATTTGTGGGACCCAGCTGAGGCGGCGCCCCTCGGGGAGGACTAGGGTTGGCCCCGGGGTATGAACTCTCCGAATCCCTCCCCCACCACCACCTGGTCGTCCTCCATCACCACCTCTCCCCGGATGATGCTCATAACAGGCCAGCCCTGCACCCTCATCCCATGGTAGGGCGTCCACCCGCAGGCCGAGACCTGGTCCTCGTCTCTAATCTCCCGCTCCACCCCCATATCCACCAACACCATGTCGGCATCGCTACCCACCATGAGGGCGCCTTTCCGGGGGAAAACCCCGTAGAGCTTGGCGGGGTTCTCCGAGGCCACTTGGACGAGCCTCTCGAGGGTGAGCCACCCCTCGGCCACGCCGTTTAGGAGGAGGGGGAGGTGGGTCTCCAGCCCTGGTATCCCGTTGGGGGCATCCCAAATATTCTCCACACCCGCCTCCTTCCGCTCCCTCCCGTAGGGGGCGTGGTCTGTGGCCACGGTTTCAACCCAGCCTCCTTGGAGAAGCCTCCTCATCTCGGCGCGTTCCTCCTTGCCCCTTGGTGGGGGGGCGAACTTGCACCAGGGCCCCTTCTCTTTGACGTCCTCATCGGTGAGATACAGGTATTGGGGGCATGTCTCCACGTAGGCCTCCACGCCCCTCATCCGGGCCTCGGCGCAGCTCCAAACCAGCTCTGGGGCAGAGGTGTGCACTAAGAGCCCCCTACACCCCGTAACGCCCAGGAACTCCAATACTCTACGCCCAGCCTCCACCTCGGCTATCTTGGGCCTCCACTCCAGATGCGCCCCATAGTCCACCCGCCCAGCCCCCCGGAGCCTCTCAGAGTTGTATCTCAAGATGTGGTCGTTCTCGGCGTGAACCAGCGCAAGGCCGTTGAAGGAGGCCAACTCCCTGAACCTCTCTAGGACCTCTCCGTCGAAGGTCTGGGGCCACTTAGGCCCTGCACTGCTCAGGAAAAACTTGGCCCCCGTTGCGCCCAAACGGTGCATGGCCTCCAACTCCCCAGGATGCCCACTGGCGCATCCCGCGTGGATACAGAAATCCACATGGCTCACCCTCTCCATCTCCCGCCTCTTCCGTCTGAACTCCTCCCCGGTGAAACAGCCAAACTGGGTCCCAGGCATTTCTAGGAGGGTTGTTACCCCACCCTTAGCCGCAGCCCTGGTCCCCGTTGCAGGCGTCTCAGGGGGGAGGAAGGTGTGGGCGTGGCCGTCCAACACCCCTGGCAAGAGAAACCGCCCTCCTGCATCCACCTCCAGGTCACCCCGAGGAAGATGCAGGTCACCAGCAACGGCCACGATGACCCCATTATGCGCCGCCACACCCCCCCTGAAAACCCCCCTTGGGGAAACCAGCCTGGCGTTCCTGACAACCAAATCCACGTCCATACCTCAAAAACCCACTGGTAAACATATAAACCCTAGAAACACCCGGGCCACGGCGTCCATGAGACAAAACGAAGCAACATCGCAAACTGTCCATGGCCGTCTTCCCCTACCTCAACCACAGGCTTCGAGCACCTGTAGA
>CAYWWV010000022.1:5316-21116 GCA_964462185.1 uncultured Candidatus Bathyarchaeia archaeon | reverse complement strand
CCCTTCGCCGTCAACCTGGACGCCGGCTTGGGAGGCGTGGTGGTGACCAGCTGCGCGGGCCTATCGGAAACAACCTACACCATCAAGTACCGCCCCCGGGAGCCGGGCTCCAGGGAGGCCATCCTGGTGGGGGTGGGGGGCCTCACAGGCGGCCACCCAGGGAGGGAGGCCCACCTCCCCCGCCTTAACGCCAACAGGCTCCTGGCAGAGGGGCTGCTGAGGCTCTCAGAGTCCACCTCCCTAAGGCTTTGCTGGTTCAACGGTGGGGGCCACCCCTACTCGGTGGCTAGGAGGGCGGAGGCCTTGGTGCTGCTGCCCAGGGGGGAGACGGGTAAGGCTTTGGAGGCGTGGGGGGAGTGGGGGCGAGGCCTGGACCGCTCGGCGGAGAAAGGCTTGGAGGTTTGGGCGGAGCCCAGGGACGGGGCGCCCTCGGCCCCGGCCCACGAGTCGGAGAAGTTCTTGGGGCTGGTGGCGGGGCTGCCGCATGGGGCCGCCTCTTGGAGCTCGGAGCAGAGAGGCCTGCCTCGGGTGGTGAACAACAACGGCTTGGTGCGCTCCAGCCCCGGGGTCTTCCAGGCCCGGGTCACCACCCTCTCCACCGACGCCAAGGCCGCCTACGGGAACCAGGGGGAGCTAGCGCAACTTGGGCGGGGCTTCGGCGCCCAGGTCTCCCAGTCCACCGTCTCCCCCAGCTGGCGAGCCAGTGAGTCCAGGCTGGCCAAGCTGGCCCAGGAAGCCGTGTCCAAGGCTTGGGGGGTGGATGCCAAGCTGGTGGGGGTGCCAGCAGCCCTGGAGTGCGGCTTCCTGGCAGACCACCGCCCAGCCATGGAGATAGTCTCCCTGGGGCCCACCATCGTCCACCCCTACACAAGAGGGGAATACGTGGAGGCAGAGTCCGTGGCTAAGACCTACCAGGCCCTAAAGAACCTTGTCAGGCTTATCGCCACGCTTCAAGGGTAAACCCCTTTAAGGTTCTCCAACTCTTTTGGAGTAACATGACTGGGTTCATTGACGCCGCCGAGGTATTGGAGGGCCGGAGGGAGGAGGGGGAGGAGGTGGGCCTCCGGGGCTGGATCTACACCAGCAGGAGCAGCGGGGGCATACAATTCATAGAGTTGAGGGACGGGTCAGGGGTCATCCAGTGCACCCTTAGGAAGCAAGACGTGGACCTGGAGACCTTTAAGATGGTGGAGAAGCTGCCGCTGGAGTCCACCCTGGAGCTCTGGGGGCGGGTGAAACGGGATGAGAGGGCCCCCGACGGCTGGGAGATCCAGGTCACCAGGCTGGGACGCGTCTTCCGAGCCATGCCCGACTACCCCATAGTGAAGAAGGAGCAGGGCATCGAGTTCCTCATGGACAACCGCCACCTCTACATCAGGGAGCCCCGGCTCCAAAACATATTCCAAATCAGGGCCCGCTTCCTCAAAGCGGCCCGCGACTGGTTCGAGGAGAACGGGTACACCGAGGTCCAAACACCCATGTTCATGACCGCCAGCGTGGAGGGGGGCTCCACCCTCTTCAGCGTAGACTACTTTGAGAGGGAGGGGGTCTACCTGAGCCAGAGCTGGCAGCTCTACGCCGAGGCCCTCATCTGCAGCCTGGGCAAGATATACACCATCGCCCCCAGCTTCAGGGCCGAGCCCTCCCGCACCCGGAGGCACTTGGCCGAGTTTCTCCACATGGAGCTGGAGGAACCCTGGAGCACCCTGGAGGACATCATGGACTCGGGGGACCGACTGGTCTGCCACATAGCCAACACCCTGGCCCAAGAGGTGGGCCACAAGGTGAGGAAGGCGGGCCGGGACCCGGAATACCTGGCCTCCCTGGAGCCGCCCTTCCCAAGGATCACCTACGACGAGGCCGTGGAGACCCTCCAGTCCAAGGGCGTGGAGATGTATTGGGGCGACGACTTCGGGTGGCGCCAGGAGGGCCCCCTGACGGAGGAGTTTGAGACCCCCTTCTGGGTGGTGGGGTTCCCCAAGGGCATCAAGCCCTTCTACCACATGCCCAACCCCGACAGGCCTGAGGTCACCCTCAGCGCAGACCTCCTGGCCCCCGAAGGCTACGGCGAGATCATCGGAGGCGGGCAGCGCATCCACGACTACGAGATGTTGTACCAGCGCACCATCGAGGACGGGTTGGACCCCTCCAACTACGAGTGGTACATGGATTTGAGGAAGTGGGGCACCGTGCCCCACAGCGGGTTCGGTTTGGGGATTGAGAGGGTTCTCATGTGGATGTTGAAGCTGGACCACATCCGGGACACCGTGCCCTTCCCCAGGGACATGAGGCGGGTCTACCCCTAGGTGGCTGGAGTTGAGGGTGCTGGTCCACCTGGGGGAGGGGGTGAACACCATCCACCTGGAGGGCTGCCCCCTGGTCGAGGGGCTGCCAACCCAGGAGTACCAGGGGATCGGCGAAGCCCTCAGAAGCCTCAAACAGTCCAAAACCCCGGGCAGGGTAGAATACTGCCCCCACTGCAAGCCCCAACACGCCCTGCCAACCAAGGCTCTCAGCCAGCTCAGAGTGGAGACCGCAACCCAGGGGTGTAAAACCCACCCCAGGGCGCCCCCCGCTGTGGGTTTGGAGGTTGAAGACACCAAGTCCATTTGGAGCCGGCTAGTGGGGAGGCTCAACAGGCGCAAGGTCCTCCAGCGGCGTGGTGGCTAGCCGGTAGCCCAGGGCCGCCTGCCAAAGGTTGAAGGAAGCCTGGAAGGGGAGGTTGGGCTCCACGGGGCCCACCCCCTGCACAGCCCCCATGGCCAACCCCAGAGCCGCGGCGCACACCATGGCCACGGGGAACCCCCTCCACCCCCTCCCCCAGAGGAAGAGGGATGTGAGGGCGGTGGAGGCCAACGCGGATATCTGCACCAGATACTGGGCCACCACCTGGACCTCCCCCAAGTCCACCAGCATGAACCCCGAGACACAGGTGGCAAACCCGTAGGAAAGGAGTGAGACCGCCCCAGCCACCCCCACCAACTCCCCCTCGCTGAACTCGTATAGGCCGGCCGAGAGAAGCATGGATAGGCTCCCAGCCATCAACATACCGGTGTTGAAGAGGAAGGCGGCATCCCCCTCAGGGAGTAAGCCATTCGAGGGGGACGGGAAACCCGGGGACACTGCTGCTGTGGTGACTACGGTGGCCAGCCAAACCAGCGGGCCAAGGGAACCATACTTGGACAGTAGGCGGACGACTCCCGGCTTCACAGGTTACCAAGGGGCGCCCCACCTATAAAAGAGTCTAACCGGATGCGTACTCGGTGGGGTCGGCCACCCCCGCCGCTTGGAAGGCCTTCCTCCTGTTGACGCAGGACTCGCAAACCCCGCAGTGGATGGGGCCCTCCAAGTAGCAGCTCCAGGTCTTCTCCAGGGGAACCCCCAGCTCCAACGCCCTCGCCACGATGTCAGCCTTCCCCAAACCCCTCCAGGGGGAGAACACCTCCAGCTCACGACCCGTCCCCAGCCTGGCAGCCTCCTGGAAAGCCCTGTAGAACTCCTCCCTGCAGTCGGGGTAGAAGGGCTCGTCGTCGCCGTGGGCCCCGTATATTACGGTGTTGGCGCCGATGGAGTCTGCGTATGCCACGGCCACCGAGAGGAAGACGCCGTTTCTGAAGGGTACGATTAGGTTGGGGGTGAACTCCTTGGAGACCTCCAAGGTTTGGTCGACCAGGCTGGTGGCCCCACGGTAGATGTCCTCCAGGGAGGCCAGGTCCACCACCTTGTGGGGCACCCCCAGGCTCCCGGCTATTTGCCGGGCGGCCTCCACCTCCCTCTGGGCCCTCTGCCCATACTTGAAGGTGAGGCAGTGAACCCCATACCCCTGGCTGTGGGCCCAGTAGGCCGCCGTCGAGGAGTCCAACCCCCCACTCAAGATGACCACTGCTACGCTCAGAACTCCCACCACCTGGACCTCTTGTCCACCTCTCTAAAAATGGTTGCACCCAGGAGGTTCACCAGCTGCTCGCTCACCAACAACCCGGGGAGGGTGACCACCACGGGGAGCCCCAGCAACTGGTTCAACATCCAGGCCACGCTCAACGGGATGATGACGGCCACCACAACCCCACAGGTATAGTAGCCCCCGCCCAAGCGCTTGGCAGCCTCGTGGCCCGCCACCCCAGCCACCAGGCTCATCAAAGGCATGAAGACCAACTCGTACCCCCCTGCGAAGGGGCTGAAAAAATTGGCCGCCAAGACCCCTGCCGCGTAGGCTAGGGCCAGCTCCCTCCTCCTGGCGATGGCCGGCCTCAACACGCCGGCCACGCGGAACTGGAGGGCTGAGAAGGATATGGGTTGGAAAACCACTACGAGGACAGCGTAGAGGGCTGCGTAGACGCCCATGAGGGCTAGGCTTCTAGTTTTCGACTTATACACCTCCTTGCCACCGGGGTTTATATGGCGGAACGGGTAGGAGGCCCCACTCACCCGCCTCAACGGGTAGCCTCATCCACGATACTTAACCTTTGCTGTCTGTGGAGAGCCGAGACAGAAATAGGGTTAAACCCTGGGAGGTGGAGAGGGAGCCACGTGCCTCCCTGGGGCTTTCCTCACCTTTCTCCCCAGGGACCATTCAACGAGCCGACACGGTCTTGATGCGCCCCCAAATCTCCAGGACCCGTCGCCGTATAACCCGGTCGAACTCCTCCATCTCCCCCAGGCTCAGAGGCTTCCGGGTGTGCATCTTGTAGTTGATCAAGTAGTTGAAGGCCTCGGCGTATATCTTGCCGAACATGGCGCTCTCCGCCGACTTGATTATGCCCTCCTCCTCGAACCGCTTAAACAAGCTGTAGCTGTACTCCAGGCGACGGTCGGTCAGCTCCTCATCTATGGCCTGTTCAACTACGCCTCGCGCCACTGCCTCCATGGGGCATCCAACCATGGGGGTGCGCCGAGGTGTAAAAGCGATAACGGAGGTGGAACCCCTAGTGGGGTACCATTTCAGGGCTACAGAGCCGTGATCCACCTTGGAAAGATTGAAAACGAGGGGGGTGAGGGTAGGTGTATGCTGGCCGCCCGGATCGACTACCATGTCCACGAGTCTTATTCCAGCGACGCCAGGGGCTCCACGGTTCCAAGGGTGGTGGAGGCGGCTGAGGGGATGGGGCTGGAGGAGCTGGCCTTCACCACCCACTTCATAGTGGAGGGGCCTGAATCCCACTTCGGGGTCCAACCAGACCAGCTGGGGGACTACGTGGAGAACATCCGGCGCCACGATGAGGAGACGCCTGTGCGGTTGAGGGTGGGGCTGGAGGTGGACTATTTTCCAGGTGCCGAGGGGAGGCTGGAGCGGTTATTGGAGGAGCACCCCCTCGACTTCGTATTGGGGAGCCTCCACTTCATAGAGGGCTTGGACATAGGCCACAGCCGCCAGGCACCCCTCTTCTTCCAAGGCCTCACCCTCAGGGAGGCCACATCCAAGTACCACAGGCTTTGGAGGAGGGCCGTGGAGAGCGGATTGTTCGACGCCATGGCCCACCCAGACTACTGGAGGAGGTATCTATCGGGGGCGGGCATAGCCGAGGTAGACATAGACGACTACGGGGGCCTCCAGGAGGCATTGGACAGCCTGCGCGAGTACGGGGTGGGGTTCGAGGTCAACTCCTCGGGGTTCCGACACGAGCACGGGGTACAGTATCCCTTGCTGGGCTTCATAGAGGCGGCCCGGGAGAGAGGGGTCTCAACGGTCACCCTGGGCAGCGACTGCCACACCCCCCTCCAGCTGGGCTTCGCCATCCCCAGAGCCGTGGAGCAGCTCCGAGCAGCCGGGTACACCCACTTCACCGTTTTCCAGGGGAGGAGGCCCAGCAAGAGGCCCTTGGAGGAGGCCGTGGGAAGGCTGATAAACGGGGGAGCCTAGCCACTACCATGTCTGAGTTGGCCAGGAAGCTGGTGGAAGGCTTCCACAAGCACAGTTTCTACGCTGGTGTCAACACCGCGTTTATAGAGGTGGTGGGATTGGGCTGCAAGGGGTTGGCCCTGAGCAGCCCCTACACCAGGGAGGAGGCGGAGGCCCTCCTCCCCTACACGGTGGAGTTTGCCCGTAGGTTCGGGGTGGAGGTGGTGGAGGAGCCCAGCCTATTGACCAGCCTCCTGTTTCCCAGGGAGATCGCAGAGGGGAAAACAGTGTTCCTAATTGCCAGGGAGGAAGCCCTCCAGGAATACCAGGCCTTGAAGAGGCTTAGGGAGGAGAGCGACAAACTTGGGAACCCCCGGGGGTTGGAGGAGGAGATCGCTTGGAGGTTTGGCAGGCTCCTCAGCTACGACGACGAGTCCATCAGGCGCTTGATAGAGGAGAACGGTTAGGGCGGGGGCCTCACGCCCAGGGTGAACTCCACATCCATCGCCTCCCCACCCCGGATTATGGTTAGAGTGATCTTTTGCCCGGGCCTGGTGTTGCGGGTGAGGTAGACCTGGAGGTCGTAGAAGTTGGGCATAGAGACCCCGTCTACGCCTATGATGATGTCCCCCCCGATGAAGAATATGCGGCCTCCAAGGATGATCCTGGTGGTGGACCCCTTTATGCCTGCTTGGTCTGCGGGGCCGCCAGGTAAGACGTCAACCACCAGTGTGCCCCTGGTGTCCCGGTCCAAACCCATGGCCTCAGCCAGGTCTGGGGTGAGGTTCAAACCACTGATCCCCAGCCAAGGGTGCTGGTAGGTCCCATTCTCAATGAGGCTGCCCACCTCCCTGGTGATGGTGTCGCTGGGGATGGCGAACCCGATGCCGCTAAAGTCCCTGGTGTTGCTGATGATGGCCGTGTTCATCCCCACCACCTCCCCCTTGAGGTTGAGGAGGGGGCCCCCGCTGTTCCCAGGGTTGATGGCGGCATCCGTCTGGATCACGTCGACGATGGCGTAGTTGTTCACAGTGGTCATCTGCCGGCCCGTGGCGCTTATCACCCCCACAGTAAGCGTGTTGGCCAATCCGAAGGGGTTCCCAATGGCTATCACCGTCTCCCCCACCAACAGAGTGCTACTCCTCCCCACGGGGAGAGGCCTCAACAACCCAGGGGGAGCCTCACGCAACCCGATCACAGCCATATCGCTGTAGGGGTCGGTGCCAACCACGTCTGCCTCGAGGATCTCCCCCGATTGGAAGGTCACTTGGACCTCCTCGTAGCCCTGGACAACGTGGTTGTTGGTGATGATGTGGCCCTCCTCGTCGTAGACCCATCCGCTACCCGCACCCGTGGGGGTCTCGATGAGGACCACACTGAACTTGGTCCTGTTGTAGATCTCGATAACCCCGAGATCGGGGTTGGACTCACCCCGATCCAGGATGCGTATCTCCTCCTTCAGGCTCTCGATGTCCCGCTGTGCGCTGCGTAGCTCCAGCTCCAAAGCCTTCAGCTGGGCGTCGCTGCCAGAGCCCCTCCACAGGGTGGTGTAGGCCAACACACCCACGTTTAAAACCATTAAAACAACTACTATAACCCAGAGGCCTGTGTTTCTCTGCCCCTCCCGGGCCCACGAGCCAGTCATTCCACTTTGTTTGGGTGGGGTATGAGGTATAAACCTTAGGCTATCAATACAAGGCTTCCTTCAAGGCCTCTCCGCACCCACACTCCCGTTTCTCCGGGATCTTTGGGATGGCCTCCGAGATCAGTTTCCTGAATCCCTCGCTGTTCCTGGCCATGGTCTCCACCACCTCCTGGGCGCTCACAGGCTTCTCAGCCCAAACATCGTAGTCGGTGACCATGGCGATGGAGGCGTAACATATCTCGGCCTCCCGGGCCAAGACCACCTCCGGATATAGGGTCATGCCTATGATGTCGCATCCCCACGACCTGAAGAGCCTGGACTCCGCCCTGGTGCTGAATCTGGGCCCCTCAATGCAGACGTACACCCCCTTCCTGTGGACCGTCAGCCCCAGCTTCTCAGCCAGGTCTCCCACCAGCCCCCTCAACTGGGGGCAGAAGGGGTCGGCTGCGCTGATGTGGCAGACCTGGCCCCCCTCGTAGAAGGTGTCCAGGCGTTTCTTGGTTCGGTCGATGAACTGGTCCGTCAGGACGAAGTGGCCGGGCTCGTAGTCCAGCCTCAGGCTTCCCACGGCGCTGCTGGCCAGGATGCGTTTGACCCCCAGCTGTTTCAAGGCCCAGATGTTGGCCCTGAAGGGGATCCGATGGGGGGGAATGGTGTGCCCCTCGCCGTGGCGGGGTAGGAAGGCCACCCTCCTCCCCTTGTAGACCCCAACGGTAACGGTGGCAGAGGGGGCGCCATAGGGTGTGTGGACCTTAACCTTCTTGGCGTCCTCCATCAACTCGGGGTCGTAGACCCCTGTGCCCCCGATGATTGCTATCTCTGCTCCTTCAGCCTTCATGGGATTTACTAGGGGGGAGGGGGTTAAATCGTTGACGGGTTGGACCCGGGGGGGAATCTTTAAAGCTGTGCCTCCAGCTTTAGCTAGGTTTGAGTTGACTGGTGGAAGATACCCCCTCATCCTATTGGCCTGCATATCTCTGACCTACCTGGTGGAGAACTTCCTACGCAGCGCCGCGGGAGCCCTCACACCCGTCCTCATAGAGGAGTTGTCCATAAGCCACGCGGCCATGGGAACCCTCATATCGGCCTACTTCTTCGTCTACGGGGTTCTCCAGGTACCCAGCGGTGTGCTCAGCGACACCCTGGGAGCCAGGAAAACCATCCTCTCGTTCACCGTCTTAACCCTTGCAGGAGTCTTCCTCTTCTGGGCCAGCTCCAGCTATCCCCTGCTATTCGCAGCCCAAATCCTCATCGGCGTAGGCTGCAGCACCTTCTACATCAACGCTGTCAAGCTCATATCCACCTGGTTCCCGGCGGAGAGAAGGGCCACCGCCATAGGGGTTCTCAGCGCGGCCAGCGGCCTGGGGAACACCATCTCATACCTGGGCTTCCCCCTGGCGCTGGACTTCTTGGGGGGGTGGCGGCCCCTGTATCTGGCCATGAGCCTGGCGCTGGTGGGGAGCTGGCTGGCCAACGCCCTGGTCCTCAGGGACAGGGAGGAACCCCAGGTATCCACCCACCAAAACCTGGCCTCCAACCTGGCCGCCACAGCCCGAGACCGAAGGCTCTGGCCCTTCCTCACCGGCTACGTGCTCAGCAGCCTTAGCTGGGTCTTCATGAATTGGATGGCTAAATACCTCATAGACGCCAAGGGGTTCACCTACCTCGAGGTGGGATGGGTGGTGAGCGCGGGCACCCTGGCCGGCATACCAGGCTGCATAGCCGTGGCAGCCATCAGCGACAAACTCAGAAGGCGGAAAGCCCCCCTCATAGGCTTCAACATATTGTTCGCCTTGACCCTGTTCGCCCTGGTCTACCTCCCCGCCTCCCTGGGCCCAGGGGTGTTCACCGCCCTCAGCTTCCTCATGGGCCTGGCAGGCAGCTTCTGGGTCCTCTACTTCAGCATGATCCCCGAGACCCTGCCCCCTGTGAAGGCCTCTGTGGGCCTGGGGTTGGTGAACGGGGTGGGCACCGTGGGGTTCAGCCTGGTCACACCAATATACGGGCTGCTGGTGGACCTCACGGGGGGCTACCTGTGGAGCAACCTACTGGTCCAACTCTCCACACTACTCAACCCCCTCATCTTCCACCTCTACCTGGAGGAGAGCTACGGGCAGACCCCAGAGGAATGAGCTTTTATCTCCCACTCTCCCTACTTGGTTAATGTCGACGTGGGAGACCATCAAGGCGCTGCCCAAGGTGGAGCAGCACATCCACATCATAGGCTCCACCAGACCGGAAACCCTGCTATGGCTCATGGAGAGAAAGGGAAACCCCCAATACCCAGACCTCCAGTCACTAGAGGAGTTCTACAGGTACACCAGCTTCGAGCACTTCCTCGAGGTCTACAGCACCGTCAACGACCTGGTGGACGAGGAGTCTATCTACGAGCGCCTCACCTATGAGATGCTGGAGGACTGCAGCAGGAGCAACACCCGCCACGTGGAGTGTATATTCAGCGCCTACGACCACGTTCGGAGGGGGCTGGACTACGGGGAGATGTTGGACGCCATCAACAGGGGTATCCGCAGGGCCAGGGAGAGGTTCGGGGTCTCCTGCAACATCAGGGTGGACCTGGTCAGGAACTACGGCCCCGAGACGGGGATGAGGGTGCTGGACCTCATCGAGGAGAAAGGCGACAACATCGTCGCCATCGACACAGGGGGAAGCGAGGCCGGCCACCCCCCCAGACTCTACCGGGACCACTACGAGAGGGCCCGGGAGATGGGCCTACACACCGTGGCCCACCAGGGGGAGGGCGCGGGGGCCGACTACGTCTGGGAGTGCCTGAGGGAGCTGAGGCCCGAGCGAATAGGCCACGGGGTGGCCGCCGGGGGCGACCCCCAGCTCCTCCGCGAGTTGGCTAGGCGGGGAGTGGCCGTAGAGTGCTGCCCCCTCAGCAACGTGGCCACCGGTGTGGTCCCCCGTCTCGAGGACCACCCCATCCGCCGCTTCATCGAGTCAGGAGTCCAGTTGAGCGTCAACACCGACGACCCCCCTATGTTTGGTTCCGATATGAACAAGGAGTATTGGCTGCTCCACCGACGGCTGGGATTCTCTCTAAGGCAGCTATTCCAGATAAGCTTGGACTCGGTGGAGACAAGCTTCATACCCGATAAAGAGAAGGAGCGGATGCGCAAGGAGTTCCTGGGGGAGTGGGAAAAGGTTTGCGATTCTTGGGGTGGGTAGATGCTTAAGCTGGACCTCCATGTGCACTCGGCCTACTCGCGGGACTCCAAGTCCAGCCTCGAGGAGATCAACGAGGCCGCCAGCCACGCGGGTCTCGACGGATACGCCCTGGTGGACCACGACACGGTGGAGGGCCTGGAACCTGCGCTTGAGTCGGCGGGGGACCTTCTGGTGGTCCCTGGGGTGGAGGTTACGGCCCGGGGCTGCCACATACTGGCCCTGGGAGTCCAGGAGAGGGTCCAACCGGGGATGAACATGGCTGAGACAGTGGACCAAATACATGGCCTCGGCGGGCTGGCAGTCTTGGCCCACCCCTACGGAATGCCTACACACTGGTTCAACCTCCGCGAGGCACCACACGCCGGCTTCGACGCCGTCGAGGTCGTAAACAGCGCCCAATTCCCCTGCCGGTTAGTGCAATGGCTCAACCGCAGGCTGGCAGACCGGTTGGGCCTACCCGGTGTCGGTGGAAGCGACTCCCATATTCCCTCCACCGTGGGGAGGGCCTACACCTTGGTGGACGCCAGGGAGAGAACCGTGGAGGGGGTGCTGGAGGCCATCAAGGAGGGCCGAGTCAGAAGCCAGGGGTCCTGTACCACCGGGTGGGAGCGGCTGGTTAAAGCCTGGCGCCACCTCGTGTAGAGGGCGAATAAATAAAAGGGGTTTGGGCCGCTACTCCCAGTTCTCCATGTCGTAGAGTTCCACGCCCAAGTCTATCTTGGCGTTGAGCCTCCCCACATTCTCCTCCATGTTGTATAGGCCGCTGTCCTCCAAGGCCATCATTCCCCTTAAAATCCCATGCAGGTCTAGGGGTGGCTTCGTGTTTCCTAGTAGGATTCGTTTAAGGTCTCCTAAGAGTTCGATTTGGGCCCAGTGAATGGCTCTACCTGGTAACTCCATACTTTTCTCACTCCCCCATTCAGGCCCAGGGGTTTTGTCCCCCCACAAACCTATTGTCTCATATAGGTGTGTGAATAGGCCCGTAGTTTGGAATGTGGTGGAAATCTAATAACATCTCCCATGGGGGTGATGCACCCCTCTTGACGGGTATGGGTAAAATACTCTCAATTTTTTCAAGTAACTTTAGTTACTCTCATATTCTGAGAGTTACCCCTAAGGAACCCCCATCCACGCGTAACCACAAACACCAACACAAACCCATAAACAACGCCAAAGCAACAAACAGGAAATTAACTTAAACCCATTAAACCTCCCCGGGTCAACCCCAACCACCCAATAAAAAACCCCACCCCCCACACCGTTTAAAAGACACCCACACACATGGAAAACAAGAACCCCATGCCAAAGATATACCTCCAACACTACGGCTGCAGCTCCAACACAGCAGACGCAGAGATAATGAGGGGACTCCTCCAGGAATCAGGCTTCCAGCTGGTGGAAAACCCCCGGGAATCCGACGTAAACCTGGTGCTCACCTGTGTGGTGAAGACCCCCACAGAGGTGAAGGTCTCGAAGAGGCTTAAGGAGCTGGAGGCCCTGGGCACCCCCCTCATTGTAGCCGGGTGCATGCCAGAGTCCATGGCTGAGAGGGTTAGAAGCCTTGTGCCCCAGGCCAGCCTCCTGGGGCCGGACCACGTGGAGGAGGTGGCCAAGGTTGCCTGGGGGGCTTTGAGGGGGCAGAGGATGGAGGCGCTGGGCAGGGCCCCCACCGACAAGACATGCCTACCGAGAGCCAGGTTAAACCCCCTGGTCCACGTGGCCCCCATCAGCTCCGGCTGCCTGGGAAACTGCGCCTACTGCATCGTCAAGCTGGCGCGGGGCAGTATCCAGAGCTACCCCTGGGAGGGCGTGGTGGAGGACGTGGAGAGGGCTGTGGCCGAGGGGTGCCGGGAGGTCTGGGTGACCGCCGAGGACACTGCGGCCTACAGGGCGGGGGGGGTTAACCTTGCGGGGCTTTTAGAGAGGATCGCCGGGGTGCCGGGAGAGTTCAGGGTGAGGGTGGGTATGTGCAACCCCAAAACCCTCTCCCCCATTCTGGAGGAGTTCATCGAGGCCCTCTCCAGCCCCAAGATATACAAGTTCGTCCACATCCCCGTCCAATCGGGGAACAACCAGGTCCTCAAAGCCATGAACCGAGGCTACACCGTCGAGGACTTCAAAGCCATAGTGGAGCGCCTCAGGGAGGCCTACCCAAAGGTGGGGTTGAGCACAGACATCATATGCGGCTTCCCAGGGGAGACATGGGAGATGTTCCAAGACAGCCTCAGGCTTGTCGAGTGGTTGAGGCCTGACGTTCTAAACATCAGCCGCTACTGGGAGAGGCCGGGGACCCCCGCGATCCGGCTCCCTGGCAAGGTCCATGGGCGGGAGACCAAGAGGCGTTCACGGGTCCTAACCCAGCTCTGGAGGAGGCTGGGGGTGGAGGCCGGGAGGCGGTGGCTGGGGTGGGAGGGAGAGGTCTTGGTGACGGAGAGGTCGCGTAGGGGAGGCGTGGTGGGGCGTAACTATGCGTATAAGACGGTGGTCTTGGACGCCGAGGTGCCTCTCGGGACCTTCACCCGGGTCAGGGTGGTGGGGGAGCCAGGGGTGGGCTACGTGAGAGGGGTTCCCGTCTAAAGGCCCTCCTTGGGGCCCTGGGACTCCACGTATTCCGCCACCTCCGCCAAGAGGCTGCGGCAGTCGTAGAGCCTGCCCCCCTTCACCGTCCACCGTACGCCGCCACGGTGGCGCCGTATGGAGCCATCCTCACCGTACTCCGGCAGCCCCGTACCATACATAACCTTGAAGTTGGCCAGGGGGTTGCCATCCACCACACAGAGGTCGGCGGGCGCCCCCACGGCCACCCCACGGGCCCTGGAGGGGTCTCCCAGCGCCTCGTGGGCGTTGGTGGTGGCTATCTTCACCACATCTATGGGGTGTATCCCAGCCTCCTGGAAGAGTTCCAGCTCCCTCACCAGGGCGAACCCGAAGACGGCGTACAGGAAGGCGGTGTCGCTCCCAGCCACCAGCCTTCCCCCATGGTCGAAGAAGTATTTGACCCACTGCATCCAGACCCGGTATTTGCGCCGCCAGGCCACCTCGTCCCACGTTGTCCAGTTGAAGAAGTGGGTGGCGTGCCTATCGGGGCTGGGGCTGAAGGCCTCCCAGAGCTGCCTAACGGTGTATTTCCGATGCCAGGGCAGGTTCTTGGCCCGCTCCAGGTCTCGGTGGGCCTCGTAGACCACCATGGTGGGGTCCCAGGTGGTGCCGTTGGCTATGAGGGTGTCCACCACGGTTCTAACTCTGTCTGGGTATTCCATGGCTTCATCCCATATGTATCCGCTCCAGCGGAATCGGTCCACCTCGTTGCTGTAGTTGTACTCTGGGGGGAACCACTGGGTGCCGGGGATGGCGGCTTGGGGGATGCCGTAGCTGTGCTCCACGGTGAGCAGCTCCCCCAGGGCGTTGCTGGTGGTTAATGCGTCTAACTCGCTGTATTGGGGGTGGTGTATGGCTACGCCCGCCTTGAAGCCAAAACGCCTTACCTCTTCGGCGACGGCCTCCAACATGCTCGGCGTTACGTGGGGCCTGGGGATCATCTTCACCCCATCCACCCCCAACTCCTTCAAACGGGCGACGGCTTCCCTGGCCTCCTCGACGGTGGAGGCTTCGCTGGGCCAGCTTCCCATGACCCGTAGATTGGGGGCGTCCAAGCGGTGCTCCTGGCTCAACCTCTTGTGCTCCAAAAGCTTCTCATCGGTGCCGAACCCACAGGTTCGGATGGTGGTTACCCCGTGTGCCAATAGGAGCTTGTAGGCGTACTCGGCCCCCCTGGGCCCACACTTTTCGTCGAGGATGTTTATGTGCACGTGCATATCCACCAAGCCGGGTAGGACGTACATCCCCTGGGCGTCCACCTCCACATCGCCGCGGGGCCTCTTGGGGGCGTAGCGTGCCAGGCTTATGCTGTCCACGTTCACCACCTCCTTGATGACCCCGTCCTCCACCAAGATGTCCACAGGGCCGTAGGGTGGAGTCCCCCTACCGTTCACAACCATGGCGTTCTTGAGGACCAGCGACCCCTCATCGTGTGACTTAGACATGCTTAGAGGAGGGGTTCAAGGGTTGATAACTATAACCCTCTAGGGTGCCAGGGTTATATACGGCTCGAGGCCAAGGTTAATCGTTGGCGTTGTCCGCCTACGGTGAAGCCTTGAGGAGGATGTTGAGGGAGGGGGAGGTGGAGCCAGCGGTGAGGCTGGCCACGTGGTTGCTGGAGAACCTGGGGAGGGACGAGGGGGTGGCCCAGGTGTTATTGGAGGCGGCCAGGGGTGGGGGTTTGTCTGGCGATGACGCGAGGAGGCTGCTTGGACTTGCCAGCGCGCTGGCTGTGAGCCCTGAGACCCGGGAAAAGGCGGATAGAATGCTGGAGGATTCGGGATGCCTCCCCGCTGGGGGGGTTTTCCCTGACACCGTGGAGCACCACCTGAGCTTGGCCAGGTTCCACTCCAGCCAGGGGAGGCTGGAGGAGGCCGAGAGGCACCTGGCTAGGGCCGTCGAGCTAGGCGGAGGCTCCCAAGCCTACGACCTCTACGCACGGTTCCTCCAAGACCAGGGGCGGACGGGGGACGCCGAAGCCCTCCTCAGGGAGGCCCGGCAGCGTTTCCGTGACTCGGGGATACTCAACAATCTGGGGGTGCTCCTCTACGAGGGGGGGAGGGTGGAGGAGGCTGCCCAGCTTTTCGAGGAGGCCCTGGAGCTGGGGGAGGACCCAGTGGTCTTAAACAACCTGGCCAACGCCTCTTCGGACCTGGGGGAGTGGAGGAAGGCCGAGGAGCTGTATCTGAGAGGCCTGGCCCTGGACCCAGGGAACACCGATCTACACAACAACTACGGCCTCCTCCTATGGGGGCTGGGGCGACTGGGGGAAGCCGAGGCACACCTGAGATCAGCTGTGAAGGCAGACCCCGAGGACACCACCAATAGGAGGAACCTGGTTAAACTCCTCCTGGAGAAAGGAGACCTGGCGTCGGCGGAGCCCCACCTGCGAGCCCTGGTGGAGTTGGAGCCACAGAGATCAGGCTGCTACCTGGAGTGGGGCATCGTCCTCTCCAGACTCGGGAGGCTCCGGGAAGCCGAGGAGGCCTTCAGGGAAGCACTGGCCAGGGAGCCCTGGAGCAAGGAGGC